>NZ_JBJMAB010000017.1:0-159173 GCF_045799175.1 Streptomyces sp. VTCC 41912
CGCACCCAACAGCCCCGCGCAGCGGACAACGCGCCGCAGGCGCAAACAGCACCCCCACGGCGGGAAAGCCGACAACGCCCGCGCCGCCAGGCGCAAACGCCAACCACCACGGCGGGAAAGCCAAAAACGTGGGAAGCAAAAACGGTGGTCAGCGGCGGATCTCGTCCGCAATCGCTTTCAGGAAGCCGTCGATGTCGTCTTCGGTGGTGTCGAAGGCGCACATCCAGCGGACGACGCCGGCCGGTTCGTCCCAGAAGTAGAAGCGGAAGCGCTTCTGGAGGCGTTCGCTGACGTCGTGCGGGAGGCGGGCGAAGACGGCGTTGGACTGGACGGGGTAGAGGATCTCGATGCCGGGGATCTCGCGGACGCCGGTGGCCAGGCGCTGGGCCATGGCGTTGGCGTGGCGGGCGTTGCGGAGCCAGAGGTCCTTGGCGAGGAGCGCCTCCAGTTGGACGGAGACGAATCGCATCTTGGACGCCAGCTGCATGGAGAGCTTGCGCAGGTGTTTCATGGCGCGGACCGCGTCGGGGTTGAGGACGACCACGGCCTCGCCGAAGACCGCGCCGTTCTTGGTCCCGCCGTACGAGAGGATGTCGACGCCCACTGCGTTGGTGAAGGCCCGCATGGGGACGTCGAGGGTGGCGGCGGCGTTGGCTATCCGGGAGCCGTCGAGGTGGACGAGCATGTTGCGTTCGTGGGCGTGGTCGCAGATGGCGCGGACCTCGTCCGGGGTGTAGACGGTGCCGAGTTCGGTGCTCTGGGTGATCGAGACGACCTGCGGCATGGCGCGGTGCTCGTCGTCCCAGCCCCACGCCTGGCGGTCGATCAGCTCGGGGGTGAGTTTGCCGTCGGGGGTGGCGACGGTGAGCAGTTTGAGGCCGCCGATCCGCTCCGGGGCGCCGCATTCGTCGACGTTGATGTGGGCGGTGTCGGCGGAGATCACCGCGCCCCAGCGGTCGGTGACGGCTTGCAGCGCGACGACGTTGGCGCCGGTGCCGTTGAACACCGGGAACGCCTGGGCCCGCTGCCCGAAGTGGCTGCGGAAGACGCGTTGGAGGTGCTCGGTGTAGTCGTCCTCGCCGTAGGCGACCTGGTGGCCGCCGTTGGCGAGGGCGAGCGCGGCGAGCACTTCCGGGTGGGCGCCGGCGTAGTTGTCGCTGGCGAAGCCGCGGAGCTGCGGGTCGTGGTGCTGCCGGGCGTCGGTCTTCGCCCGGTTCACGGCTTGGGGGTCAGCCACAGACGCTGTCCATTCACTTCCTGGGCGGGCCGGTTCCAGACCCCGGCGATGGCTTCGGCCAGCTCCGTGACGTCGGTGAAGCCCGCGAACTTGGCGTTCGGTCGCTCGGCGCGCATCTGGTCGTTGACGAGCGCCTTGACGACCAGGATGGCAGCCGCGGCGCGCGGTCCGTCCTCGCCCCCGGCCTTGCGGAAGCCGTCCGCCATGGCGAGCGTCCACGCCTCGGCGGCCGCCTTCGACGCGGCGTAGGCGGCGTTGCCGGCGGTGGGCTTGCTGGCGCCGGCCGCGCTGATCAGCAGGTAGCGGCCGTTGCCGCTGCGGTCGAGCGCGTCGTAGAAGGCGAGGGAGGTGTGCTGGACGGTGCGGACCAGGAGCCGGTGGAGGGTGTCCCAGTCCGCGAGGTCGGTCTCGGTGAACGTGGAGCAGCCGCGCCAGCCGCCGACGAGGTGGACGACGCCGTCGACGCGCCCGAACTCCTTCTCCGTGCGGGCGGCCCATTCGCGGGTCTGGTCGAGGTCGAGGAGGTCGACGGTCTCGCCGATGACGGTGGCGCCGCCGTGGGCGTACCGGGCCGCGTCGACGGCCTCCGCCAGGCGTTCGGGGTTGGAGTCCGAGCCGACCACCACCGCGCCGGCCTCGGCCAGCCGCAGCAGGGTGGCCCGGCCGGCGGGGCCGGCCGCTCCGGCCACCGCGATGACCGCACCGTCCAGCGGCCCCTGGCCGCCCGTCGAAGTAACCATCTCCGTCGCCTCCTCGTCCTGCCCCTGGACGGCCGTTGCCCGGGTGTTCTGGTCGTTGCGCACGCTGCGCTGTCCGTTCTGGTCCTGTTCGGTCCGTACGTTCCTCACGCTGCCGCCGGGGTGTCGCTGTGGGCGGTGATGCCCTTGGTCGAGGCGATCACGGAACGGAGCTTCTTGGCGAGCGCCTCGTAGAACATGCTCAGCGGGAACTCGTCGGGAAGCACGTCGTCCACGAGCTTGCGCGGCGGCTGGTCGAGGTTGAGGGCGTCCGGGCCCTTGGCCCAGGCCGAGCCGGGGTGCGGGGCGAGGTAGGTCGAGACGAGGTCGTAGGCGGCGAACCAGTGGACCAGCTTCGGTCGGTCGATGCCGTCGCGGTAGAGCCGTTCGATCTCGCCGCACAGCTGCTGGGTGACCTTGGGCGCCCGCTCCCAGTCGATGTGCAGTGTGTTGTCCGTCCAGCGTACGACGTCGTGCTTGTGGAGGTACGCGAAGAGCAGCTGGCCGCCGAGGCCGTCATAATTGCGCACCCGGTCGCCGGTGACCGGGAAGCGGAACATCCGGTCGAAGATCACCGCGAACTGCACGTCGCGGGCCTGTGCGTACCCCTCGGCCTCCAGCTTCACGGCCTCCTTGAAGGCGGTGAGGTCGCAGCGCAGCTCCTCCAGGCCGTACATCCAGAACGGCTGGCGCTGCTTGATCATGAACGGGTCGAACGGCAGGTCGCCGTGGCTGTGGGTGCGGTCGTGGATCATGTCCCAGAGGACGAACGCCTGCTGGCAGCGCTGCTGGTCGTCGAGCATGGCCGCGACGTCCGCGGGGAGTTCGACGCCGAGGATGTCCACGGCGGCCTCGCTGACCCGGCGGAAGCGGGCGGCCTCGCGGTCGCAGAAGATGCCGCCCCAGCTGAACCGCTCGGGGGCCTGGCGGACCGCGATGGTCTCGGGGAAGAGGACGGCCGAGTTGGTGTCGTAGCCGGCGGTGAAGTCCTCGAAGGTGATCCCGCAGAAGAGCGGGTTGTCGTAGCGGGTGCGCTCCAGGTCGGCGAGCCACTCGGGCCAGACCATGCGCAGGACGACGGCCTCGAAGTTGCGGTTCGGGTTGCCGTTCTGGGTGTACATGGGGAACACGACGAGGTGCTGGAGGCCGTCGGCGCGCTGTTGGGCGGGCTGGAAGGCGAGCAGCGAGTCGAGGAAGTCGGGGACGCCGAAGCCCTGGTCGGCCCAGCGCCGCAGGTCGGCGTCGAGGGCCTGGTGGTAGGCGGCGTTGTGCGGGAGCAGCGGGGCGAGTTCCCGGATGGCGGCTATGGCGCGGTCGACCTCGTGGCGGACGGCCGTGGCGGTGGGCGCACCGTCCGCGGCGAGGTCGATCGAACCGTCCTTGGACTGCCAGGGGCGGATGGCCTCGATGGCGTCCTTCAGCACGGGCCAGGCGGGGTGCGCGACCACGGACTCGTGGGACGGGGTGCCACCCCGGACACCCACAGGCGAAAGAATTTCCGTCATGACTGCCCTCCGGCGGTAGATCGTCCTGTGAGACCACCGTAACCAGCCAAGGATCGCCCATTCAAGTGGGGCTGCTGAAAATTATTCTGCTGACACCCCATGGTCACGACTGTTTTTCCTGTGAGGTACGGATTCGATCTCACTTCCTGGCGCGGGTGGCGCCTGATTCCGCGTTTTCTCCGGCCGACGGCGGGGTAGGCGAGGGGATCACGACCCGTCCGGGCGGGTGACGGACGCGGGGGCGGCACGCCCCTCGGCGAAGTACGGGATGACCTTTTCACCCCATTGGCGGATGGTCTCCAGACAGGCTTCCTGCGGCACCGTGCCCATCTGGATCAGGCACATCACCTCGTCGGCGCCGGCCGCCCGGAGCCGCTCCACGTAGGCGATGGCGTCCTCGGCCGTCCCGTAGGCGTGGTCGGCCCGGAAGGTCGCGGTGGCGTTCGGGCGGACCGGGATGCGCTGCTCGTGGAGGTGGGCGACGACCGTCTCGGCGGCCCGCCGCAGCTCGACGGCCTCGTCCGTGCCCTCCACCACCGCCTCGTCGGGGACCCCGGCGCCGCCGTACCAGTGCGCGATGGCCTGGGCGAAGAAGCGCTGACCGCGCAGGCCGACGGCGCGGGCCCGGTCCCGGTCGGCGAGCACGATGGTGGGGCAGAGCACCGCGAAGTGGTCGTTGATCTGGGTGGAGACCAGCCGGTCGCCGGTGCGGGCCGCCCGTGCGGCGTCGTACGCGGTGCGCAGTTCGGCGACCGCTTCCGGGCCGGCGAAGCCCATGACGAGGGCGCCCACGCCCAGTTCGGCGGCCTGCCGCAGGGTCTCGGTGCGGCTACAGGCAAGGAAGAGCGGCGGGTGCGGCGTCTGGTGCGGCCGGGGCAGGATCGGGTGCGGCGGGATGTCGATCAACTCGCCGTGGTAGGCGAGCTGTTCGCCCTGCCAGGCGCGGCCGATGATGCGCAGCGCCTCCTCCACCTCCCGGGTCGTGCGGTCGCGGTCGACGCCGCACAGCGAGGTCTCCTGTGCGGTGCCGCCACGACCGGCGCCGAGGTCGAGGCGGCCGCCGGAGAGCAGGTCGAGGGTGGCGGCCCGCTCGGCGACCCGGGCCGGGTGGTTGAAGGCGAACGGCATGCAGACCACGCCGTGGCCGACGCGGATCGTCCGGGTGCGGGCGGCGACCCAGGTCAGGAAGACCTCCGGGGCGCTCATGTGCGCGTACCACGTCAGGGAGTGGTGCTCGACCGCCCAGATCCGGTCGAATCCCATCTGCTCGGCGAGGACGGCCTGTTCGACGCAGTCGTGGAACAACTGGTGCTCGCGGGCGACGGTCGGATCGGCGAGCTGGGCCTCGAAGATGATCGAGAACTTCACGGTGCCTCCCGGCTTGTCCTGCGGCCAACTCACTATTTCAATCAGTCATATGACTAATCGTCAGAAGTGGGAAGGGGCGGGGCCGCCGGACCTGCCGGCGACCGCGTGGGCGGTGCTCGGACTGCTCTCGTTCCGCGGTGCACGCACCGGCTACGAGCTGAAGAAGTGGGCCGACGCCTCGTTGCGGTTCTTCTCCTGGTCGCCCGCGATCAGCCAGATCTACGCGGAGCTGCGCCGGTTGGAGCGGATGGGGTTGGCGACGTCGCGGACGTCCGCGCCCCAGGAGCCCCGGGCCGCCCGGCGGTACACGCTCACCGACGCGGGCCGCGCCGCGCTCGCCGCTTGGGCGGACGGCGTCGACGAGCCGGGGCCGCCGGTCCTCAAGCACCCGCTGGTGCTGCGGCTCTGGCTCGGCCACGCCGCCACGCCGGAGACCCTGCGCGCCCTGGTGGAACGCCACCTCGCCCGGACCCGGGACGAACTGGCCGAGGTCCGCGGGGCGCTGCGGCGCGCCGAGCGGGTCCCGCAGTGGGCGTTCCCGCGCGTCGCACTGGCCTGGAGCGAGCGCCGGCACCTCGCGGAGTTGGCGCCGGCCGAGGAGATGTTGGCGGATCTGGCGCGGTTGGCGGCGGCCGGACCGGCCACCGGTGCGTAGCCGGCGGAACACGCGGGCACTCGTACGGGCTAGAGGGCACTTGTCCCTACGGCGCTGCCGCTGTCGGGCGGATTAGGCTGTGGGCCATTTCGGGCAGCAGTGCGCCGGCGGCCGACACGTGCGCGGAGCCGACAGCAACCGAGCCGACAGAAGCGAGGCAGCCTTGTCCTTTCTCACCATCGGGCACCGCGGAATGATGGGTGTGGAGCCGGAGAACACCCTGCGCTCCTTCGAACGGGCCGAACGCGAGGGCGTCGACGTCATCGAACTCGACCTGCACCTGAGCAAGGACGGCGCGCTGGTGGTGATGCACGACCCGGACGTCGACCGGACCACCGACGGCACCGGCCCGATCGCCGAACGCACCCTCGCCGAACTGCGGGAGCTCGACGCCGGGCAGGGCGAGCGGATCCCGGTGTTCGAGGACGTGGTGGACGCGGTGCAGCTGCCGCTCCAGGCGGAGATCAAGGACGTCGCGGCGGCCCGGGCGCTGGCCGAGGTGGTGCGCGCCCGGGACCTGACCGGCCGGGTGGAGGTCATCTCGTTCCACGACGAGGCGCTCGCGGCGGTCCGTGCGCTGCTGCCGGGGGTGCGGACCGGGTTGGTGGGCGAGCGGTACGGCGCCGACGTCGTCGACCGGGCCACGGCGGTAGGCGCGGGACTGGTGTCGCTCTACCTCCCGCGGCTCACCCTGGAGCTCGTCGAGCGGGCGCACGCCGCCCGGTTGAGGGTGCTGGGCTGGACGGTGAACACCCACGACGAACTGCGGCTGGCGCGCGGGCTGAGGCTGGACGGCGTGGTCACCGACCAGCCGGAGATCCGACGGGCGGTGCGCTTCACCGCGTAGCCGGCGGGCGGCGGGCGGGCCGACCGGGCCCGCCACACGGGGGCCGCCCGACGGGAAACGCGCAGTTCACAGCGGCGCAACGGGTTTCCAGCATGTGGACGTTCGGCCCGCTGATCTCGACAGGGCGGCCGGAGCACTGTCACCCTCCCCGCATGTACCTGTCCCCACGCCCCGTGCGTCTCGCCGTCTGCGCCACCACCGTGTTGCTCGTCGCCGCGGTCGGCTGCGCCCCGCAGGACGCCTCCCCCGGCGGCTCGCAGGCCGCCGGACAGGGCAAGCAGAGCTGTGCACCCGGCAAGTTGGCCACCGTGACGCCCGGGAAACTCACCGTCGGCACCGACAAGCCCGCCTACGCACCCTGGTTCGTCGACGACGACCCGGCCAACGGCAAGGGCTACGAATCGGCGGTGACCTACGCCGTGGCCGAGGAACTGGGCTACCGCAAGGACGCGGTGCACTGGCAGACCGTGCCGTTCAACAGCGCCTTCGCGCCCGGTGCGAAGAACTTCGACTTCGACGTGAACCAGGTGTCGATCAGCGACTCCCGCAAGCAGGCGGCGGCCTTCTCCGCCGGCTACTACGACGTGCGGCAGGCGGTGGTGGCGCTCAAGGGCTCCAAGGCGGCCGGCGCCAAGAGCATCGCCGACCTCGCGGACGTCAAGCTCGGCGCGCAGGTCGGCAGCACCAGCCTCGACCTGGTCGACGACACCGTCCGACCCCACCGCACCGCCGCGGTCTTCCAGAAGAACGACCTGGCCAAGTCCGCCCTGAAGAACGGCCAGGTGGACGCGATCGTGGTCGACCTGCCGACCGCCTTCTACATCACCTCCGCCGAACTCAAGGACGCCGTGGTGGTCGGGCAGTTCAGCCAACAGGGCCCGGCCAAGGAGCAGTTCGGGCTGGTGCTGGACAAGGAGAGCAAGCTCACCGGCTGCGTCACGGCGGCGGTGGACGCGCTGCGCCGCAAGGGCACCCTGGCCGCGTTGGAGAAGCGGTGGCTGGCCGACGCGGTCAACGTTCCGGTGCTGAAGTGACCTCCGGGACGGCGAGGATGAAGGGAACGGAGCACGGGGCCGCGCCGGACGCCGCGGTCGGGAGCGCCGACGACGGGTACGTGCCGTCCGCGCGGCGGCGCGAACGGGAGCGGTACAGGCGGGCCCGGGCCCGCCGGGCGACCGCCCTCGCCGCGACGAGCACGCTGGTCACCGGCGCGGTGCTGTACTTCGTGATCACGGCGGCGCCCGGCTGGCCGCGTACCAGGGAGACGTTCTTCAGCGCCGCCTACGCGCGCCTCGCGCTGCCGAAGGTGCTGGACGGGCTGCTGCTCAACCTGCGGTTGTTGGTGGTCTGCGGGGCCGCGGTGCTGGTGTTGGGTTTGCTGCTGGCGGTGGCGCGTACGCTGCGGGGGCCGGTGTTCTTCCCGGTGCGGGCGCTGGCCACCGCCTACACCGACTTCTTCCGCGGGATGCCGCTGATCATCTGTCTGTTGATGGTGGTCTTCGGGGTGCCCGCGCTGCGGCTCCAGGGCGTCACCACCGACCCGGTGGTCCTCGGGGGCGCGGCGCTGGTGCTGACGTACTCGGCGTACGTCGCGGAGGTCTTCCGGGCCGGCATCGAGTCGGTGCACCCCTCGCAGCGGGCCGCGGCCCGCTCGCTGGGGCTCTCCAGCGGGCAGACGCTGCGCTTCGTGGTGCTGCCGCAGGCGGTGCGCCGGGTGGTGCCGCCCCTGCTCAACGACCTGGTGTCGCTCCAGAAGGACACCGGGCTGGTGTCGATCGCCGGCGCGGTGGACGCCGTCTACGCGGCGCAGATCATCGCCAGCAAGGACTTCAACTACACCCCGTACGTGGTGGCCGGGCTGGTCTTCGTGGCGCTGACGATCCCGATGACCCGCCTCACGGACTGGGTCACGGCCCGGATGGACCGCCGGCGCGCCCAGGGAGGGACGGTATGAGCAGGACGGACGACACCCCGGTGGCGTCGCCGGCACCGGCGCCGGCCGGCGGGCCGGTGCTGCGGATGGAGTCGGTGCGCAAGACCTACGGGCGCGGCGGCACCGTCGTGCTGCGGGACGTGGACCTGGAGGTCGCCCCGCACACCGTGACCGCGCTGATCGGGGCCTCCGGGTCCGGCAAGTCCACGCTGCTGCGCTGCGCCAACCTGCTGGAGGAGATCGACGACGGGGCGATCTTCCTGGACGGCGAGGAGATCACCGATCCGCGGGCCGACCCGGACGCGGTGCGCCGCCGGATCGGGGTGGTCTTCCAGGCGTACAACCTCTTCCCGCACATGAGCGTGCTGGACAACATCACGCTGGCGCCGCGCCGGGTGCACGGGGTGCCGCGCGCCGAGGCGCGGGAGCGCGCCCGCGAGCTGCTGGCGCGACTGGGGCTGGAGGGGCGGGCCGACGAGTATCCGGACCGGCTCAGCGGGGGCCAGCAGCAGCGGGTGGCGATCGCCCGGGCGCTGGCCGGGCGGCCGCGGCTGTTGCTGCTCGACGAGATCACCGCGGCGCTCGATCCGGAGCTGGTCGGCGAGGTGCTGCGGGTCGTCCGGGACCTCAAGGAGGACGGGATGACGATGGTCATCGCCACCCACGAGATGGGCTTCGCCCGGGAGGTCGCCGACCAGGTGTGCTTCCTGGAGGACGGGGTCGTCCTGGAGCGCGGCACGCCCGGTCGGGTCTTCGGCGAGCCCGAGCACCCCCGGACCCGGCAGTTCCTCCAGCGGATCATCGAGGCCGGGCGGCTGTGAGGGACCGGGCGGCTGTGCGGGGCCGGGCGGCTGTGCGGGGCGGCCGCCCCGGCGTCAGCCCAGCGGCTTGACCATCAGCTCGAACTCCAGGTCGGCGCGCTGCGGGATGCCGAACCGCTCGTCGCCGTAGGGGAACGGGCTGAACTGGCCGGTGCGCCGGTAGCCCCGGCGCTCGTACCAGGCGATCAGTTCCTCACGCTGGCGGATGACGGTCATCCGCATCTCCCGGGTGCCCCAGGCGGCCAGCGCGGTCCGCTCGGCCTCGGCGATGATGACCTTGCCCAGGCCGCCGCCCTGGAGGTCCGGGCGGACCGCGAACATCCCGAAGTAGGCGTGGTCCTCGCGGTGCTCCAGCTGGCAGCAGGCGATCAGCTCGCCGTCCCGCTCGGCGACCAGCAGCCGGCCCCGGTCGTTGCGCACCACGTCGGCGACGCCGTCCGGGTCCGTCCGCTGGCCCTCCAGGAGGTCCGCCTCCGTCGTCCACCCGGCGCGGCTGGCGTCCCCTCGGTAGGCCGATTCCACCAGGGCGACGAGCGCGGGCACGTCGGCCTCGGTGGCGGAGCGGAAGGTCAGCGCGGTGGTGGTCATGGTGAGCGGGGTCCTCTCGGCCGTACAGGTGGCTGCCCGCGAGGCTAACAAGCGGCGGCGGCCGGCGGCAGGGCCCATGGTCCCGGTGCCCCGCCGCGGGCCGGCCGTCCCGGTGGCCGAGCTGCGCCGTGTCCGCCCGGGCGGGGCGGTCCGGCGGCGTAGGGTCCGTGCCATGGTGCAGGTACTGAGCAGCAGGGTGCTGGTGCGGCCGGCCGATCCGGACCGGTCGCGGACGTTCTACGGCGAGGCGCTGGGACTGGCGGTCTACCGGGAGTTCGGCACGGGGCCGGAGCGCGGCACCGTGTACTTCCTCGGAGGCGGGTTCCTGGAGGTCTCCGGGCGGGCCACGGACGCCCCGACGCCCACCGTCCAGTTGTGGCTCCAGGTGGCCGACGCGGCGCGGGCGCACGAGGAACTGGTGGAGCGCGGGGTGACCGTGCTGCGCCCGCCGGTGCGGGAGCCCTGGGGGCTGATCGAGATGTGGATCGCGGACCCGGACGGGCACCAGATCGTGGTGACCGAGGTCCCCGCCGACCATCCGCTGCGCTACCGGCCCTGAGCCGACGGGCCGGTCCGCGGCGGGTCACGGGCCGGCCGGTTGCGGGGCCGTCCGCGGGCGTCGCCGGGACCGGGCGGCCGTGCGTGCGGTGCAACTCCGGCCTGCACGACGGTAACTGGTGGTGAGGTGCCACGCTCGCTAGCGTCACGCCATGACCACTACGGAATTACCCTCCGTCGGGGAGCACTTCGACGTCGTCGTCGCGGGCGGCGGGCCGGTCGGCCTGGCGCTCGCCGCGGAGTTGCGGCTGCACGGCGTCGCCACCCTCGTCCTGGAACGGGGGCCGCGCGGGGTGGGCGAACCGCGCGTGCTGGCACTGCACGCCCGGACCCTGGAGACGCTGGACCGGCGCGGCCTGCTGGCGGAGTTCACCCGCGCCCAGGAGACCCTGCCGGACCTGGATGCGTGGCGGGGGCAGCTCGACGACCACGGCGCCCGCGGCCACTTCGCCGGGCTGTACCAGCTGGGCCGGCACACCTCGGAGCCGGCCGAGCAGCCCCACGGCCTGACCCTGCCGCACCAGGTCCTCAAGGACCTCCTCGCGGGGCGGGCCGAGGAGCTCGGCGCGGTGGTCCGCCACGACCACGAGGTGGTCGGCCTGGAGCAGGACGCGGACGGCGTCACCGTCCGCGTGCGGACCGCGGACGGCGAGGGCGCGGTCCGCGCGGACTTCCTCGTCGGGTGCGACGGCGGGCGCAGCGTGGTCCGCAAGGACGCCGGGATCGCCTTCCCGGGCACCGGGCCGTCGCTGGTGTCCCGGATGGGGCGCGGCACCGTGGAGGTCCTCGGGGGCGGGGAGCTGCCGGGCGGCTGGCGGCGGAGCGACGGCGGCTGGTTCATGCGGATGGCCGACGGGCGGATATCCGTCATCGAGTGGGACCGGCCGACGGACCAGGAGGACGCGGCGACGGGGGACGAACTGGCGGCGGCCATCGAGCGGGTGACCGGGCAGCGCGTCGCCCTGACCGACGTGGACTTCGTGACCCGCTTCACCGACAGCGCCCGCCAGGCGGGCCGGTACCGGGCGGGCCGGGTGCTGTTGGCCGGGGACGCCGCGCACATCCACTTCCCGGCCGGTGGGCAGGGCGTCAACCTCGGCCTCCAGGACGCCTTCAACCTCGGGTGGAAGCTGGCCGCCGAGTGTCGGGGCTGGGCTCCGGAGGGGCTGTTGGACAGCTATCACGCGGAGCGGCATCCGGTCGCCGC
Source organism: Streptomyces sp. VTCC 41912 (assembly GCF_045799175.1). Taxonomy (NCBI): domain Bacteria; kingdom Bacillati; phylum Actinomycetota; class Actinomycetes; order Kitasatosporales; family Streptomycetaceae; genus Streptomyces; species Streptomyces sp. VTCC 41912. The sequence goes on from NZ_JBJMAB010000017.1 coordinate 11,457, forward strand.
GGAGGTGCTGGACAACACCCGGGCCCAGGTCGCGCTGATGCGGCCGGGACCACAAGTGGACGCGCTGCGGGCGCTGTTCAGCCGGCTGCTGGAGATGGAGGAGGTCAACAAGTACCTCAGCGACGTCATCTACGCCACCGGCATCCGCTACGACATCCTCCCCGCTGCCGGCGGCGGTCCGTCGGGGCCGGGCGGGCACCCGCGGATCGGGACGTTCGCCCGCGACCTGCCGTTGACGACGGCGGACGGGCCGACCCGCCTGGCGGAACTGCTGCGCCCGGGGCGGCCGTTGCTGCTGGGCTTCGACGGTTCCGGCGCGGGCGACGCGCTCGACGCAGCGGCGGGCTGGGCCGACCGCGTCACGATCGTCGCGGCCACCGCCCGGGATCCCCTGGCGGCGGCGCTGCTGGTGCGCCCCGACGGCTATCTGGCCTGGGCGAGCGACGGGCCGGTGACCGGGGAGGGGCTGCGCGCGGCGTTGACCGCGTGGTGCGGGGCGGAGCGGGCGGCGGGCTGACGGGTCCGCCACCGGCCGCCCGACCCGCCGCCGGCGCCCTGCGCTCCCGGATTGCGCCCGTGCGCTCCCGTGTGCCGCGCCGCGGCCGGGCATTCTGCCGGTGCTCACCGTCCCCGGTCCGGGAGGTGTCCCGTGCACACACCGTCGCTGGTCGGCTGGTTGCTGGTGCTGCTGTGCGCCGCCACCGGCGGCTACTGCCTGACGCGGAGCCGCGGCGGCTCCCCGGCGCAGCGGGTGACGGCCCGCTGCGAGGCCCTGATGGCGGTGGGCATGGCGGTGATGGCGCTGCCGGCGTCCGTGGTGCCGCCGCCCGCGTGGTCGCCCTGGGTCTTCACCGCGGTGTTCGGGGCGACGGCGCTGTGGGCGCTGGTGCGGCGCCATCCGCACCATGCGGTGGGCGCCTTGGCGATGGTCTACATGGCGCTCGCCATGGTCGGCATGCCGGACATGGCCGGACACCCTGCGGCGGGGATGAACGGGATGGCTGGGATGGCTGGGATGGCAGGGATGACGCACTCCGCCCCGGCCGGCGTCCCGCTGCTGACCGGGTTGCTGCTCGCCTACTACGCGGTCTACGTGCTCGCCGCCGGGGTCCGGTTGGTGCCGGGGGACGCCGGGGCCGGGCCCCGTGGGGTGGTCGGCGCGGAGCGGGGTGCGTGCGCCGGGCCGCCCGTGGTCCTGCGGGCCTGCCAGGTGGCCATGGGGTTGGGGATGCTCGCCATGCTGCTGGCGCTGTGACGCGGCGGGCGGCCCGGCCGCACCGTCCCGGAGCCGTACACCTGGGGCGGGCGTGGTGTACGTCACTTCCGTCGCAGGACCGTACCAACCGGTAGTCGGCCGCTCATAGGCTGACGCCATGATGGTCCCCCTCACGCTGATGATTCTCGGCGTGCTGGCCGCGGCGATGGCGCCGCGCCTGATGGCCCGTTCGGACTGGCCCGACCGTGAGCCCGTACTGGCCCTGTGGGTGTGGCAGTGCGTGGTGGCCGCCGTCCTGCTGTGCTGCGGCCTGGCCATGTCGCTGAGCGCGGCCGCCGCCTGGGACGCGATCCGCAGCCCGGTCTTCGGCTTCGCCCCGCGGGTGGTCGTCGAGGCGTACGCGCTCAACACCTACGGTCCGTGGGCCGGCGTGCTGGCCATGCTGCTGGCCGGCGGCGGCGCGTGGACGGTGGTGGCGCTGACCCGCGAGGTGCGGGCGGCGCGGGTTCGCCGCCGGCGGCGCCGGGCCGAACTGCGCCGGCGCTCCCCCCTGATGCCGGGCGAGGACCCGCGCGAGGGTCGCCTGGTGGTCCTGGAGGGCGAGCGGCCGGAGGCGTCCTGGCAGCACCACCCCGCGCCGCAACTGGTCATCACCACCGCGGCGTTGCGACGACTGAAGGGCCGCCAGCTCGATGCGCTGATCGCGCACGAGCAGGGCCACCTGCGGGCCCGGCACGACGTCCTGCTGCACTGCGCGTCGGCGCTGGCCGCCGGATTCCCGCAGATCCCGGTCTTCGCGGCGTTCCGCGCCCAGGTCCACCGACTGGTCGAGATGGCCGCCGACGACGTCGCCTCGCGCCGTTTCGGCCGACTGACCATCGCCCTGGCCCTGGTCGAACTCAACGAGGACCGCGGGGTGTTCGGGCCCTGCCCGCCCCAGCTCGCGCAGGTCCCGCAGCGGGTCGACCGGCTGCTCGCCCCGGCGGCCCGGTTCACCCCGGGGCGCCGACTGCGGATGACCGCCTACGCGCTGCTGCTCCCGGCCGTCCCGCTCCTGGTGGCCTTCGGGCCCGGACTCTCCGCACTCACCTGAGCTTCCGCCGCCCGACCGGCACCATGGTCACCATGACCCTCACCAACGGCGCACCCGACGGCACGGTCGGCGGCGCGATCGACGGCGTCCTGTTCGACTTCTCCGGGACGCTGCTGCGCATCGAGCCGGCCGAACGCTGGCTGCGCGCGGCCCTCGCCGCCTTCCACGCCGTGCCCGGCACGGCGCCCTGTCCGCTCACCGACGACGAGATCGCCCGGCTGGCCGGCGCACTGGAACGGGCCGGCGCGCTCCCCGGCGGCGGGTCACCGACCACGGTGCCCGAGGCGCTGCGGCCGCTCTGGGACCTCCGGGACCGCGACGCCCGCAGCCACCGCGCCCTCTACACCGGCCTGGCCCGTCAAGTACCCCTGCCACACGCGGAGTTGTACGTTCCGACGGACACCGCCCCCTCCCTCTACGACGCCCTCTACGAACGCCACCGGCTGCCGGACGCCTGGCTGCCCTACCCCGACGCGGCCGAGGTGCTGGCCGCGCTCCACGACCGCGGCATCCGCGTCGGCCTGCTCAGCAACATCGGCTGGGACCTCCGCCCGGTCCTGCGCGCCCACGGCCTCGACCGCCACCTCAGCGCCTGCGTGCTGTCCTACGAGCACGGCCTGCAGAAGCCGGACCCGCGCCTGTTCACGCTCGCCTGCAAGGAGTTGGCAGTGGCTCCGGCGCGGGTCCTGATGGTCGGCGACGACCGGACGGCCGACGGCGGCGCCACCGCGATCGGCTGCGGCTACTTCCCGGTCGACCACGTCCCCGTCCACCGCCGTCCCGACGGACTGCGGCCGGTGCTGAAGCTGGTCGGCTGAGCGACCGGGCCGGCGGGAAGGGGGTGGCGCGGGGCGGGGCGGTGTGTGATCGTCGGGGAGCTTGGCGACCGCCGCGCCCCGCGGCGCGCACCCCGTCCGCCCAGGAGGCCGCCCCGTGTCCACCCCGTACCTCGACGCGTTGTTCTCGCTCTCCGGTCGTCGGGCCCTGGTGACCGGGGGCAGCTCCGGGATCGGGCGGGCGATCGCCGAGGCGCTGGGGCGCGCCGGGGCCGCCGTCGTCCTGATGGCGCGCCGCCCGGACCCGTTGCGGGAAGCCGTCGAGGAGTTGCGGGCGGCGGGCTGCGCGGCGGACTGGGTGGCCGCCGACCTGGGCGACCGGGCGGCGGTCGGGACCGGCGCCGACGAGGTGGTGCGCCGGTTCGGCGCACCGGACGTCCTGGTCAACGCCGCCGGGGTCAATCCCCGCCCGCCGCTCGACGCGTTGCGCACCGAGGAGTGGGACCGCACGATGGCGGTCAATCTGGACGCCCCGTTCCTGTTGGGCCAGCGCTTCGGTCCCGCGATGGCGGAGCGGGGCTGGGGGCGGATCGTCCACGTCGCGTCCCAGCAGGCGATCCGGGCGTTCGGCAACAGCGGCGCCTACGGGGTGTCCAAGGCGGGCCTGGCCGCGCTGACCCGTTCGCAGGCCGAGGCATGGTCCCGGCACGGCGTGACCGTCAACGCCCTCGCCCCCGGATTCGTGCGCACCCCGCTCAACGCGGCGGTCTTCGCGGATCCGGAGCGCACCGAGGCGATGGCGCGCCGGACGATGACCGGCCGCAACGGCGAACTGGCCGACTTCGCCGGCGCCGCGGTCTTCCTGGCCGGCCCCGGCTCGGCGTACGTGACCGGCCAGACGCTGTTCGTGGACGGCGGCTTCTCGGTGACCTGACGCCGTGGCCGACCGGCGCGGCACCACCCGCCCCCGGGCGGTGCCGCGCCGGTCGGTCTCAACTCCCCTCCCCCACCATGGAGTCGAGGATGCCGGTGACCGTCTCCTCACTGATGTCCGGGTGCAGGAACGCCAGCCGGGCGACGGTCTCGCCCTCCCAGACGCTGGGGGTCACGAAGGCCGTGCCGGCCGCCAACAGCCGCTTGGACCAGGCGTAGTAGTCCTCCGGCCGCCAGCCGGTGCGGCGCACCAGGACCACGGTCAGCTCCGGCTCCCGCAGCAGTTCCAGGCCGTCGGTCGCCCGCACCTGCTCGGCGGTCCGGCGGGCGGTCCGGGCGCCGCGGGCGACGGCGTCGCGGTAGGCGTCGGTGCCGTGGACGGCCAGCGAGAACCACAGCGGCAGCCCGCGCGGGCGGCGGGTGAGGTGGTAGGCGTAGTCGCTGGGGTTCCACTCGCCGGGGGTGTCGCCGTCGGCGCCGTGGATGGCGTCGAGGTAGGAGGCGTCCTGGGTGTGCACCGCGCGGGCCAGGTGCGGCTCCCGGTAGAGCAGGGCGCCGCAGTCGAAGGGCGCGAACATCCACTTGTGCGGGTCCATGACCAGCGAGTCGGCGTGCTCGATGCCGCGGAGCCGGTCGCGGAGTTCGGGGACGAAGAGCGCGGCGCCGCCGTAGGCCGCGTCGACGTGCAGCCACAGCGCGCGGGCCCGGGCCTGCTCGGCGACGCCGGCCAGGTCGTCGACGATCCCGGCGTTGGTGGTGCCGGCGGTGGCGACCACCGCGACCACCGGCGCGCCGCCGTCCCGCTCGGCCGCGTCCAGGGCCGTGCGCAGCGCGTCCCCGGTCAGCCGGTGGTCCTCGGTCGGCACCACCAGCGGTTCCACGCCGATGATCCGCAGCGTGTTGCCGACGGAGGAGTGCACCTGGTCGCTGACGGCGATCCGCACCGGGGCGGCGTCGCCGAGGCCGCGGGTGCGGCGGCCGGTGTCCCGGGCGACGACGAGGGCGGAGAGGTTGCCGGCCGAGCCGCCGCTGACGAAGCAGCCGCCGGCGGCCGCGGGCAGTCCGGCGAGGTCGGCGAGCAGGCGCAGCACCTGGTTCTCCGCGGCCACCGCGCCGGACGCCTCCAGCCAGGACACCCCGTGCAGCGACGACGCGGAGAGGACCATGTCGAAGAGGGCCGCGGCCTTGGTGGGCGCACCGGGGATGAACGCCAGGAAGGCGGGGTGGTCGCAGGAGACGACGGTGGGTTCGAGGTCGTCGGTGTAGGTGCGCAGCACGTCGGCCACCGGGCGCGGGCCGGTGCCTATCGCGTCCTTGAGCGCGGTGGAGAGTGCGCCGACCTCGCCGAGGCGGCCCAGCGGCGGCGGGTCGAGCCGCAGCCGGTGGAGCAGGTGGTCCATGACCTGCTGGGCGAGTTCCTCGTCGTAAGCGTGCACCGGCGTCTCTCCTGTCGCGTAGCGGGATCCCACACTCCGGATCCAATGGATCTCGATCAGATCCATTTACGGGAGCGTAAGTGTCCGCGGCCGGCAGCGTCAATCAGCGATCGCGGCGGCGACGCACGGGCCCCTCCCGGGGACCCCGCCCCACGAGCAGCCCCGACGACCTGGGGCGCGTCCAATGGGGCATGGCCGGGGCCGCGGCGCCTGGCACGGCACCTCGGACACGCCCTAGTCGTGCGCCGCGAACTGGTCCAGGACCGTCAGGAACTGCCGGTGCGCGTCCCGCAGATGGTCCCGCATGGCCGCCTCCGCGGCCGCGCCGTCCCCGGCCAGCACCGCGAACGCGATCGCCTCGTGCTCCTCGCGGAGGGCCAGCCCGAAATCCCGGTCGGTGGGGTAGACCCGGCTCCAGTCCGAGCCCAGCCAGAGCGCGTTGCCGGCGACGAACATCTCGGCCCGCGCCCGGGTCACCGCCTCCGCCAGCACCTCGTTGCCGCCCGCGGACGCCAGTCCGAGGTGGAAGCGGGTGTCGATCCGGTGGTATTCGCCCAGGTCCGTGACCTTGGCATCGAGCAGCGCCAGCAGTTCCCGGCGCGCGGCGCCGCCCCCGCGCTCGGCCGCCAGCCGGGCCGCGTACGGCTCGATGGCCTGCCGGTATTCCATGTAGTCGCGCAGCGACGCCCGGATCCCGGCGGTGACCGCGGCGCGCGCGCTGTCGCCACCGGGCCGGGCCGGGGCGATCCGGGTGCCGCCCGCGCGCCCCAGGGTGGTGTGCACCAGTCCCTCGTCCGCCAGCTCGCGCAGCGCCTGCCGCACGGTGTTGCGCCCCACGCCGAACGCCGCGGCCAACTCCCGCTCCGGCGGCAGCCGGTCGCCCGGGCCGAAGCCGCCGAGCGCGATCCGCTGCCGCAGCGCCTCGGCCACCACCGCCCGCGAGGACTGCTGCCCCGCTCCGTTCAGCCGCTCGCCGTCGCCGCTGCGGGCGGACCCGCCGGAACCCTCGTCATGCACGCCGTCGCTCACACCCCCCAGCCTATTGGACTTCGCGCGGAACCTATTGACAGGCAACCGCCCCCCTCCTACGGTCACCTCATCATTTTTGGATCCCAGGCAAACCCATTGATTGGGCGGCCGGACCGGGTGCACGCCCCGCCGCACCCCGCAGCGGTCCGCCGTTCCGTGGGACCGCCGTGAGGAGCGTCTTCATGAGCACAACCGCAGGTGCCCCGGCGAGCTCCGCCCCGGAGCCGAGCACCAGCGACCCCGGCGCCGACCCCGGCCCCGGCCCCGCACGCCCGTCGAGCCCCTGGAAGATCGCCACCGCCTCGCTGATCGGCACCAGCGTCGAGTGGTACGACTTCGGCATCTACGCCACGGCGTCCGCGCTGGTCTTCCCCGAGCTCTTCTTCCCCGAGATGAACCGCGCCCTGGGCACCCTGATGTCCTTCGCCACGCTGTTCGTCGGCGCGCTGGGCCGCCCGCTCGGCGCGATCGTCTTCGGGCACGTCGGCGACCGGTACGGCCGCAAGAAGGCCCTCGTCTGGTCACTGACCCTGATGGGCGCCGGCACCGTCGGCATCGGCCTGCTCCCCGGCTACCACGCCATGGGGGTGGTGGCCCCGGTCCTGCTGGTGCTGGTCCGGATGACCCAGTCGCTGGCCGTCGGCGGCGAGTGGGGCGGCGCGGTCCTCTTCGCCGTCGAACACGCCCCGCCCCGCCGCAGGGCGTTCTTCGGCTCCTTCCCGCAAGTCGGCGACGGCGTCGGCTACTTCCTCTCCACCGGCGTCTTCGCCGCCGTCGGCCTGCTGGGCCACCGCGCCCTGCTCGACTGGGCCTGGCGGGTCCCCTTCCTGCTCTCCGCCGTGCTGGTCATGGTCGGCCTGCTGATCCGGCGCACGATGGCGGAGTCCCCGGAGTTCGAGGCCGCGCAGGAGGCCGCCGAGGCCGAACGCGACCCGGCCGGCGCCGTCGCGGCCCCCGCCGCCAAGCGCGACACCCCGTTCCTGTCCGTCCTGCGCGACGCCTGGCGGACCTGGCTGCTGGCCTCCGGTGCCTTCCTGATCACCGTCGGCGGCTACTACATCGTGGTCACCTTCATGTCCACCTACGCCGTCGACGACCTGGGGTTCTCCGACTCGCAGGCGGCCGGCGCCGGGACCGCCGCCTCCCTCGTGGTCATCGTCTGCACGCCGCTCGCCGCCCTCGCCGCCGACCGCTTCGGGCTGCGTCGGATCACCCTCATCGGGATCCTGCTCCACGTCGCGGTCGCCTTCCCGATGTTCTGGCTCGCCGAGACCCGTTCCGTCCCGGGCCTCTGGCTCGCCATGTGCCTGCCCATGCTGGCCAGCACCGTCGCCTACGCCGCGATCGGCACGTTGGTGTCCGGATGGTTCACCCCCCGCACCCGCTACACCGGCCTGTCGATGAGCTTCCAGACCGCCGGGCTCGCCGGCACCCTGGCCCCGGCCGCCACCACCTGGCTGTTCACCGCGTCCGGCAACTCCTGGACCCCGGTCGCCCTCGCCTTCGCCGCGATGGCCCTGCTCAGCGCAGTGTGCCTGGTCGCCCAGGGACGGCGGGGCACCCGCGGCGGGGCGGACTGACGCCCGGCACGACGCGACGGAACGGGGCGGTCGGAGCGCGGGAAGTCGCCGCGTCCGCCCGCCCCGCCCGCACTCACCGAGCGGCGCCGCTCCCCGGCCGGTCCCCCGCCGCGGACCCCACCGACGGCAGGTAGCGCGGCGCCCGCCAGGCGTCCAGGCGGTGTTCCACCGCGGCCCCCAGCGACAGGAGCTCGCCGTCCTGGCGGGCGCCGGCCATCAGGAGCAGACCCACGGGGAGTTCGTGCACGAAGCCGGCCGGCACCGACAGCGACGGGTATCCGGCCACGGCCGCGGGCGTGGACGAGGGGATGACGTCGTTGTCGCCCCGCGCGCAGTCGGTCGTCCAGGCGGGCGGGTTGGTCGGCGCGGCGATGGCGTCCAGCCGGTGCGCGGCCATCGTCTCGTCGATGGAGCGCCGCGCGAGGTCCGTCAACTCCGCCCGCTCCGCGCGGTATTGGGGATCGGTGGTGGGCGGGGCGGCGAGCGCCCGTTCGAAGAGTTCCTGGCCGGCGAAGCAGGTGCGTTCGGCCGGGTGGGCGCGGTTGAACGCGATGAGCCCGGCGAGGTCCTGCGGGCCGTCGCGGGTGGGGAGGTAGCCGTCGATGTCCCGGTGGAACTCGCTCAGCAGCGCCGGGAACTCAAGTTCCGCCAGGCGCTTCTGGTACGGCGGCGTCACCTCGACGACCTCGGCGCCCGCGCCGCGCAACCGCTCGGCGGTCCGGGACAGCACGGCGTCCACCTCCGGCCCGAGCGAGGGCAGCCGCCACAGGCCGATCCGCTTGCCGCGCAGACCGTCCGGGCGCAGCAGCCCCGCCGGCAGGCCGCCGGAGCCGTCGGTGCGCACGCCCTGCCCGCCGCTGAGCACCGAGAAGGCGAGCGCGGTGTCGGTCACGTTGCGCGCCATGGGCCCGGCGGTGTCCTGTTCGGCGGAGATCGGGACCACACCGGACTGGCTGACCAGGCCGAGAGTGGGCTTGTGGCCGACCACCCCGTTCATCCCGGCCGGGCACACGATGGAACCGTCCGTCTCCGTCCCGATCGCCACCTGCGCCAACGACGCGGCGAGCGCGGCGGCCGAACCGGCCGAGGAACCGCACGGATTGCGGTCCAGGACGTAGGGGTTGTGGGTCTGGCCGCCCACCGCCGACCACCCCGACGTCGGCTTCTCGGCGCGGAAGTTCGCCCACTCGGAGAGGTTGGTCTTCCCGAGGATCACCGCACCGGCCGCGCGCAGCCGGGTCACCAGGGCGGCGTCGCGGTGCGGCGGACTGCCGGCCAGCGCCAGCGACCCGGCCGTGGTGGGCAGGCCGCGGGTGTCCACGTTGTCCTTGAGCAGGACGGGGATGCCGTCGAGCGGGCCGCGGACGTCGCCGCGCCGGTGCCGGACGTCGCTGGCGGCCGCCTGCCGCAGGGCCGTCGGATCGAGCCGCAGCACGGCGTGGAGGGTGGGGTCGATCGCCGCGATCCGCCGCAGGTAGGCGGCGGTCAGCGCCGACGAGGTCAGGGAACCGTGCGCCATGCGCGCCTGGAGTTCCGGGATGGTCACGGTGTCGAGGTCGACGCCGATGCGCGGGTCGTGGGCGTCGTGGCGGTCGGTGTCGGGGCGGGGCGCCGCCGCCCCGCGGGCTTCCGCGGGGCCCCGACCCGGGTTCGCCGCACCCGCGCACAGGGACCCCACCACCAGGGCACCGATCAGCGTGGCGATGCTCCGCTTCCTCCTGCTCCTCATGGAACCCAGCCGACTACACGCCCGCCCGCCCGCACAAGGGCCTTTCGCGCCGTGCCCGTCGGGTGGGCGGGGGGCGAGGCGTCCGGGCCGGCCGAAGACGGTGCGCAGGACCGCGCGGCAGGCCGGCGGCGCGGCACCGAGTACGACGGCGAGCGGCTCGTGGCCGCCGGTGAACGCGGGCGAACGGGCTTGACGCTGCACCCCGTTGAGACGGCACCGTCCCCGGCGGCGCCCCGTGCGCAACGTCAGCGCCGTGAACGCCCTCAGCACCGTCAGCCCGGTCAGTCCCCCGACCGTCCTGACTGATCGCGTACCGGCCCGGCCGGGAACCGGCCCTCGCCGCCTGCGGTGTGGACCCGTCACGGCACGCCGGGGCGGGCCGCCCGATCCCCCGACGTCCGCCATGGCCGGGTGGCCGCCCGATCACGTCGTCGCCGCGGGTCCCTTCGCCTCCTCGGCCTCCTCGGCCCCCTCGGCCTCCTGCGTGCCCTTCGCCCCCTTGCGGGCGACCGCGGTCTGGGCCATGCCCGGCAGGAAGTCGGTGAACAGTTCGTGCACCTCGTGGACCAGGGGGCGCAGCACCCGGAAGCGGGCCAGCGCCACGCCGCGCGCGGTCAGGCGGGCGCCGCGGCCGGCCAGCCGGCGGCTGCGCTCGCGCTCCGGGGAGCGATCGAAGACCCAGTACAGCACCAGCCCCATCTGCGAGAGCCACATCAGCTCGGGCAGGACCTCGGCGAGTTCCGCCGGCACCTTCGCCTTCGACCCGGCCAGCACCTCGCGGTGCACGTCGATGGCCGCCTGGCGGGCGTGTTCGGACTCGGCGGAGAAGGGGCTGAGCGGGCTTTCCGGGTCCGCGGCGTTCTTGAAGAACTGGGCCGCGAACTCGTGGTACGGCGTGGCGATGTCCAGCCACGCCCGCAGCACCCCGGCCAGCCGCTCCTCCAGGCCCGTCTCCCGGTCCAGCACCTCGCGGACCGCCGCCTGGTGCTCCTGGGCGATCCGGTCGTAGAAGCCCTGGATCAGGTGCTCCTTGCCCGCGAAGTAGTAGTACGCGTTCCCGACGGAGACCCCGGCCTCCTTGGCGATGGCCCGCATCGTGGTCTTGTCGTAGCCCCGCTCCTGGAACAGCCGCATCGCCGTCTCCAGGATCAGGGTGCGGGTCTGCTCGCTCTTGGTGGGTGGGGGCTGGTTCTGTGCTGGCACGGGGAGAGCCTAATCGGGCACCGCGCAGCCACCGCGGCAGCCCCGCGCGGCGGACGACCTGCATGCGGGCCCGTCCCCCGGACCGGGCACCACCGGGTCGACGGGGTGCGGACGGCGGTGCGCGTCCCGGTACCGCGCCGCGGGCCAGACGCTGCCCGGCGCGGGTGCCGAGCCGGTGGGCCAACGGCCGGTACTTCCGGAGCGCCCACAGGCACACCACCCAGGCGGCGGCGCCCCGGTACACCTGGCCGCCGTCCGCCACCACCGTGATCTCCTCCAGGGTGCTGGCGTGGTCCAGCTCCGGCAACCGCTGCCGCGCCTGCTCGGTTCCGGCCGGCACCAGGTCCAGCGGCACCAACTGCCGCTGCCGCACCAGCCAGTCGCGCACGAACGCGCAGAGCGGACAGCGCGCGTCGTACAGGACGGTGAGCCGGCCGACCGGGGCGCCCGCGGCACCCCGGTCCCCGGATACGGAGTGCGCCGTCATGCCTGCGCCGGACCGTAACCCGCGGGCCGGGTGTACGCCTGCGGCGGCACCGGCGGGTTCTGCTCACGGTCCATCAGCCCGCGCCGGCGGAACTTGTTGAGCGCGAAGACGTTGCCGAGGTGCATCAGTCCGAGCACCAGCAGCACGACCCCGAGCCTCTTCGGCAGCGCCTCGAAGACCTGTCGCGCGGTGGCGAGGGTGGCGTCGTCCTGGAGGTACAGCGTGACGAACCCGAGGTTGACGAGGTAGAAGCCGACCACGAGCAGGTGGTTGACGGCGTCCGTCAACTTCTCGTTCCCGCGCGGGACGTCGGCGAGGAAGACCCGGCCGTACCGGCGTACCGAGGACCGCGCCGCACCAGGGCCCGCGCCCCGTTCAGAGAGCCGGCGTCGCCGCCCAACTGGCCAGGAGTTGCAGGCGCTCCGCCGTCCGCGAACCCGGCTCCGCCGTGTAGACCACCAACAGCTGACCCGCCTCCCCCGGCACGGCCAACGTCTCGTACGGCAGCTCCAGTTCGCCCACCACGGGATGGTGAAGGCGCTTGACGCCGTAGCTCTTCTCCCTGACCTGGTGGTCCGCCCACAGCCGGCGGAAATCCTCGCTTCGCAACGACAACTCGCCGACGAGCGTCGTCAGTTGGACGTCGTGCGGGTGCTGTCCCGCGTCCAGTCGCAGATGGGCGACCGTCTCCGCGGCGACCGCCGCCCAGTCGGGGTACAGCTCACGGGCCCGGGGGTCGAGGAACACCTGCCGCGGCATGTTGCGGTCCTCGGGCGCCATCCGCGAGAAGCCCACCACGGCGTCGCCCAGGTCGTTCCACGCGAGCACGTCCATCCGGCGGCCGAGCACGAACGCCGGCGCCCTGTCGACGGTGTCCAGGAGCAGGCGCAGGCCGGGACGGACCTGCTGGGGCGCGGCGCCGCCGGCGGGCGCACGGCGGGCGGCGGCGCGCCCGGCGGCGGGCCTCGCCACCCGCCGCAGGTACTCCTGCTCGGTGTCGTCGAGCCGCAGCACCCGCCCGACGGCGTCGAGGACGGCGTCCGAGACGGAGGGGCCGCGGCCCTGTTCGAGACGGATGTAGTAGTCGACGCTGACGCCCGCGAGTTGGGCGACCTCCTCCCGGCGCAGGCCCGGCACCCGCCGCCGGCCGTGCCCCGGCAACCCGACCTCCTCGGGCTGGATGCGAGCGCGCCGCGAGCGCAGGAAGTCGCCGAGTTCCCGGCCTATGGGTGTGTCCATGCCGCCGATCCTAGGCTCCGGCGCGCCGTCGATCCTGGTACTGCCGGACCCAGGAAAACGGCCACCCTGGGTAAGCCCGGCCACCGGGCCCAGAGTGGGTGACGTCGCCGGGAGACGCCCGGCCACGCCACCCAGCACCAGGAGTTCCCATGTCGTACACCACCCTCGCCGGTCGCACCGCCGTCATCACCGGAGCCGCCAGCGGCATGGGCGAGGCCACCGCGCGGACGCTCGCCGCGCACGGCGTGCGGGTGGCGCTGCTCGCCCGCCGGGCCGACCGGCTGACCGCACTGGCCACCCGGATCGAAGCGGACGGCGGGCAGGCCCTCGCGGTCCCCGCCGACGTCACCGACGCGGCCTCCGTGGACGCGGCGGCGGAGCGGATCCACACCGCGTACGGGGCGGTCGACCTGGTCGTCAACGCGGCCGGCGTGATGCTGCCCAACCCCGTCACCGACGGCCGCGCCGACGAGTGGCAGCGCATGCTCGACACGAACGTCGCCGGCGCCCTGCGCGTCATCCGCGCCTTCACCCCGGACCTGATCGCGGCGGCCGCGGCGGGTCGGACCGCGGACCTCGTGAACCTCTCGTCCATCGGCGCCCACATCGCCTTCCCCCACTACGCGGTCTACGGCGCGACGAAGGCCGCACTCACGTACCTCTCCCAGTCCCTGCGCACCGAGTTGGGCCCCCGCGACGTGCGCGTCACCAACATCGAGCCCGGCCTGACCGACACCGAACTGGGCGGCCACATCGACAACGCCGAACTCGCCACCCAACTGGACGGCATGTTCGACGCCCTGATCGGCCTCTCCCCCGACGACGTCGCAGACCTGATCGCCTACGCCACGAGCCGCGCCCGCCACGTCAACCTGCGCCAGGCCGTCGTACTGCCGACGCGACAGGCATGACCCGTCCGACGATACGGGCGGCCGACATCGACACGGACCGGCAGGAACGGCCGGGCCGCCCCGCGTTGCCCCCACCCACCCCAGTGGGGTTCGCCGGCACGAGCGCGGTCTACGCGCGACGGGCTTCCGTCCGCATGCCGCTGACCAGCAAGCAGGCGCTCCTCGCGCTGGCGTTCGGACTGGCCCTGGTGGCGGCGTTCCGCCTGCTGTCGGGCGCCGCGGAGGCCGGGGGCGTGCCCGCACCGCACGCGGTGGTCTCCGCAGTGCTGTGCCTGGCGGGCGCGGTCGTCACAGACAGGTGGCGGGCCGTCGCCGTGGCCCGGGCACAGGACAAGAAGGCGGAGGCCACAGCGCGCTGATGGATGAAGACTTCAACGAGTTCCTGGACGGCCACGGCAGATGACGTCCGCGCTCTGAGGACAACCGGACCTCTTCGGGGCGTTGTTCTGCTACCGCTTGAAGCTGGCCTCCGGTGCGGCGCAGGTCGGCTCCGTCCCGTCCGGGCGGACAGGCGGAGCCACCCGGTGCCGACGGGACTGGTCCGGCATCGGCCGATGCACCGAGATGGCCTTCATGGGCCGACGCACCTCAGACCGGGCTGTACCGGGGCCGGCGCGTCATCGCCAGCGGCGTTTGACAACCGCGGTGTTGGCGGCCTTGTCGTGCATGCACTGTCGAAAGGGCTCGTTCCAGATGCACGACAACACGTTGATCAGGCCCAGAATCGGCACCATGCCGATCCCGAGATAGGCCAGCCACCGGCCCAGGGCGCGACCGAAGCCGAGCTTGTCACCGGTTTCGACGCGCACGACGCGCAGACCGCAGATGGCCTTGCCGATGGTGCCGCCCATCGCCATCGTCAGCGGTTCGAAGAAGAGTCCGACGAGCAGCGTCCAGGCGAAGAGGCCGAGAACCACGGGCACCCCTCGGTCGTCACCGGACTTGAGCGTGCTGTACATCCAGATGTTCGCGGGTACCCAGGCGCCGGCGATCAACACGACGATGATGAGGTAGTCGATGAAGCGGGCGAGCAGACGCATGCCTGGAACCGCGAGCGCCTGCGGGGGTGGGCCCTGTGGCCTGCCCATCTGCGGATGCATGAGCTGCGGCGGCGCCCCGTAAGGCGGCACTGGGGACTGCGGCGGATAAGGCTGAGGCGGGACGCCCTGCGGTTGACCGTACTGCGGTTGCGCGGGACCGAAGCCGGGGCCGGGCTGGTTGGAGGGCGGTGGCGACTGAAAGCTACTCACAGAAGGTGATCCAAACCGATGCCGCGGCACAACGACAACCCGGGGATGCACGAACAGGGCCATACCACCCACCAGTTGCCCTACACGGAACGAACGGAACGAGAGGACGGTCAGCCGTCGCTGCGGTCCCGGTCCTTTCGACGCTCCAGGCCGTTGACCACGAGATGAGCCAGGGCGATCAGCAACGTGACCAACAGGGCTGACAGGGCTGGCAGCAAGGGATGTTGAACGCAGACCACAGGGCGGGAACACCACCGGCACCGCCCAGGCAAGTGGTCCAGTCCCCTCGCTGACCTGACCGACGACCTTCCCAACCCACGAGCCGCCGTCGCCCAAACCGCCCACAACCAGCTTTCGGCAGCAACGCCGAGCTGCGAGCGGCGGGTCAAGGGACGCCCCAGACCATGCGGAGGTCCCCGGAAGGCTCACTGCTAGCCTGCTTCGCATGATGGGGAAGGGTCCAAGGAGCGGGCATCCGGCTTGATAGCACCCAACGGTCCGCAACGCGCCCTCATCAGCTCCAGCTTCGTCAGTCGGGTGGGCAACGGGCTGTTCAACACCGCTTCGGTGCTCTACTTCACGCTGGTGGTGCACCTGCCCGCCGCAGAGGTCGGCGTCGGCCTCACCATCGCCGGGCTGACCGGACTGCTGGCCGGGATCCCGGCAGGCAATCTGGCCGACCGGTACGGACCGCGCACGGTCTGGTTGACGACCCTCGCGCTGCAGGCCGCGACGATGGCCGCGTTCGTCTTCATCCACAGCTGGGGCACGTTCACCCTCCTCGCCACCCTGGACCGACTGGCGGCAACGGCGAGCGGCGCCGCGGGCGGTGCGCTCATCGCCCGCGCCGGCGGTGAACGCCCGGCCGCGTTCAGGGCGAAACTCCGCACGTTCGTCAACCTCGGCGTGGTCCTGGGCACCCTCGGCGCCGCCTTCGCCGTCTCGATCGGCACCCGCCCCGCGTACACCGCGCTCATCCTCGCCAACGCCGCCAGCTTCGCCTGCGCCGGCCTGATCGCCCTGATCGGTGTCCCGAACTACCCGCCCCTGCCCAAGCCCGAGGAGCACCACGGCTGGGCCGTCCTGACCGACCGGCCGTTCGTGTCCTTCGTCGCGCTCTACGGCGCCATGGGCCTGCAATACCAGGCGGTCTCCCTGCTGTTGCCGATCTGGCTCTCCGCGCACACCGACGCGCCCCGCTGGACCGTGGCGGCGGTCTACGCGGTCAACAGCGGGGTCTGCGTGCTGCTCCAAAGCAGGATCGGCTCGCGGGTGGAGACACCGCGCCAGGGCGGCCGGGCGTTCCGCCTCGCCGGGCTGCTCTTCTTGGTCAGCTGCCCATTGATGGCCCTGACCGCAGACGTTCCGGCCTGGATCGCGCCGGGGCTCGCCATCCTCGCCATCTGCGTGCACAGTCTCGGAGAGGTGTGGGAGTCGTCGGCCGGCTTCGCGCTCGGATTCGGCCTCGCCCCCGACCACGCCCAGGGGCAGTACCAGGGACTCTTCGGCATCGGCTTCGACGCCGGACAGGCACTGGCCCCGGTGATCCTCACCGCGGAGGTCCTGGAACTCGGACACGCGGGCTGGCTGCTGCTCGGCGCGTTCTTCGCGGCTCTGGGAGCGGCCGGCCCACTGGTGGCCGCGTGGGCGGAGCGAACCCGGCCCACCAGCCAGGACCCGGCCTCCGCTACGCCTGGCCGGTCAGGCGAAACCCCGCTGCTCGACGCCGACCAGGGTCCGTCATGAGGAACACGAGCGCATCGACCTCGGCAACCCCAGTGCGCCGCAGCATCAGCCAGTGCAGCCCGTGCCCGCCCGAACGTCGACAATGCCTCGCGGACAGAGCGGGCGGAAGCGGTGTGTCCGCGGCCCGAGGAAAGGCGTCCACCAACCGGTGGGATATGCAGGTGCACGGCCTGCCGAGCGCTCCATGAAAGGGGTCCCTTCCTCAGCGAGGAAGGGACCCCTTTCAGCACGTCAGGCTGGCAACCGCCGCTGCACGCGGGCTCTCACTTGGTGCACATGGCGTAGGCCTTGGCCCGGCCTCCGTCCATGCGGACGGCCCAGGTGTTCGCCTTCCAGGAGGAGGGGGCGTTGGCGTTGACGGCGTCGGCGATGGCGCCGTTGCCGGTGTGGACGGGCTGTGAGTCGTATCCGCCGCCGGCCAGCGTGGTGCCCTCCGGACACGTGGCGTACACGGTCTCGGCGGGGCCCGACCAGTCGGAGGTGACGACGACGGGCGCCTGGTGGGAGTCCTTGCTGCACATGGCATACGCGTTGGCGGTGCCGTCGTCCATGCGCACGGCCCAGGTGTTGGGCTTCGACGCGGAGGGGGCGTTGGCGTTGACCGCGTCGGCGTTCGCCCCGTTGCCGAGGTGCACCGGCTTGGAGTCGTAGCCACCGCCCACCAACGTGGTGCCTGCCGGGCAGGTCGCGTAGGCGGTCTGCGCCCGCCCGGACCAGCCCGAGGTGACGATCACCGGCGCGTCAGCCGCAGCGGTCGCGCCCACTCCCGGTGCGGCGAGCAGTGAACCGACAGAAGTGACCGCGGCGGCGGACGCAAGCGTCACACAACGCATGAATCGGCGAGACATCGGAAGCCCTTCCTTCACAAGGAACCAGCGAACTCCCCTTGTCTATAAGGAGTTTGAGGACTCCGAGCCGATATCCAACCATCTACCCCAAAAGGGTGAACCAAGCCCTCGCTCACAGGCGGCTCCGCGCCCCACGACCTGCGACACCGACACTCTCGAACTCACTGACAGGGCCGGTCCCGAAGGTCACGCCGCCAACCTCTTCGTCCGTGACATCGGCGGTCAGCCGGCAGAAGTAGCCGCGGCTCCGAACGCCGGCCGTTCGTCGCATCTCCGACCGTCCACAGCGTGTCCGCGTCCGCGACGACTCCCCGCGCGGCAGGATCCCCCCCATGTCGTACTCCTACGACCCACCCGAGCCGTCCCTCGACAACCTCATGGCCGACGCCCTCGACGAGCTGGAGGAACAGGCCGGTGGCAACCCCGTTCTCGCCGCCGCCGAGTTCCTGCACCGGGCGTTGGTGCTGCACGACCAGCGTCACCAGATCGGCGCGGACGGCCAGGAGGTGGTGCTGAGGATGCCGACCCAGACCACGCTGGCGCTGGCGCTGCTGCTGAAGGATGCGTGGCGGGAGGGGCAGGCGCGTCCGGACTGACCTGCGCGCGGTTCCTGTCCAGGCCTGGCAGGACGAGCTGACCGGGTGCTGGCAGGCTGCGCAGCCGGACGGGCCACCGCGTCCGCGCCGGTCCCCGAGCCGTCCGCGGCCGCCGTGGCGTACGCCACGGCGGCGTCGGTGGTCGCCTGTGTGGGCTCACGATGCTGCTACAGACATGCCGAGAAGGAGACTTGATCGGCTTTGCCGTCGCGCCCGGTGCGGCTCGGCCGCGTTGTCAGCGGTCGTCGTGCAGGTCCTGGTGCATCTGGGGCTGGTCGTCCTTGTCGTGGGTGAGGGCGTAGAGCTCCACCTGGTTGAACGCCTTCGACGCCACGCCGAGGATCTCGTCGTACGGATTGACGCCGACGACCTTCTTCGCGCCGCCGCCGCCGAGCCCGCCGACCGTGCTGCTGAAGAGGTCGTGCATGGCGGCGGCGGGCTTGGCCACCAGGTCCACGGCGCTCTTCGGGATCCCGGCCATGTCCGCGTACCTGTCCGTGAAGGCCGCGCGGACCATGGCGAGGAACGGCTCGTAGAACGGCGGCGGGACCATCTGTTCCCGGTGGAACTTCAAGGCCTGCTGCGTCATGGCAGTGCAGTCCTCACTCGCCCGCCACTCGTTCTCCCGCTCGGCGCTCCAGATCCGGTCGACGAGGTCGACGTCCTTGGGGATCAGCCACTTCTCGGGAGTACCGAGGTAGTGGTTGATGTAGTGCCAGGCCGCCACGAACCCCTGCGCGTCCTCCTTGGCCACGTGGACGCCGAGGTTCTTCATCGCCTGGAGGATCTGCACGCTGAAGACGCAGATGGCGCCGGTGACGTACTTCTGCGAGACCGGCTCGCCCCACCTCGCGTAGTCCCACTGCCCGCTCTTCTTGTGCAACTGGCGGACGGAGGCGTGGACCAGCCGCACCTTGGTGACGGTCGCCGCCAGGGTGCCGTTGCGCAGGGCGTCCTTGTCGCCCATGCCGATGAACAGACGCGAGGACTGCGACAGCCGTCGGCCCGGACCGTCCGCACCGCCCAGCCGCCCGGTCGAACGCAGGGTGAAGGCTCCGGTCGGGGACAGGTACGTGCCGATCAGCCCGACGGTGCCCTGCAACATGGAGGCCACCCCGTGGTGGTGGGCGAAGAAGCCCTCCGCCGCCTCGACATCGGCCCCGCCCCAGCCCGGCGGCTCCTCGGAGGCGTCATGCAGGAACTGCGCCAGCCGCTCGGGAAGGCCGGAAAGCTCGTCCATGGGCATGTGCGGCTTGAGCGTCCCGATGGTGCGGAAGAGACCGTTGACACCGTCGACTTCGCGGTTGTCGATGAGGTCGGACACCAGCGCGTCCGCGGCCGGATCACCCTCCTGGTTCGCGGCCTCCAGCTCGGCGTGCACCGTCTCCGCAGTCAAAGCCACAGCGTTGCTCCTCTTCCTTCGTGGTCACTGGGTGTTTCACGGCAGGCCAAAGCGCCCGGCGCCGACCCGGTGGGCGACGACACGGCCGACAGGAGACCCGCCGCGCCCCACCGCGGAATCCTCCCCGATACCCTGCGTGGTGCTGTGGTCACGAAAGAGTGAGGCAGGCGCATGCAGGGGCGCAACGAGGGCGCACGGCGAGCAACGCGTCAGCGCGCGTGGCACGAAGCAGAGGGCGTTTCATGACGCCCAGTCAGGTCCCGGTGGACCATGGCGACCCCAGGAGAGCCACTCCGGCGATCACTGGAGCTGTCACGGACTCAGAAGCCAGTGCCATTGGAGCGGCGGCCGGAATGTGGCGGCTGGTCCGGGTACTGCTTCGGTTTGACAAGCAGCGCCGACTGGGCCGCTGACCGCGGGACTTCTCCTCACGACCGGTGGCCTGCCGAGGCGGGGATCGTGAGGAGAAGACTGGTGCCGGATCGGGGGGGGAAGACCACGATCACCCCCGGCCCAGGCGGTGCACGGCCGTGCGATGCGACGAGACCTTGAGTGGTGCTCCCGCTGCGCTGCATCGAACGCAACGGGTCCGGAGGCATCCGAAGCACCCCCTCTCATCAGGCTGGACGGGTGGCGCTCAGGTCCGTACGGAGAACGGCGGCTATGTCCGCGGCCAGCCCCGGGATCTCGTCGAGCCCCAGCGTCGAAACGGTGAGACGAAGGCCCGAGCGGGAACCCAAGCAGAAGCGAGAACCGGGCGCGACCGCCCACCCGCGCCTCAACAGCCCCACCACCGCCGGGGTTTCGTCCGGTACCGGAATCCACACGTTGAAGCCGCTGCGGCCATACGCCTGGACTCCCCGCTCGGCCAGGGCAAGGATCAGTGCCCTCCGACGCTCTCCATAGAATCCGGCCACCCGCTTGCGGTCCACCGCCTCGCTGTTCCACAGCTGCGCGACGGCCCGCTGGAGCACGTGACTCACCCAGCCAGCCCCGAGGCGCTGCCTGCCCCGGACCCGGTCCACGGTGTCAGCGTCGCCCGTCAGCACCGCCAACCGCATGTCAGGCCCGAAGGCTTTGGTCACCGACCGGATCACCGTCCAGTGCTCGGTCACTGGTCGCCCGACAGCAGCGCAGAGCGAGTGGTACGGCACGTCAGCGATCGCGTGGCCGAAGTCGTCCTCGATCACCAGCACATCGGGACGAAGCCGCAGCACCTCCCGCAGCTCAGCCGCCCGGTGCGACCCTAACGCCGCCCCTGTGGGGTTCTGCGCACGTGACGTAACGACGAGGGCGACGGCTCCGGCCGCCAGCGCGCGCTCGACATCGTCGAGACGGGGCCCGTCGTCGTCGACCTCGACGCCCACGGCGTTCAGCCCCAACGCAGGCAGGAGGTCCAGCAGGCTGGTCCACCCCGGATCCTCCACAGCCACCAGATCGCCGGGGCGTAGCCGAGCTTGCAGGACGCGTTCGATGGCGTCGAGCGCACCGGATGTGACGGCGATCTGCCCCGGCGGCACACCGTCTGCGCGGAACTCTCGCCGGGCAAGATCCATCAACTGTTCGTCCGCGGACGCCCTTCCGTAGAGAACAGGGTCACGGTCCTGCTCGGCAGCCGCATGCCGCAGTGCCTCGGCCAGCGAGGGCAACTGCTCCGTCGAGGGGTTCCCGTGCGACAGGTCATGTGCATCGCCGGGAACATCGAGCCGGACCTGATGGCGTGCCGTATGGGCCGGCCGCGGCAGCACACGGCTGCCGCGGCGGCCGCCGGTCTCGATGACGCCTCGTTCGCGCAGGAGGCGGTACGCGGAGGCAACCGTATTGGGGTTGACCCCGAGTTCCGCGGCCAGGTCCCTAAGGGGAGGGAGAGCACTCCCCGGAGCAAGTGCACCGGCCGTCACAGCCTTTTCCACGCTGCTCACGATCTCGACGGCCCGCCGACCCCGAATGCGGTATTTCTCTGACATGATGAACATTCTGCACGATCGAGCCCCGCGCGGCAGCAGCTCACGGGGTCGTAGACAGAAAGACTTCTCGCTCCGACACGACTGGAGTTCATCAAATACGCAGTCGGCAGACCCTTGGTGGACCCCGTACAGGGATGGCGTTGCAGGGGCTCAGATGCGGAGCCGGCCTGCCCGTATATCCTGCCCGAGCTGATTACCCTTGCCGCCGATAACCTCGCGCCCGGAGTCTCACGCCACCACGGTTAATTCGCTCCCTCACAGGCAAAGATTTCACAGCGAATTCCCGTGTGTTCGAATCGCGTGGTATCGAAAAACATTCCTGCGAAATCGCCCTATTTTGCCATGCCGGTTTCCCGCGGTCGGTCGGCGCCCCGCGTCGGCCATCAGGGCGCGGGAGCAGTCAACGCCGCCTGCCTGTGTACGTACGGGGCAAGGTTCAGTGCGTGAGGGCGGCCAGGCTCGTGACGACCGCGATGCCTGCGGGGGCGGGTGCTCCGTCGGGGGTCTCCCTGCGGAGCCAGACCGCCGTCAGACCGGCACGTTGCGCACCGATGGCGTCGTTGTCGAGGCTGTCGCCGATGTGCACCGTCCGCTCGGGCGGGGTGCCGAGTCGGTCACAGGCCAGGAAGAAGGACTCCGGGGAGGGTTTCGCCAGACCTGACTCACCCGAGACGGTGATCGCGTCAAGCCACGGACTCAGGCCCAACCCTGCGATGCGGCGCCGCTGTTGGCGCCCGTCGGAGTTGGAGAGGACCCCCACCCGGTATCCGGCGGCGCGCACGCGCCGAACGAAGGGAAGGACGTCGGGGTAGAGCCGAAGCCGGGATTCCACGGCCTGTTTGCGTCGCGCGTCAAGCTCGTCGAGACCGGCGGTGCCGGGAACGGGGCGGCCGAGCAGGGTGAGCATCTCGGCGAGACGGTTCCGCTCAAGGGCCTGGTAGCTCAGCTGTCCGGAGGTGAATTGCGGATACCAGTGGTCGGTCAGCGCCATCCACGTCGTGAAATCGGCCTCCGGGCCCAGCACTTCGGCCAGCGCGGCGGGACTCGCCCCGCTGAAGTCGACGAGAGTGTCATCCATGTCCAGCAGAACCCCGGCGGGTCCGGCTGTCCGATCGGGCAGCCGGACCGCGCCGGAGCGCGCGGCCGATCTGGGCGTGGTGTGTACGGCGGCGGACGAGGGCGAGCCGGCAGTGCGCCCTTCTCGTTCAGTGCGCAACGGGCACGAGCGTGGATGCGGTCAAGGATCCTGTCTTTCGCTGGAGTTGGCCGGTGCGGTGTGTCCAGAGGGTCAGTGGGGTGATGCCACGACCGGGTTGCTGAGGGTCCCCACGGACTCGATGTGTACCTCGATTTCGTCACCGACGTTCAGCGCGCCCGCGCCGACCGGCGTGCCGGTCAGCAGAACATCGCCGGGGACGAGGGTCATCACGGCCGTGACCCGCTCGATCAGCCCTGCGATGTCCAGCAGCATCTGGGAGGTGCGGCCCTGCTGGACCACCGTCCCGTTGCGCCGGGCTGTGATCGCGAGGTCTCGGGCGTCGATGCCTGTCACGATCCACGGGCCGAGCGGACAGGATGTGTCGAAGCCCTTGGCGCGCGTCCACTGGCCGTCACTGCGCTGTGCGTCGCGGGCCGTGACGTCGTTGGCGCAGGTGTAACCGAGGACGTAGGACAGGGCCTCGTCCCGCGACACCTGGCGGCAGGTACGACCGATGACCACGGCGAGTTCGGCCTCGAAGGCGATCTCGTCGGAGAACGCCGGCCGGACGATGGGCAGTCCGTCGGCGAGCAGCGCGCTGTGGGGCTTGAGGAACAACGGTGCCTCGCCGGAGCCCGTCTCCGTTCCCGCGTAGTTGCGGCCGATACCCACGATCTTCGCGGTGGCCGGGACGGGCGGCAGCAGCGTCACCTCATGGGCGCCGAGGAGGCGGCCGGTGGACGGACACGCGTCCCAAGAGGGACGGGCACTGTCGAACGGGTCGGTCGACAGCAGGACGTACGCGGTGCCCTGTGGGCCTTCGACGACGCTCGCGTACTGCTCAGCGCCCGCGGTGAGAACTCGGGCCAGTCGCATGGCGGCTTCCTTCGGTGGGGAGTGGGGTGGTCGATGCATCGAACGCGGGGTGAGCGCTCCGCTCGTACGTCCTTGCGGAGACGGGACCGGGAGCAGGCCGGTGCGCCGTGGGACCTCTCCGGGGCCTCGATCTGGCTGCCACGTGCCGTGCGTCGCGTGGCGAGACGTTCGGTGCGCCGGTGGGCACGGAGCGGGCCCTTCGAGCGGCCCGGAGGATGCCGCGCCGGCCGACGTCCCTGGCCGTGCGTCATCACCGCGTCATCGGATCGGTCCCGTCGTCCGTCGGCACGCGGCCTGCTCGGCGCCGATCATGTCGCCGGAAGCGGGGAGCAGGTCGCGGGGGTGGCCGCCGGCCGCCGCCGGGTACCGCAGTGCCCGGAACCACAGCAGCGGCCCAGCGGTGGCCGGCCGTTCACTGAGCCGCCACGTCGATCCGCAGCATGGCACGCAGTTCGTTGAAGCGGGCGTCGAGGCTCGCGGGGTCGTCGGCGGTGAAGAGCACGTGGCCGTGCGCCTGCCCGACGTGCGAGGACTCCTGGACGGTGTCACCCACGCTCTTGTACACCTCGACCTCGACGACACCCTCGGTCGCGCGGGCCTCCTCCACACCGTGGATGGCGGTGATCACGCCGGCCTTCTCGGCGAAGAAACCGAAGAAGGCGGTCGGCCGGGCGGCGCCGGTCCCCTTCAGCTGGGGCTCGCGGTTCAGCGCGACGTCCAGGATGGCGTCCACCATGTCGACGCCGGTGCTGGTGAGCACCGAGGTGTAGACCTGGAGGCCGCCGAGCCGTGCGGCGGTCTCCAGGATGACCGGCTCGCCGTTCGCGGGGATGCGGAACTCGGTGTGCGTGACGGCGGTGCGGATGCCCAGCGCCTCGTGCGCATGGGCCGTCAACTCCACGATCCGGTCCTGGATCTCAGGGGAGAGCTGGGAGGGCGTGCGGAAGAAGACCTCTTGGAAGAAGGGGCCCTGCATCGGCAGCGGCTTGTCGTGGATGGCCACGACCTGGGTCTCTCCGTCACGCACGACGGACTCGACGCTGACCTCGCTGCCCTCGACATAGCCTTCCAACAGCAGTGCCGCGCCGTACTTCGCACGGTCCGCCTGGTGCAGTGGGTCGTAGTCGAAGCCGTCCCAGGCCCCGCCCCGGATCATGTCGAAGTGCTCATCGAGTTCGGCCGCGCTGTTGACGCGGCGCACATACATGCTGCCGCCGCCGATCAGCGGCTTCATCACGAGCGGATAGCCGATGTCCGAACCCAGCTGGCGGGCCTCGTCCAGGGTGTGCGCGAGGCCGAAGCCCGGGCCGGGGACGGAGCCGTGCCGGGCGAACGCGGTACGCATCTCGAACTTGTTGCGGGCGATGTGCGCGGTCTGTTCGGAGATGAACGGCAGATCGAGCGCGGCGGCGACCGCCGCGGCGGCGGGCACGCTGTGCTCGACGAAGGACACGACCGCTTCGATCGGCTCGCTCTCCGAGGCCGCCAGCTCCCGGGCCGCGGCCACCGTCTCCGCGATGCTGCTGGTCTCCGCATCCACCACGCGGTCGACGAACTCCGGCTCCCACGTGGGGCCGTTGACGATCAGCAGCAGCCGCTCACCATGCTGTCGGGCACGGGCGAAGTGCGGCTTGCGGTTGGGAGTGCTGGTGTGCAGGATCAGGACGCTCATGGCAGGTCGGTTCCTCTTTCGGAGTGAGCGGGAAAGCGGGGGCGGGCACAGTGGGCGACACGGTGCGTCGGACGGACACAGGACATCAGAACCGGCCGCGGGCCGGCGAATCGCACCCGGGACGTCTCGACGGACAGCGGTGCCGGACAGCTGTCCGTCGTCCGGTGGTGGTGCGCCCTTACAGCAGCGTGCGCAGGTAGGCGACCGGTCGGCCGCCACCCCACAGCTGCGGCGAGAGCAGCTCCTCCACGGTGCTGCTGGCCGATTCGGGCACCGACAGCCCGCCGAACTCGGTGAACGCCCGCAGCGCCACCGGCATCGAGGCGCGGCTCGCGCCGTCGTCGATCTTCACCGCCACCGCCCCGGCTCGCGGCGCGGCCAGCAGGTGCAGGCCCTCGGCCCCCAACTTCACCAGCAGGCCCGGGACGGCCGTCATCGCCCGAGCGTCGATCTGGTCGGTGCCCTCGACCAACTGCGGGTGGGCGCGCATGGCGTCGGCGACCGCCCGCTCCTGGGTGCCCTCGGGGGCCTCGACCAGACGAGCCATCGCGCGCGCCAGGCCGGTCAGGCTCACGGCGAAGATCGGCACGCCGCACCCGTCGATGCCGGTCGCGGTGACCGGCTCGCCCGACAGCTCCTCGACCACGGACGCGGCCAGCTTCTGCAGCGGGTGGTCGAGTTCCCGGTAGGTCTCGGTGTCCCAGCCGTTGGCCGCACACGCCGCGAGCATCGCCGCGTGCTTGCCCGAGCAGGCCATGTACACCTGCCGCGCCTCGGCTCCGGCGGCGATCAGCGCCCGCTGGGCGGCCGGGTCGCCGGGGAGGTCCGCCGGGCACTGGAGCGCGTCCTGGTTGAGCCCCGCGCCCGACAGGATCGCCTCGACCTGCGCCACGTGGATCGGCTCGCCCCGGTGGCTGGCCGCGGCGACCGCGAGTTCGGCGGCGCTGCCTGGCTTCCACCCCGCGCGCAGCATCGCGACGGCGAGCACCGGCTTGACGGCCGAGCGCGGGAAGACCGGGGAAGCCGCGTCACCGACCGACTTCACCAGTACGCCCGAGGGATCGACGACCGCGACGGAACCGCGGTGGAAACTCTCGACGAAACCGGAACGGACGAGCTCGGCGACGTTGTCCCCGCCACGGTATGCGGCGGCGGAGGGGTTGGGGCTCACTCGGGACACTCCTTGCGAATCGGTGTGATGGCTACGTGGAAACCAGACGGATCAGCTGGCCGTCAGGCCGCGCTGGAAGAATTGTCCGAGGGAACCCCCGGTGCTTTCGGGGCGGCCGGCTCTCGGTAGATGTGCCGGGTGCGCTCGGCCCAGCGCACGGCCGCCGGCTGGGCAAGTCCCGCCACCAGAAAGAGCAGACCCACGATGTACCAGCCCGGTTTCCCCAGTCCGATGCACAGGGAAGTGAGCAGGGCAGGACCGAAGGATTCGGCCAGACCGAGCCCGATCCCGAACACACCGAGATACTGCCCCTGAGAGTGGCTCGGCGCCAGCTCGAAGGAAATCTCGAATCCGCCGGCGGCCTGCCACAATTCGCCGACGCTGTGCACGACGGTGGCGACGACCAGCATGATGACGGCAAACCACGTGGGAACCCCGGCGGACCAGGCAATGGCCACGCACGAGATGAGGAAGGCCACCCCGGACCGGCGCAGGGTGAGTCCTGCCGCCCGGGGGCTGTCGATGCTTTTGCTGGCGCGCACCTGAAAGAGCACGACGATGGCGGTATTGGCGATGACGATGGCCGATATGAGCCAGCGCGGTGCGGATGTCTGACTGACCAGCCACAGCGGAATGGCCACCGTCAGCACCCGGTACTGGATCGACAGAATGCCGTCCAGCAGCGACAGCGCGATGTAAGGGCGGTCCCTCAGGGCCAGCCAGCGCGGTCCTTCCGCCGGAACTTCCGGCGGGACCGGCGGCAGGCAGAGCATGATCGCGGCGGAGGCCAGGAGCAGCACCGCGTTGCCGGCGACGATGAGGAGGTAGGCGCTGCGCGTGTCGGCCTGCGCGGCCCATCCCGCCACCGCGGCCCCCACGGAGATCCCGACATTGGTGACGGATTGGATGTAGGCGCGGAACTCCTGCGGTCGCTTGCCTCCGTAGCGGCGAATGAGCGGGCCGCGCGCGATGAGGCCCGCCCCCTGAGCGGCGGCGGCCAGACTCGCCACCACCAGGAACGGCCAGAAGCTGCTCACCAGGCAGAAGCCCGCCGTCGCGAGGCCGCCGAGCACCAGGCTCGCCACATAGATGCCCCGGGCCCCGCGACGGTCGGCCAGATATCCAGCAAAGATCCCGATAGCCACCGATATGAAACCAGCGACGCTGAGCCCGATACCCACCTGTTTAACGGGAAGGTGTGCCGATCTCGTGAAATACAGCACACCGGAGGTGAGGAATATTCCTTTTCCGATGGTGCCGACCAGCGTCGCAAGTGCCAGTACGCGACGTGGCCTGGTGTCGGGAAGCAGTGGAGACATAGGTGATTACGCAATCTTGCATATTAGTTATCGAACATGGAACTGGAGGGTCTGGTTGATGTTCCGCTGCTTCTCGAGAATGTCCTCACGGGAGTCCCCCGTGAAGATCACGTGCCCGTGCGCCTGCCAGACCCGCGGCGGCACGTCGACCTGCTCGCCGAGCTGGCGGTAGATCATGACCTCCGAGACGCTGTCACTGGCTTCCAGGCTTTCGACTCCGTCGACGGCGACGAGTTCACCGGGCTCCTCCGCGAAATGCAGCGAGAAGCCGACGTGCCGGAACTTCTCGCTGTCCACGACGACATCGGCGTCCGCGCCCAGCGAGACCTTGGTGAGGACCTCGACCATGTCGACGCCGGTCGACAGCAGCACACTCTGGTACACCGGGCCGCCGCCCAGGCGTGCACCGGTCTCCAGGATGTAGGGCTCGCCTGCCGGCGAGACCCGGAACTCGGTGTGCGTGGCGCCCTGGGTGATGCCGAGCCCCTCGTGCGCCAGTGTCGTGAACTTCTTCACCTTCTCCAGCGTCTCGCCCGTCAGCACGGTCGGCGTCGCGTAGAACGTCTCCTCGAAGAACGGGCCGTCCATCGGCGCCGGCTTGTCGTGAACGGCGACGACGGTCGTCTCGCCATTCTGCACATAGCTCTCGACGCTGATCTCATCACCGACGAGGAACTCTTCGAGGAGAATCCCTTCCGAGTACCGCGCCTTGAGGAAGAACAGCGGGTCGTAGTCGAACCCGGCCCAGGCGCCCTGCCGGATCTCCTCGAAATGCTCGGCCAGTTCCTCCGGGCTGTCGACGCGGCGGACGAACATGCTGCCGCCCCCGATGATGGGCTTCATGACCAGGGGGTACTTGATGGTCCGGGCGGCCTCCTGCGCCTCCTCCACCGAGGACGCGAGCGCGAAGCGCGGCTGCGAGATACCCACGGTCTCGAAGGCGCTGCGCATGCTCAGCTTGTCGCGGCTCTTCGCGGCCGTCTCAGGAGAGATGTACGGAAGGCCGAGTTCCGCGGCGACCGCGGCAGCGGCCGGCACGCTGTGCTCGACGAACGCGATCACGCCCGCTATGGGCTCGGACTCTTCCTTCGCGATCTCCACACACCGGGCGACGGTGGCCTGGAGGTTACCGGTGGGCGCGGCGTAGACCGCATCGACGTATTCGAGCTCCCAGCTGGGCTCCTCCACGACGACAATCGCCCGGTGGCCCAGCGCGTGAGCGGTCTCCGCGGCCTTGGCGAGGTGCTTGCGGCGACTCGCGTTGCGGGTGTGCAGGATCATCAGGGTCATTTCAGTGCACCTTTCGAATTGCAATTGCCATGTCCGGCGAGACCTCGTCGACCGACGTGTCCAGCACGAGGACGGCCGGGCCCGGTCGGGAGAAGAAGGACGCGATCTCCGACGCGTCGCGGGCCGGGTCGTCGCAGGCCATCACGGGCAGGCCGATCGCCGCACAGATGGTGGGCCAGTCGATCCGGCGGAAATCCCGGCTGACAGCGGCGGCTCCGTGACGGTGGATGGCGTGTTGGTCGATCAGATTGAGCCGTCCGTTGTCGAGGACGGTGATCTTCACGTTGAGACCGAGGCGCTCGATGGTCTCCAACTCGCCGATGGCCATGGTGAGTCCGCCGTCGCCGACGAGGGTCCACACCGTCGCGTCGGGGCGTGCGACGGCCGCGCCGACGGACGCGGGGATCGCGTAGCCGAGGCTTCCGGTCCCGCGCGGGGTGATGAGTCGCTGCGGCGGCGCCAGGCGCAGCAGCGCGCCGAACCAGCCGCTCGCGACGCTGGCCTCGCCGACGCAGACGTCCCGGTCGGACAGCTCCGCGTTGACCGTCGCCACCAGGGAGGCGGTGCCGGTCTTCGACCAGTCGCCGGCGGTGGCGGTCGACGGACGGGGACCGCCGTAGGACCACTCTCCCAGCTCGCCGGTGAGCAGCTTGAGGCCGCCGGCGATGTCCTCGCGCAGCAGGCAGCCGCGCGCCGGGTCGGCGTCCTCGATCGTCGGGTCGTCGTCGATCCGGACGAGGAACTGGTCGGGCGACGGCCACGCGTACTGGTTGGTCGACTTGTCGCCCATCTTGGAGCCCGCGTAGAGCACGACCTCGCAGCCGCTGATGTACGCGTTCGCGGGCGTGTCGCCCTTCGACCCGACCACCCGGGGAAGGTCGCTGCCGACCTCGGAGAGGACGCCCTTGCCGTTGAGCGTGGTGAACACCGGGATGCCGAACCGGTCGACGAACTCCCGCAGTGCCTCGGCGGCGCCCGCCGCGTGGCAGCCGCCACCGGCGATCAGGGCGACGCTCGCTCCCCTCCTGACCGCTTCTGCGGCCCGCGCGACCGCGCCGCCGACCGTGGCGTCCGTGTCCGTGGGCGCCGTCGCGCCTGCCGCGGCGGACGGCGCATCGAGCAGCGCCGGGTCCGCCTCGGCCTCCAGGACGTCGGGGGCGATCTCCACGACGACCGGACCGCGGCGGGGCCGCTCCGCGAGGGCGAGCGCGGCGTCGATGACGCCCAACGCCCCCCGCTGCTCACGGACCACGTAGACGTGCTTCGCGACGCTGTCGAAGAGCCGCGCGTGCTCGACCTGTCCCGTCGCCCACGGCCTCGGGGTGCTCTTGCTGGGCCCCGAGGTGATCAGCACCAGCGGCGTGCCGCTGTTGTACGCCTCCAGGAGGGCCGGGGTGGCGTAGGGAGAGCCGATGCCCCCCGGGGCGTCGCAGACCGCGACGCCCCCGCTGATCCGGGCGTACGCCTCGGCCGCGTAGGCCGCTCCCCGGGGGCACCGGCCGACGACGTGGGTGAGCTCGTCGCTTCGTTGGAAGGCGGCGTACAGCGAGAGCGAGGTCTCGCCGGGGTAGCCGAAGACCTGGGAGACGCCGTGCTGCGCCAGCCTGCGGGCGATTTCGTCCGCGACCGTGGTCATGAGGCCACGGCCAGGATGTTCGTCGGCGTGGGCAGCATGGGTCGCTCCGCACCGGTGAGGATGACGAGCAGGTCGCTGTCCTCCTTGAGGGAGCCTTCCTGCGCCATCCGCATCGCGCCCGCGAGGCACGCGGCGGCCGCGTAGCAGGCGTCGAAGCCGAGCGACTTCAGCAGCCCCTTGGCCATGTGCATGTCGTGCGTCCGGGCGGCCACCAGGGCGCCGCCCGTGTTGAGGGCCATCGCGCGCAGGTAGGGGTAGGTGTTCGTCGGGTCGCCCCGCTGGATGGCGTGGGCCAGTCCCTCGGGGTTCTCGACGATGTCCTCCTGCGCGATCGCGGCGCGGCCCGCGTTCCACGCGCTGACCATGGGAGCGCAGCTGTCCTCCTGCACGCCGACGAAGGACGGCGTGCTCTCCAGGAGGCCGAGGCGGTTCATCTCCACGGCGCCCTTGTAGCCGCCGAGCAGACCCATGCCGCTGCTGATGGCCTGGAAGACGTGGGTCGGGGCCGACGGCATCTGCTGGTAGGCCTCGATGTAGGACATCTTGAGGCCCTCGCGGCGGGCGTAGTTGAAGAAGCCGCCCTCCCAGAAGTACCCGTTGTCCTCGGCGAACTTCTGGGCTATCGCGCCCGCGCCGACGAAGCTGCCGGCGACGGCGTGCGTGTCGATCTGGGGGTGGTCCGCGTAGTTCAGGCGGTACGCGAACTGCTCGCCCACGAAGATGTGGAGCTTGAAGCCGCGGACCAGGCTCATCGAGTTCGCGTAGGCCATGGAGCTGTTGCCCGTGGAGGCCATCACGAACTCGCGGACGCCGAGGCCCTTGAAGCGGCTCAGGGAGGCCGACGCGATGCGGTCCTTGGTCGAGCGCGTGGGGTTGCGCGTCTCGTCCTTGATGTACACCGAGCGGACGCCGAGGAGGCGGGCCAGCGCGGGCACGTCGGTGCAGGGAGTGTTGCCCTCGCCCAGCCAGGTGATGTGGTCCTCTTCGGCGACGGGCAGGACGTCCTTGTAGCGCCGCAGCGGGTTGGGGTTCGAGTCGAACGCCCCGAACTCCACCCGGTCGAGCGGGTACAGGACGTCGATCGCGCCCTTGCAGGAGGGGCATCGGTGCGCCCTGTCGTCCGTCTCCTTCTCGCAGTCGAGACAGAGGAAGACGGGACGGTCGGCGGGTGTGCGGTTCGCGTAGAGCTTCTGGTAGTCAAACATCAGGATCCCCCGGAATCCTTGTCTTCTCGCGGGCACGTGGTGACGGCCGTTCCGGCCTTCAGTCCGAGTGCGTGGCCGTTTCGGAAGTCCGCGCCCTCGACGAGGATGTTGTAGTGGTTCGGCATGTGGGTTTCGTCGAAGCCGCTGATGGTGCCGAGCGTGCGCCCCTCGCAGACCAGGACGTCGCCGACCGCGAGGACGCCCGACGTCTCGAAGGTGGCGAATCCGTAGTACTCGACGTGGTCGACGGGGTAACGGGGGCCGGGTCCCACGTTGATGAACTCGTGCACCTCACCCGCGCGAATGCACCGGGTCTGCCAGGCCGACGGCTCGATGGCGCGGTCGTGTCGCGTGTGGTCCATCACTGCGGCCCAACGCAGACGTAACGGTTCTCTACTGGTAAACATCATTCCCTGCTTCTCGGAAAGTTCTGTCGGAAAATTCCGTGAGTGAGCGCCGTCAGCGCGGGTTCGCCGCGTACGGCAGGTCCCAGGCCGAGGAACCCTGGTGGAAGCGCGGACCGAAACGGCTCGATCCCCGCAGCCGCCGGTACAGCGAGATCGGAACGAACACCGCGACGAACACCGCGGATGCTGCAAAACGCATGGAGACCATTCCTTGTCAGTCGAGCGGGATCTCGTCGCGCCAGTCGACGGATTCGGCGAACGGCGGCTGGTCGTCCTTGTGCAGGAGGTGGCTGCCGAGGACGAGCACGTCCATCCCGGTGCGCATGAAGCAGCGGTAGGCGTCCTCGGGGGTGTGCACGATGGGCTCGCCGCGCACGTTGAACGACGTGTTCACCAGGACAGGGCAGCCGGTCGCCGCCTTGAAGGCGCTCAGGAGCCGGGCGTACGGGGCGTTGTCGCGCTCGGTGACGGTCTGCACCCTGGCAGAGAGGTCCACGTGCGTGATGGCGGGCAGCTCCGAACGCGCCTCGTTGATGCTGCCCAGGCCGCGGCTTGGCCCGCCGGGCTTCCGCGATGCCTCGGTCTTGATCCGGTCTGCGACCTCGGCGACCACCAGCATGTACGGGCTGTCGCCGACCAGACCGAAGTAGTCCTTGGCGTCCGCGGCGAGGACGGCCGGCGCGAACGGCCGGAACGACTCACGGAACTTGATCTTGAGGTTCATGCGCTTCTGCATGG
This sequence comes from Streptomyces sp. VTCC 41912, assembly GCF_045799175.1. Lineage (NCBI taxonomy): Bacteria > Bacillati > Actinomycetota > Actinomycetes > Kitasatosporales > Streptomycetaceae > Streptomyces > Streptomyces sp. VTCC 41912. The sequence goes on from NZ_JBJMAB010000017.1 coordinate 44,410, forward strand.
ACTGGTCGCGCGGGTCGCCGATGATCGACCGGGCGCCCAGGGCGCGCGGGCCGAACTCCATGCGCCCCTGGAACCAGCCCACCACGGCGCCCTCGGCCAGGTGGCCGGCCACCTCGTCGTACAGCTTGTCCTGCGGGAACGTGGTGAAGACGTAGCCGTTCTCCTGCAGGAACCTCTCGACCTCGCCGTCGGAGAAGCTCGGCCCGAGCAGCGCGCCGGACATGCCGTCGCCACCGTCGGCCAGGTGCGGCCGACCGTGCGCCGGGACCGAGTGGTCGAGTGCGGCGCCCAGCGCGCAGCCCGCGTCGCCGGCCGCCGGCTGGATCCACAGGTCGTCGACGATGCCGGAGCGGCTGAGCACGCCGTTGGCGACGCAGTTCAGGGCGACGCCGCCGGCCATGACGAGCGCGCGTTCGCCGGTCTGCTCGACCGCCGCCCGCGCCAGGCCCAGCACGATCTCCTCGGTGACCACCTGCACGGAGGCCGCCAAATCGCAGTGCCGCTGCTCCAGTTCGCTCTCCGCGTCCCGGATCGGCGCGCCGAACAGCTCCTCGAAGGCGCGCCCGACCATGCGGCTGCCCTGGTGGAACTCGAAGTACTTCATGTTCAGCGTGAACGAGCCGTCGGGCCGGATGTTCACCAGCTCCCGGCGGATGACGTCCGCGTACCGCGGCTCGCCGTAGGGCGCCAGGCCCATCAGCTTGTACTCGCCGGAGTCGACCTTGAAGCCGCAGTAGTAGGTGAACGCCGAGTACAGCATTCCCACCGAGTGCGGATAGGAGACCGAGTTGACCAGTTCCAGGGAGTTGCCGCGGCCGTGCCAGATCGTGGTCGTCTGCCATTCGCCGACGCCGTCGATCGTGAGCACCGCCGCGTTCTCGAACGGCGAGGGGAAGAACGCCGATGCGGCGTGCGAGCGGTGGTGCTGCGAGGCGACCGCCCGCGGCGCCGCGCCACGCCCCATCGCCACGAGCTCGGCGTCCACGCGCTTCAGCACGTCGCGCTTCCAGCGCCGCCATTCCGGCAGGACGGCCGAGAACGGCCTCAGACCGCGCGGGCCGGCGCTGGCGAACGAGGACAGCACCCGCCCGTACTTCAGCGCCGGGTCCTCGTAGTAGACGACGGCGTCGAGCTCCGCCAGGGATATCCCTGCGTGGTCCAGGCAGTACGCGATCGCGTCCGACGGGAACCCGGAATCGTGCCGGACCCTGCTGAAACGCTCCTGCTGCGCTGCTGCGACGACGACGCCGTCGCGGACCAACGCGGCCGCGCTGTCGTGATAGTAGGCCGAAATTCCCAGCGTATACATGGACATCAGGACACCTCCACCGGTGCGTGGTGGAACAGCGACCCGCCTTGCGATCGAGGTTTCCACGGAGTTGTCAGGAATCGGTCGCCGATCCGGTCGGCGATGGTGGACGACGGCAGCGGGGCGAGCGACTCGTAGCCGATGCGGATCCGCTCCCATTCGGCGGCGGACTCCGCCGGGGTCGACAGCTTCGACACCGTGCGCATGTGGGTGTCGATGGCGTCGGCGGCCCAGGCGGAGTGGCCGGTGGACACGTTGTCGATCGTGTTGTGCAGATCGACGAAGTGCGTGGAGAAGCCGTAGTGCTTCAGGAAGCGCCGGGCGGTGCGGTAGCTGCCGCCGACGCCGGAGAGTTCCATCGCCAGGTTCATGCCGAGGATCTCCGACATGAAGGTGTGCGGCAGCTTGCCCAGGCACAGCCAGTAGACCGGCCGCTCCAGCGACTCCTCCCGGAACCGGGTGTCGTAGGCGAACTCCCGGCTGCCGGTGGGCGCGAGATCGATGCCCATCTCCCGCAGCACGTCACGGTAGATCTTGGGGTGGTTGAGCTCGATGTCACCGTTGCCCAGCTCGTCCCAGTACGTCTCGAACAGCGGGAAGCCGTACCGGGAGGTGGCGAGCCCCGCGTCGGTGAAGCCCTGCAGCCACGAACCGTCGATCAGCGTCAGCGGCGCCAGTTGCAGGGTCTCGTCGATGACCTGCTCGCGGGTCGGCAGGTCGCCGGACCTGCCGGTCTCGAACTCGACACCGTGCTTGTCGTGCATGTCCAGCAGCCAGGGACGCAGTCCGGCGGACGTCCACCGCTCGGGCAGCGAACGGTCCGTGCGGCCCAGCGACCGCTTCGCCCGGGCCAGCCAGCGGTTCACGTACCGGAGGGCGAAGTCGCGGGTGCCCGGGGCCAGCACGCGCCCCTGGAGCACGAAGTACGCCTCGCGGATGTCGGCCGGCACCACGCCCTCCTCGGCCGTCCGGTCCAGGAGGCCCGGAGCCAGCGCGCCCGGGACCCGCGCGGCCGACGGCGGCACGGGCTCCGGCTCGGAGTCGGCCAGCGAGTCGATCCACTTCGAGATCACCTCGACGTCGTCGGCCGAGAAGACCCGGAACATCGGGCCCTTCGGGCCGATCAGGCCGTTGACCAGCGAGCTGCGCTCGGCGTTGCCCGGCTTGACCATGCGGGTCGCGGCCAGCTCCGTCAGCAGCGGCCCCGGGTCGGTCTTCGCCTGCTTCAGCAGCTCGGAGAGCGTCTCTCCGCCGCCCATCCGGAAGTTCTGGTGGTAGACGGCGCCTTCCCGGGCCCGCTCCCGAATGAGTTGTTCCATCGCACGCTGCGGGTGCAGCGCGGCGCGGGCCTCGTCGAGCAGCAGCTCGTTCCATGACCGCAGGGCGTCGAGCATCCAGGCCGCGCCGAACGCGACCTGGCGGCGCGCGGCCTCGTCAGTCGCGCAGAACCTCTCGGCCACGCCACGCGAGACGTCCAGGGGCGCCGCGATGTCGGTGGCCCCGGTGGACCGCGCCAGGTCCAGGCGCGCCCACTCGGCCGGGGCGCCCTCGCCCGCGCGAAGCGCCTCCCAGCAGGGGAGCATGCCGACGGAGCGCAGCACCACATCGATCCCGGCGATCAGCGGCGCGAACGCGTCGCTGCGCCGGCTGACCGCGAACAAGGCCGCGGGCAGCGCGAACATGTGGTCCCGGACCGACCGCTCGGCGGCCAGTTCGTCGGCGTCCACGGCCAGTTCGGGACGGCCGTACTGCGTCGCGAGGACCTTGAACGCGTCGTAGCGCGACGAGCGGGGCCCGCCGACGCCGATGTCGTCGGCGAAGAGGGCCAGGATCGTGAGGTGGACCTCGTCCTCGAAGACCCCGGGCGCGCTCATGCCCTGGAGCCAGGCCCCGAGCGTCGAGGCGAAGGGCCCGGACTGGCGGAGCAGCGCGTGCGCCAGGGTCTCCGATGCCTCGGTGCGGTCGGCGGAGTCAGTCAACTCCCGGTAGGCGCTGCCCTGTTCGTTCCGCCACGAGGAAGCCTCGTCGAGCGTGACGGACAGGTGCGGAGGGTCGGTCTCGGGATCGACAGACGCGACCTCGGCCATGAGTGTCTGGATTGCGGTGGTGCCCAGAAATAACTCTGGGTCGACACACCGGCGGTACGTCTCACGCCACATTGGATGCTCTCTTGCTGTACTCGACCGGCCTCAGAACATCGGGTAAATGGACGCGTCCGGCTTCTTGGACTTCTTCCGGCCGAAAATTCGGGCTATCAAGGATTTGATGAACGACATGCGGGGCTCCAGGTTAGATGTTTTCCAGGACCTTACTGGCGACGAAATCATGACCATGGTCCGTCAGATGGATCCGATCGATGAACAGCCACTGGTCCTGCTGGGCGGACTCGGCCAGGACGGGGCTGAAGTTGACGAAGTCGATGCCCATCTCCTTCGCACCCTGCTCCAGCATCGCCGCGTAATCGATATTCACCTGGCGGCTCAGAATATCGCCGTACATCGCGGCGAAACCGCCGTGCTGCTCAAGCTCGTCGAAGATGAGTTCCTCTTCCCGACTGCCCTTGTCGCGCACCCAGCCCGACAGCGGCTGAAGAATGTAGGTGATCTTCGCGTCCCACGTGGAGGCCAGGGCCTTCCAGCCGCTCAGGTGCCGCAGCGTGAGGTCGGCGGCGTAGGCGAGCTGCTCGTCGATGCTCGGCGCGGCCGGCGCGGGCGCTTCCTTCTGCCGCCGCAGCAGGCCGCGCATCGAGGACTTCGTCTTCGCGTGCTGCGCGAAGATGTCCTGGTACGTCGTGTACTGGAAGAAGGTGCCGTGGTCCTCCTCCCGCATCTGCGGCATGCGGGCCAGGCTCAGGTTGTTGAACCCGGAGAACAGCACGATCTCGTCCACCTTCGGCAGCAGGTGGCGGTAGAGCGTGAGCAGGAGGAGTTCCTGTGTCGAGTTGAAGCTGCGGCCACCGAAGTTGAGCCAGGTGCCAGGTCTGTCGTCGTGGGCGTTCAGCCGCGAGGGAAGCGTCCAGGCATCGGAGCTGGCACCGATACCGAAGACGGTGGAACTGCCGGCCAGGAGCCGTACCGAATCGGCGTCTCCCTGGTCGGCCACCGAATAGTTGCGGCCGCCGTCCGTAGCGTACCGGAAACCGATCGAGTCGGTGTTCACCACGTCCGAACGATGCGATTGCGGGTGGAAGAAGAGGAGATGCGGGAGCCAGCGGATCTCGCCCTTGCTCGTGAATTTCTCCTCATAGCCCGCAAGATACGGTGCCAGTTCGTTCCTGATTTTCACTGATAACTCCTCAGGCGATACGCCCCGAACCTTGTCGAGAACATTATTCGATCTCGATCCTGACGGACTTCACAAGCTCGTCGAAGGTCTCGACGAGTCCGTCGTCACTGTCGGCGGTGAAGATCACATGGCCGTGCGACTGCCAGACGCGCGGCGGAACATCGACAGCGTCCCCCACCTTCCGGTAGAGCGAGAGCTCCTGCACACGGGGATTGCGGCCGGCTTCCTCCACCCCGCTGATCCCGCTGATCCGACCGGCCTTCTCCGCGAAGAACAGGTAGAAACCAGCAGGCGTGGGTTGAGGTTTGGGAGTGAGATCAGGTGTCCGGCCGGACGCCACATCGAGTACCGCCGCCACCATGTCGACCCCGGTGCTCAGCAGAACCGACTGGTAGACCGGCCCGCCGCCGAGTCGCGCCGCCGTCTCCAGGATCTTCGGCGTGCCGTCGCTCTGGATCCGGAACTCCGTGTGAACGGCGCCTGTCTCGATGCCGACGGCCCGGTGCGAGGCGGCGGTTGACTCGATGATCCGCTCCTGCACCTCCGCCGGCAGCCGGCTGGGCGTCGTGTAGTGCACGTCGACGAAGTAGGGGCCCTCCATGGGGGCGGGCTTGTCATGGATGGCGACCACGTGGGCCCGACCATCGACGACGATCGACTCGACGCTGACCTCCGCGCCCGGTAAGTACTCCTCTAGCAAGATGGCCGAGTTGTACGTTTCCACCATCCACGCGTACAGCGGGTTGTGCGCGATTCCGGACCAGGCGCCACGCTGCACCACCGGAAAGTGCTCGGTGAGTTCGGCGACGCTGTCCACTCGCCGGAAGTAGCCGGTGTCGTTGTCGATGAGCGGCTTGAGTACCAGAGGGAAGCCGATGCGGGCGGCCTGCGTCACGGCCTCGTCGAGCGTCCGGGCCAGTCCGTAGACCGGCTGCGGCACGTTGCCCGAGGCGAAGGACTCGCGCATGGCGTACTTGTCGCGCACCTTGCGCGCCACCTGTTCGCCGACGAAGGGAAGTCCCAGGTCGGCAGCGACCGCAGCGGCGGCAGGCACACTGTGCCCGACGAACGCCGCGACGGCCCGAATGGGTTCCGGCTCGGACGCCGCTAACGCGCGCGCCGCAGCGACCGTGGCCTCGATGTCCGAGGTGTCCACCGACACCGCGACGTCGGCGAACTCCTTCTCCCAGGTTAAATCCTTCACCAAGAGAAGAAGCCGGTCCCCGTTCTTCTTCGCGTACTCTGCGGCTTTCGCCAAGTGACCGCGACGGCTGGCGTTGGATTTGTGGAGTACGAGAATGCTCATGCCCTGCATCTCTTTCCGTGCACGACGACCCCGGCCGTGGCTACCGGGCTCAGCTGATGCTGCCGTTGAAGAACTTCGCTCCGCCGTAGACCGACTCGGATCCCAACTCTTCCTCGATCCGGATCAGTTGGTTGTACTTGGCCGTCCGGTCGGCGCGCGACAGCGAACCGGTCTTGATCTGACCGCAGTTGAGGGCGACCGCGAGGTCGGCGATGGTCGTGTCCTCGGTCTCGCCCGAGCGGTGCGACATCACGACGGAGTAGCCGGCACGGAAGGCCGTGTTCGCGGTGTCCAGCATTTCGGTCAGGGTGCCGATCTGGTTCACCTTGACCAGGATCGAGTTCGCGATGTCCCGGTCGATACCGTCCTGGAGCAAGCGGACATTGGTGCAGAAGACGTCGTCGCCGACCAACTGGCAGGTGGAGCCGATGGCGTCGGTGAGGTACTTCCAGCCCTCGAAGTCGTCCTGGGCCATGCCGTCTTCGATCGACACGATCGGGAATCGGGACGTCAGGTCGGCGAGGTAGTCGGCGTGCTCGGTCACCGACCGGACGCGGTTCTCGCCCGCGTAGTGGTAGACCCCGTCGCGGTAGAACTCGGAGGAAGCCGGGTCCAGCAGCAGCGCCACGTCGTGACCGGGCCGGAAACCGGCCTTTTCGATGGATTTGACGATGAATTCGAGCGCCTCGTCCGCCGTGGCCAGATCGGGTGCGAATCCGCCCTCATCACCGACGTTGGTGTTGTGGCCCGAAGCCCGGAGGAGGTCTCGCAGGGTATGGAAGACCTCTGAGCCGATACGGACCGCCTCGGCCATCGAGGTCGCACCCACCGGCGCGACCATGAATTCCTGGAAATCCAGCGCATTATCGGCGTGGGCACCGCCATTGATGATATTGATCATCGGGGTGGGAAGAACATGCGCGAAAGTGCCGCCGACATAACGGTACAGAGGCATCTTGTGCGACGCTGCCGCGGCCTTGGCGATCGCGAGTGAAACGCCCAGCGTCGCGTTGGCGCCGAGGCGTCCCTTGTTCTCCGTCCCGTCGAGCTCGACCATCAGTCGGTCGACGGCGGACTGCGCGTCAGCCGGGAGCCCACGCACCGCCTGCGCGATTTCTCCGTTCACTGCGGCAACCGCGCGCGTGACGCCCTTTCCCCGGAAACGGGCGGGGTCGGAGTCGCGGAGTTCGACCGCTTCCCGGGTGCCAGTCGAGGCGCCGGAGGGCACCGCGGCCCTGCCCAGGGAGCCGTCGGCCAGGCGAACGTCGACCTCGACAGTGGGGTTTCCACGGCTATCGACGATTTCGCGCGCTAACACGCCAGTAATATCAGACATTCCACTCCTACGCTGCGTCTCACATTTTCATGCTGGGTGAGTCACTACATAGCATTGCTGCCGCGGCGCGCCAAAGGGCACGCTGCGCTGCAAAGCCGCTCGGTTGGCATCGAGCAGGACGCTATTTACCTGGGAAGAAACTACGGAACTACGCCGTAGCGACCATCAACCGACCGGATTGCTTCTCACCGAGTCGCATCTGCCTGTTGCGCAAAGAATCCGCCAAGAGAGTCCGTCGACCATACGGTCTGCGCCGTGGACAACAGATCTCCGTGCCCCGATAGATTCACGAAGAATTTTGGTGAATCGCGAACACCATCCGGTTGGACGACTTCCGGCACCTCCAACACGCGCCCGCAACGAAACTCAGGCAACTGCATGGGAGACGAATGCGCCCTTCCACATTGAAGGGACTGCTCCTATTCCCCCGCGCTACGGCTCCAGGTGGCCGCGCGGTTGCAATCTAACCACACGCCCCCCTGAGCAAGACAGTGCGTGCGGGGTTTCCTTCCTGACGCATCGCAAGGTGAAGAGTGAAGATGACCTTGACAACCACGGAGATGGCAACCCTCCCCACGGACGCCTACCCAACTCACTCAACTCCGTTGAGAACGCGCCGTGTGCGCGCCGGTAGACGGCCTGGTTGCGCCGGTGTGCAGAGCGTCGACGCTCACGACCGCCTCGGCCACACCCACCCCTCCAGGACGGTGCCCGCGCTCGTCTCCCGTACGCGGGCGATCCACGAGATCAACGCGTCAGCCAGGGCAGCACCGTCGATGCCGCGCCAGGCGCGGCCCGGCGTGGTATCGGCCGGCGCACGCCACACCGCCCGCGGATCGAGGTCGAGTTGCTCCAGGACCTCGCGGTCCGCACTGCGGATCCACCGCGAGCCCGAACGACGACGCCGCGATCGCCGGACGGTTCACCGCGAACGACCTGCTGCCCTTTCCCGCCCGCCACCTGGTCAAACTCTCGTGCGCCGCCGGGTGCACCGCCCCGGCTGACCCCTCGCGAACTGCACGTCATCCGGCTCCTTCGAGCACCGGCGGGACCCGTGAGGAGGATCGCAACGACCAGCAGCGACAGCGGGCCGATCTTGGTTCCGGTGCGGTGGCTCCGGCTGGAGCGAGTGGGAGCAGTGCCTCGGCCTGGGCGCGGCGGAGTTGGAGGCGGCCCGGCCGAGACGAGCGCCGGCGAGCCGGCTCGGCTTCGGCCGTGGCGTGGGGCTCGGTGCCGGGCATCCGCGTGGTGAGGCGGACGCAACCTCAGGGCGCGAGCCCGAGTTGAGTTGCCACGCAGCCAAATCCTCGACCCCGGCGCACATTTGGCACGGCCGGAATTTCGAGCGACCACGGCAACCCGGCGGAAGACCCGTCGGAATGCCCGGATGAATGGCTACGGACTTGGCAACGGTTCCGAAAAGGGGGGCTAATGAACTCGAAAAGCGCTGGGTTGTCCACCACCGCCAGCCGGGCGGACACAGCGCCCGGCAACGTGAGAAGCCGTTCGACCGCAAGAAGGACGCGGCGGACCTCGCCACCGAAATCGAGAACGACCAGCGCGAGAAAGCCTTCATCGCCGACCGCCGGGAAGGTCTCGCCGGGTACGCCACAAGGGCAGCGTCGACAACTCCCGTTCAGGAGTGCGGAGAAGCCCGCAGCACAACACGCTGCGCCTGCGCCGCCAGAGGGTCCGGTATCGGGGAAGGGGCGGCGTCGACGCGGCACGCTACGCCCCCTCCCGAAGCGCCGGAAGGAAGGGGAATGGCGCGATGTGCCGCCGCCCGAATTCTTCGCCGCCTATGCCGACCGCTTCCCCGTTCTCGGTCAGCAAGGCGGCATGACCCGTCCCGGGCTCGTCCGCAATTCACGGGACCGTGCCATCGAGCGGCTGGGGCTCCGCGATGACACGCCGCTCGACCTCCGCCGTAAATGGGCGACCGTGACCCTGACGCGGGGGGGCTGCCATTCATGAGGTGTCCCGTCGGCTCGGACACCGGTCCATCAGGATCACGGTCGCCCGGTACGGCCATCTCGCCCAGGACGACCGCGAGCGCTGCCGCCAGGTCGTGACGACGGCCTTCCAGGGCTACCTCCCGGAGGGGCTGGCGGTCGGCTTGGCGGCATGAGCCGTTACCGAATCCCGAGCTCGCGCAGGACGCGGCGCTGGGTCGGTGTCGAGTTGACGGGGAAGTAGAGGTAACAGACACCCCCGGAACCGCTCTTGACCTGGCCTTTTTCGTCGTGGCGCTTCGTCCTCAACCAGATGTTCTCGAATTGGCGGCGCTGGTAGACGCGGCGGACGGCGGGGTCGTCGGGGGAGGCCGGGTCGTTGGCGATGACGTCGCCGGTGGGGGTGAAGCCGATGACGGTCATCAGGTGTCCGGCGGTGCCGTAGCCGGCGCCGTCGAGTTCGGTCTTGAGGAAGGACTGGGAGGTGATGACGGGGAGGCCGGCGTGGACGAGGCGTTCGACGTCGGTGAGGGAGGAGAGGCGGGTGACGACGGCCTGGAGGTCGCGGTAGGTGGCCGCGTAGGCCGCGTTGAAGGGCCAGTTGCCGCAGCCTTCGTACTGGTAGTCGAAGGTGTAGCGGGCGGCGTGGCAGACCTGGGGGTCGGCGTAGGAGGGGTCGACCCAGGAGAGCTGCTGCGGGGTGGGGCGGCGGCCCCAGTGCTCGATGATCATCTCGGAGGAGGTGGGGCTGCACCACGCCTCTCCCCCGTTGTCGTACTGCGGGTACTGGCCCTTGTGGATCTCCTGCGAGTAGCGCGGGACCCGGAGTTCGCGGCCGACGAGGCCGGGGGCGGAGGCCGGCACCTCGAAGCGGTCGGGGAGGTCGGAGGCCATCGCACCGAGGCGCCAGACGGTGGGGGTGTCGGTGCTGCCGGGTCGGCGGTACAGGGTGACGCGGAGTTGGTAGGCGGCCAGCCGGAGACCGCTCGACGGGTCGTCGACGGCGAAGGTGTCGGTGGAGACGGCGCTCCGGCCGTCCTTCTGGCCGTCGACGGAGGTGCGCCGGATGTCGTTCTCGCCGTCGCCGGCGGTCCAGCGGCCCATGACGTACCAGGGGGTGCGGCCGCCGTCGGAGTAGGTGCCGCCCAGCTCGACGGCGATCCAGGTGCCGGCGGGGGTGTGCGCGTTCCAGGAGGCGACGGCCTCGGTGGCGGGGACCGGCAGGCGGTGCGCCGGGCTGGTCCAGGTGGCGTACTCCCAGGTGGCGGTCTTGTTGGTGTGCGGGTCGCGGTAGACGGTGGTGCCGGCGGGGCGGGCGAGGGCGATGCCGGGGCGGGCGGCGGCCACGACGCGGGTGCCGTGGGCGGTGCCCTGGCGCCAGTCGGCGGCGGTGGTCCAGGCGTGGTAGTCCACGGGGCTCTTCGTTCGGGCGGTGGGGGCGGGAACCGACGGGACGGGGCGGCGGGCGGGTGCGCCGGCGGCCGCGGCCAGGGACGGGGCGGCGGCGCCCGCGGCTGCGGCGAGCACGGCGGCCAGGACGGTGCGCCGGGGCGCGGAGCTGGTCATGTGGGGTCCCCCAGTCGGTGCGGACGGATCGCGGTGCGGGGTGGTGCGGATGGGCTCAACTATTGCCGTTGCGGACGGGCTTAGGAAGGCGGTCCGACGCGCGTCGCGCCACGAATATTGGTGTGGACCACTGGCGTACGCTGGTGGGATGACCCCGACCCCGGACCCGGTACTGACCTCGCTGGCCGCCCGGCTGCGCACCCTGCCGCCGTCGTGCGGCCCGGTGCGGCTGATCGCCGTGGACGGGCACGCGGGATCCGGCAAGAGCACCTTCGCCGGGCGGTTGGCGGCGGCGCTGGGCGGTGCCCCGGTGGTGCACACCGACGACCTCGCGACCCACGAGGAGCTGTTCGCCTGGAGCGGCCGGTTCCGGGAGCAGGTGCTGGCGCCGCTGTCGCGGGGCGAGCCGGCGCGCTACGAGGTCTACGACTGGGTGCGGCGGGAGTTCGACGCGGTGCGGGAGTTGCCGCCGGAGCCGGTGGTGCTCGTCGAGGGCGTGGGCACCGGGCGGCGCGCGCTGCGCCCGTACATCGCGTGCCTGCTGTGGATGGAACTGACGCGCGAACAGGCATGGGAACGCGGCCAACTCCGCGACGGTCCGGGGCTCTCCACGTTCTGGGATGGCTGGATTCCGGCGGAGCGCGCGCACTTTGCGGCGGATCCGTCCCGATCGCACGCCGATCTCCTGGTACGCCAGGGGCAGATGGGTTACGAGGTGCTTGTGGGACCGGCCGACGCGCCGTGAGCGGGCCCGGATTTCACCCTGCGTAGCCGACCATGGCTGACACGCCGACGGGCACTGACCGGGACCCGCCGAGTGCGCCAACTCGGCTTGACCTAGGGGGCGTACAGGACTTACGTTCTCAATGTGCGGTTCAACGGACCGCCTGCAGACGCGAAGCCCCCGGTTGTTCCCCCGTGATCGGGGGCTTCGTCCTGTGTGGAACACCGGCCGCGGCGCTCGCCGGGCGGCAATTTCCTCACCCTGGGTCACCGTTCTCTTCGCGCCGGTGCGCCCCCTCGTCCGCCCCTGCTTCCACCTCGTGCGGCCCTCTACGACCTGCACCGACAGCGCAGGTACGATGCGAGTCTGTGCCACCGCAGGACCCGGACCCGGGTGCGTGGCAGGGCAACTCCCGCCCGCCGCACGCCGGTTCGGCCAGGACCGAGCAGGCCCTGGACCCACGGCCCGGCACACGTCCGGTGGTACACCACGGGGGGACGTTTTGTGGGGGGACGGGATGGAAGTCGGCGCTCAGGGTTCGCCCGCCCCGGCCGAACTCGCTTGGTTGCGCGCGGTCGACGCCTACACCATGGGGGCCTACCCCCAGGCCGAGGAGGAGTTCCGGTCCGCGGTGCGACTCGATCCGTCGATGGCCGACGCCTGGCTCGGACTGCACGCGCTGCGCGCGGACACCACCATGGCGCTGCTGCGGATGCACCAGCACCGGGACCGCTTCGGCGAGCAGCGCGCCCGGCACCGGCGCTCCCTCAACTCGTGGTACTGGCTGGGCTGGTGGGTCCAGCCGGTGCTGGAGACCGGCCGTGACCTGCTGCTGGCGCACGCCTCGCACTGGCTCGACGGCCGCCACGTCGCCGAGCTGGACCAGGCGCTGGCCGGCTGCCCCCCGGTGGAGACCGACCCCCAGGTCCGGTTCCTGCACGCCTGCCGCGCCTATCTCGTCAAGGACTGGGACCAGCTCGTCCGGCACACCGAACCGCTGCTCGGCGATCCGGTGCTGGGCATCGAGGCGGGGCTGTTCGGCGGGATGGCACGGGTCCGGCTGGAGATGTACGGCCAGGCCGAACCGCTGCTGGCCGCGGCGCTGATGCGCTGCCGCAGCGAGCAGCCGCAGCGCAAGGAGTTGCGGTACTGGCTCGCCCGCGCCTACGAGGGCACCGGGCGCAGTGCCGCCGCGCTCCCCCTCTACCGCGCGGTGCACCGGGTCGATCCGACGTTCATGGACACCGCGGCCCGGCTGGCGGCCATCGCGGAGGCGGACGGGCTGGACGAGGGCGCCGGGATGGCGACGGTGTCCGCCCAGGGCCCGGTGCAGGAGGCCGGCGGCGACCTCGACCCGTTGGCGCCGCTGGACCCGGTGGACGGCCGGGAGTTGCTGGTGGCCGACGAGCCGACCGCGCCGCCGCCCGAGGCGACCGGGCCGCCCGTCGGGGACGGCGGCGCGGCGCGACGCAAGACCGTTCCGCCGGGCCGTCGCGACGGCCCGCTCCTGCCCACCGGACCGGCCGACCCGGTGCTGCTGGAGAAGGCGCTGGCGGAGCTGGAGCGGATGGTCGGCATGGAGCCGGTCAAGCGGCACGTGCGGGCGCTCTCCGCGCAGTTGCGGATGGCGCGGCTGCGCGCCGGCCAGGGCCTGCCGGTGGCGCCCCCGAAGCGGCACTTCGTCTTCTCCGGCCCCTCGGGGACCGGCAAGACCACCGTGGCCCGGATACTCGGCCGGGTCTTCTATGCGCTGGGACTGCTGGGCGGTGACCATCTCGTGGAGGCCCAACGGGCGGATCTGGTGGGAGAGTTCCTCGGCCAGACCGCGGTCAAGGCGAACGAACTGATCGACTCGGCGCTCGGCGGGGTGCTCTTCGTCGACGAGGCGTACAGCCTGTCCAACTCCGGCTACAGCAAGGGCGACGCGTACGGCGACGAGGCGCTGCAGGTCCTGCTCAAGCGCGCCGAGGACAACCGCGACCGGCTGGTGGTCATCCTGGCCGGCTACCCCGAGGGCATGGACCGGCTGCTGGCCGCCAACCCCGGGCTGTCCTCACGGTTCACCAGCCGCGTCGACTTCCCCAGCTACCGCCCGCTGGAACTCACCAAGATCGGCGAAGTGCTGGCGGCGGAGAACGGCGACCGCTGGGACGAGGAGGCCCGCGACGAACTGCGCAGCATCAACGGCCACGTCGTCGAGCAGGGCTGGATCGACGAGCTGGGCAACGGCCGGTTCCTGCGGACCCTGTACGAGAAGAGCTGCGCCTACCGCGATCTGCGGCTGTCGACCTGGCAGGGCACGCCGACCCGGGACGACCTCGCCACCCTCCGCCTGGCGGACCTGATGCAGGCCTACGGCGAGGTGCTCTCGGGGCGCGGGCCCGATCCGCAGGCACCGCCCAAGGGGATGGACTTCTAGGGCACCGACGGCCGGACGCGCGTGGGGGCGCGCCGGTTGTCCGGCGCGCCCCCACGTCCGCGTCTCCGTCCGGCGTCAGCCGGCCAGCGCGGGGTCCTCGGTCGCCAGTGGCGCCCGGTCCTGCGGTGCGCCGACCCGCCCGGTGCCGGCGCGGGGCGCCGGGCCGGCCGTCGACTCCGTGCGGTGCGCCGGATCGCGGACCTCACCGACCAGCATCTCCAGGACGTCCTCCAGGGCGACCAGGCCGAGTACCCGACCACTGGCGTCGGACACCGCGGCGAGGTGCGAGGCGGCCCGGCGCATCGCGGTCAGGGCGTCGTCCAGCGGCAGTTCGGCGCGCAGCGTGGTCATCGGGTGCCAGATCCGCTGCGGCACCGCCCGCTTCCGGTCCTCCAGGTCCAGGACGTCCTTGACGTGCAGGTACCCCATGTAGGCGCCGCCGGGCGCGCAGACCGGGAAGCGGGAGTAGCCGGTCCGTACGGTCAGCTCCTCCACCTGGCGGGGCGTCACCGTCGGCTCGACGGTGATCAGCCCGGCGGGGTCGAGGAGCACGTCGGTGACCGGGCGGCTGCCGAGCTCCAGGGCGTCGGAGAGCCGTTCCTGCTCGACCGGGTCGAGCAGGCCCGCCTGCCCGGAGTCCTCGACGAGGTGGGTGAGCTGCTCACTGGTGAAGACCGCCTCGACCTCGTCCTTGGGCTCGACGCGGAAGAGCCGCAGCACGCCCCGGGCCAGTGCGCCGAGCAGCGCGGTGACCGGGCGGCACAGTCGGGCGAAGGCGACCAGTCCGGGGCTGAACCACAGGGCGGTCTTCTCCGGCGCGGCCATCGCCAGGTTCTTGGGGACCATCTCGCCGATCACCAGGTGGAGGAAGACCACCAGCGCGAGGGCGAGGGCGTAGCCCAGCGGGTGGACCAGGGCCGCGGGCAGGTGGACGGCCTCGAAGACCGGTTCCAGCAGGCTGGCGACGGTCGGTTCGGCGACCGCGCCGAGGGTCAGGGAGCAGACGGTGATGCCGAACTGGGCGGCGGCCATCATCTGCGGCAGGTTCTCCAGGCCGTGCAGCACCCGGCGGGCCCGTTTGGAGCCCATGGCGGCGAGCGGTTCGACCTGGCTGCGGCGGACCGATACCAGGGCGAACTCGGCGCCGACGAAGAAGCCGTTGACCAGCACGAGCAGCAGCGCGAAGAGGAGCTGGGCCACGGTCATCGGGCCACCTCCGCACCGGCCGCGACCCGCTCGCGGGCGGCCTCGGGAACGACCGGGGTCGCCAGCCGGACCAGCCGTATCCGCTCGGCGCGGTGGTGCGCGACCAGCCGCACCCGCAGGCGCCACCCGTCGAGCTCCGCGGTGTCGCCGGGGGCCGGGATCCGGCCGAGTATGTGGGCGACCAGTCCGGCGACCGTCTCGTACGGGCCGTCGGGGGCGTCCAGGCCGATGCGGCGCAGGGTGTCGACCCGGCAGCCGCCGTCGGCGTCCCAGGCGGGGCGGCCGTCCTCGGGCGGTGCCTGACCCAGTTCGGGCAGGTCCACCCGGTCGTGCTCGTCGCGGACCTCGCCGACGAGTTCCTCGATGATGTCCTCCAGGGTGACCACGCCGGCGGTGCCGCCGTACTCGTCGACGACGACGGCGATCGGCTGCTCGCTGCGCAGTCGCTCCAGCAGCGGCTGCACCGGCAGCGTCTCGGGCACCAGCAGCGGCGGCACCGCGATCCGGGCCGCCGGGATGCGCAGCCGCTCCTCGGCGGGGACCGCCAGGGCGTCCTTGAGGTGCACCATGCCGACGATCTCGTCGAGCCGGGTGCGGTAGACGGGGAAGCGGGAGAGGCCGGTGGCCCGGGTGAGGTTGACGACGTCCTCGGCGGTGGCGTTGGCCTGGAGGGCGCTGACCCGGACGCGGGGCGTCATCACGTTCTCCGCGGTGAGGTCGCCGAGCGAGAGGGTGCGGACGAAGAGGTCCGCGGTGTCCTGCTCGATCGCACCGGCCCGGGCGGAGTGCCGGGCCAGCGAGACCAGCTCGCCGGGGGTGCGGGCGGAGGCCAGTTCGTCGGTCGGCTCCACGCCCAGGGCGCGGACCAGCCGGTTGGCGACGGTGTTCAGCATGGTGATCACCGGCCGGAAGAAGCGGGAGAACGCGTCCTGGGGGCCGGCGACGAAACGGGCGACCTGGAGCGGCTTGGAGACCGCCCAGTTCTTGGGCACCAGCTCGCCGATGACCATCTGGACGGCGGAGGCCACCAACATGCCGATGACCACCGCGATGCCCGGGACGGCGCCCTTGGGCAGGCCGAGTGCGAGCAGCGGGCCGGACAGCAGTTCGGCCAGCGCCGGCTCGGCGAGCATGCCGACCACCAAGGAGGTGATGGTGATGCCGAGTTGGGTGCCGGAGAGCTGGAAGGAGAGTTCGCGCAGTGCGGAGACCACGGTGCCGGCCCGGCGGTCGCCGTCGGCGGCGGCCCGTTCGGCGTCCGCCTTCTCGACGGTGACGAGGCCGAACTCGGCGGCCACGAAGAAGCCGTTGGCCAAGATCAGTGCGAGTGCCGCAAGGAGGAGCAGCAGGGGGCCGGTCATGCCGCCGCCTCCGTCGTATGCGGAGGTTCGGGAGGGGCGGCGCAGGTACTACAGGACGATCCGTCCATTGCCGGAGGGAGTCACTCCTCGGGTCGTTGGGGCCCACTCAGGGGCAGGGGTGCGGGTGCACCCCGGAGAACAGAGTAAACAGCGGGGCCCGCCTTGCGGCAGGGTCAGCGGGCCGTGTGGTCGACGGCACCGTGCCGCTCGACGAGGTCGCGCAGCGCACGGGCGTCGCGGAGGGCCTGCTCCCGGGCGATGCCGGGCTGGATGCCCATCGCGGGCAGACTGGTGCCGTCGGCGAGGTCCAGATGGACCCAGGGGTCGCCGGCACGGAGGTTGACGCGCAGGACCTGGGCCCACGCCAGGTCGCGTCGGGTGGTGAGGTTGACGACCGTGACGCCCTCCTGCCGCGCGACCACCCGGGGGCGGCTGAGCAGCAGGAGGACGGCGCCCACGAGCACCCCGGTGCCGACGAAGCTGATCCGCTCGCCGCCGCTCAGCTCCGGCAGCAGCACCGCGATCGCGGTGAGGGCGGCGAGCTGGGCGATCCCGACGGTGTACAGGACGGCCCGGGTGCGGGACGGCCGGAAGGTCACCGGGAGGGCGGGCAGGGCGGCAGCGGGGGACGCGGGCGCGGACACGTGTCGTCTTCCGTCAGGAGGGTTGGAGGCGCTGGCGGCGGTGCGTCAGAGCCGGCAGGCGTGGATGCCGGTGGTCAGGATCGCCCGGGCGCCGAGGTCGTACAGCTCGTCCATGATGCGCTGGGCGTCCTTGGCCGGAACCATGGAGCGGACCGCGACCCAGCCTTCGTGGTGCAGCGGGGAGACGGTCGGGGACTCCAGGCCCGGGGTGAGCGCCACGGCCTTCTCGACCTGGTCGACGCGGATGTCGTAGTCCATCATCACGTACCGGCGGGCCACCAGGACGCCCTGCATGCGGCGGAGGAACTGGCGGACCTTCGGGTCGTCGTCCGGGGCGCCGGTGCCGCGGATGACCACGGCCTCGGACTTCAGGATCGGCTCGCCGATGATCTCCAGGCCGGCGTTGCGCAGGGTGGTGCCGGTCTCCACGACGTCGGCGATGATCTGGGCGACGCCGAGCTGGATGGCGGTCTCGACCGCGCCGTCGAGGTGGACGACGGAGGCGTCCACCCCGTTGTCGGCGAGGTGCTTGGTGACCAGGCCGGAGAAGGAGGTGGCGATGGTCATCCCGCCGAACTCGCTGACGTCCTTGGCGGTCCCGGGACGGGTGGCGTAGCGGAACGTGGAGCCGGCGAAGCCGAGCTGGAGGATCTCCTCGGCCGGCGAGCCGGAGTCCAGCAGCAGGTCGCGGCCGGTGATGCCGATGTCGAGCTTGCCGGAGCCCACGTAGACCGCGATGTCGCGGGGGCGCAGGAAGAAGAACTCGACGTCGTTCTCCGCGTCGACCAGGACCAGTTCGCGGCGGTCCTTGCGCTGGCGGTAGCCGGCCTCATGGAGCATCGCCGACGCAGGCTCGGACAGTGAACCCTTGTTGGGGACAGCGATGCGCAGCATGACAGCGATTTCCTTTGCAGCTGAGGGAGTTGGGGACGTGCGTGGGGGTGGCTGGATCAGAGGTGGGCGTAGACGTCGTCGAGGGAGATTCCCTTGGCGACCATCATCACCTGGAGGTGGTAGAGGAGCTGCGAGATCTCCTCGGCGGCGGCGTCGTGGGACTCGTGCTCCGCGGCCATCCACACCTCCGCGGCCTCTTCGACGATCTTCTTGCCGATCGTATGGACACCGGCCTGCACGAGTTCGGCGGTGCGGGAGGTGGCGGGGTCGCCCGTGGCGGCCTTCTGCTGGAGCTCGGCGAAGAGCTCCTCGAACGTCTTCTTGGACATGATGGCGCCTACCCTACGCGGTGACGTCGCTGCGACGCGCAGCGCCTCGTGCGAAGGCCGGTGGGCCGGGGCGCCTGCGCCCGGTGGCTGAGCAGGGCGGCTCAGCGCCAGGGCTCCGCGACGGTGCGGAGCGTCGCGGCGGTGGCGACGGCGGCGGTGACCGCCTCGTGCCCCTTGTCCTCGACGGATCCGGGCAGTCCGGCACGGTCCAGCGCCTGCTCCTCGGTGTCGCAGGTCAACACGCCGAAGCCGACCGGAACGCCGGTGTCCACCGCGACCTGGGTCAGGCCCTGGGTGACGCCCTGGCAGACGTAGTCGAAGTGCGGGGTGCCGCCGCGGATCACCACGCCGAGCGCGACCACCGCGTCGTAGCCGCGGCCGGCGAGGGCCTTGGCGACGACCGGCAGCTCGAAGGTGCCGGGCACCCGCAGCAGCGTCGGCTCGTCGATGCCCAGGTCGCCCAGGGCCCGCAGCGCGCCGTCCACCAGGCCGTCCATGACCTGCTGGTGCCACTGTGCGGCGATCACGGCCACCCGCAGGTCGCCACAGTTCTTCACGGTCAGTTCGGGTGCGCCCTTGCCGCTCATGCTTCTCCTCGTACGGGTGATGCGTCGGTGTTCGGTTGACGTGGTGGTGGGGTGGTCACTGGTTGGCGCAGGTGCTCGGTGCGCCGTCCAGCCAGGGCAGGTCGTGGCCCATCCGGTCGCGCTTGGTGCGCAGGTACCGCAGGTTGTGCTCGCCGGCCTGGACGGGCATCGGCTCGCGGCCGGTGACGGTGAGGCCGTGGCGCACCAGGGCGGCGGTCTTCTCGGGGTTGTTGGTCATCAGGCGCAGCGAGCGCACGCCGAGGTCGCGGAGCATCTGGGCGCCGGCGCCGTAGTCCCGGGAGTCGGCCGGCAGCCCCAGTTCGAGGTTGGCGTCGAGGGTGTCCCGGCCGCGCTCCTGGAGCTCGTAGGCGCGCAGCTTGGACAGCAGTCCGATGCCGCGTCCCTCGTGGCCGCGGAGGTAGACCACCACGCCGCGGCCGGCCTCGTCGATCCGGCGCAGCGACTCCGCCAATTGGGGGCCGCAGTCGCAGCGCTGCGACTGGAAGACGTCGCCGGTCAAGCATTCGGAGTGGATGCGGACCAGGACGTCCTCGCCGTCGCCGAGGTCGCCGGCGACCAGGGCGACGTGCTCGACGCCGTCGGCCGTGGAGCGGTAGCCGTGGGCGGTGAACTCGCCGTGCGCGGTGGGCAGCCGGGTGGTGGCCTCGCGACGGACGGTGGGTTCGGCGGACCGGCGGTAGGCGATCAGGTCCTCGATGGAGATGATCGCCAACCCGTGCTTGCGGGCGAACGGGACCAGCTCGGGCAGCCGCAGCATGGTGCCGTCCTCGCCGGCGATCTCGACGATGGCGGCGGCCGGGCGCAGTCCGGCCAGGCGGGCGAGGTCCACCCCGGCCTCGGTGTGGCCGTTGCGGACCAGCACGCCGCCGGGCTTGGCGCGCAGCGGGAAGACGTGGCCGGGCCGGACGAAGTCGCCGGCGGTCGAGCCGCCGGCGGCCAGCAGCCTGAGGGTGGTGGCGCGGTCGGCGGCGGAGATGCCGGTGCTGACGCCGTGCGCGGCGGTGGCGTCGACCGAGACGGTGAAGGCGGTGCCCATCGACTCGGTGTTCCGGTCGACCATCTGCGGGAGGTCGAGGCGGTCCAGGTCGGGGCCCTCCATGGGGGCGCAGATCAGACCGCGGCACTCACTCATCATGAACGCGACGATCTCCGGGGTGGCCTTCTCGGCCGCGATGATCAGGTCGCCCTCGTTCTCCCGGCTCTCGTCGTCGACCACGACGACCGGCCGGCCGGCGGCGATGTCGGCGATCGCCCGCTCGATCGGGTCGAGCGTGAGCGCGCCGGCCCCGGTCTCGCCGTACCAGCTCTGCAGTGCGGTCATGCTGCGGCTCCTTCCAGTGCGGGGCGTTCGGCGGCGGCGGTCCGCGAGCGGAGCCACCAGTCGCGCATGCCCCAGGCGACGAGCGCGAGGTAGACGACGTAGACGAGCCCGGAGAAGGCCAGGCCGCTGCTGAAGGCCAGCGGGACGCCGACCACGTCGACCAGCAGCCAGGCGAACCAGAACTCGACCAGCCCGCGGGCCTGGGCGACCATCGCGGCGAGCGTGCCGACGAAGATGTAGGCGTCCGGCCAGGGGTTCCAGGACAGCTGCGGGACCAGGGCGAACAGGCCGCCGACGGCGAGCGTGCCGAGGGCGGTGCCGCCGATCAGCAGCCCGCGCTCGCGCCAGGTGGCGAACCGGACGGCGATCGAGCCGTCCTGGGCCTGTCGCCGGCCGCGCTGCCACTGCCGCCAGCCCCACAGCGCCACGCCGATGACCAGCAGTTGCTTGCCGACGCCGCCGCTGAGGTGGGCGGAGGCGTAGGCCGCGACGAGGATGACGCCGGAGAGGAACTGGGTGGGCCACGTCCAGATCGAGCGTCGCCAGCCGAGCGCGAGGGCGGCCAGGCCGACGGTGTTGCCGATCATGTCGGACCAGATGACCCGCTGGCCGAAGGCCGTGAAGGCCGGGCCGTTGAGCCAGTCGAGGACGCTCACCGGTCCATCTCCTTGATCTCCGCGAGGTCGTCGGCGTCCCCGTCGCCCCGGCCGAGCAGCCGCTCGACGTACTTGGCGAGCACGTCCACCTCCAGGTTGACCGGATCGCCGGGCGCCTTGATGCCGAGCGTGGTCAGGGCGAGGGTGGTGGGGATGAGGCTGATGGTGAAGTGGTCGTCGGCGGCGTCGACGACGGTGAGGCTGACGCCGTCGACCGTGATGGAGCCCTTCTCGACGACGTAGCGGGCGAGTTGGGCGGGCAGCGCGACCTTCACCAGCTCCCAGCGTTCGCCGGGGGTGCGCTCGACGATGGTGCCGGTGCCGTCGACGTGGCCCTGGACGAGGTGGCCGCCGAGCCGTCCGCCGAGGGCCATCGGACGTTCCAGGTTGACCCGGGAGCCGATGGTCAGCGCGCCGAGGCTGGAGCGCTGCAGGGTCTCGGCCATCACGTCGGCGGTGAACTCGCCGTCCGCGGTGTCCACGACGGTCAGGCAGACGCCGTTGACGGCGATCGAGTCGCCGTGCTTGGCGCCCTCGGTGACGACGGGGCCGCGCAGGCGGAAGAGGGAGCTGTCGCCGAGGTTCTCGACGGCGACGACCTCACCCAGTTCTTCGACGATTCCGGTGAACACGTCAGTTCTCCTCGGGACGGAGTGCGGAGGCGGAGCCCTTGGCTGCACGGGCGGTGACGGGCCGGGGCCGCGTCCCGGCAGTGGCGGGGTGGGACACGGTGGCGGTGATGCGCAGGTCGGGGCCGAGCCGGTCGGTGTCGGTCACGTCGAGCCGCAACGCCTGGGTGAGGGTGGTGATTCCGACGTCGCCGACGACGGACGGGCCGGCGCCGAGCAGCACCGGCGCGAGGTAGCCGACGACCTTGTCGACGGCCCCGGCGGCGAGGAAGGCGCCGGCCAGCGTCGGCCCGCCTTCGAGCAGTACGGACCGCACGTCGCGGGCCTGGAGGGCCTGGAGCAGGGCGGGGATGGACAGGCCGCGCCCCTGCGGTGCGCGCGGCAGTCGGACGAGCGGGGCGAGCCCTTCGAGGTGGGCGGCGTCCGCGTCCTCGGCGACCGCGATCAGGGTCGGCGCGGTGCCGTCCAGGACCCGGGCACCGGCCTTGACGGCGCTGGCACTTGAGTCGACGACCACCCGCAGCGGCTGGCTGACCGCGTCGTCCGCGAGCCCGGAGACCCGCGCGCCGAGCTGCGGATCGTCGGCGCGGGCGGTGCCGGAGCCGACGATCACGGCGTCCGCGGCGGCGCGCAGCCGGTGCACGTCGGCGCGGGACTCGGGCGAGGAGATCCAGCGGCTGGTGCCGTCGGCGGCGGCGATCCTGCCGTCCAGCGTGGCGGCGTATTTCCAGAGGACGAACGGGCGGCCGCGCAGCACCGAGGTCAACCAGGCTTCGTTGCCGGCGGCGGCCTCGTCGGCGAGCAGTCCGCCCTCGACGTCGATCCCGGCCTCAGCCAGGGTCAGTGCGCCGCCGGTGGCGGAGGGGTTGGGGTCGGAGACGGCGTAGACGACGCGAGCGACGCCGGCGTCGATCAGCGCCTGGGCACAGGGGCCGGTGCGACCGGTGTGGTTGCAGGGCTCCAGGGTGACCACCGCGGTGCCACCCCGGGCGCGCTCGCCGGCGGCCTGTAGGGCGTGAACCTCGGCGTGCGGTCCGCCGGCCCGTTGGTGCCAGCCCTCGCCCGCGGTGCGGCCCGCGGAATCCAGGACGACACATCCGACGACCGGGTTCGGGCTGGTGTGACCGAGGCCGCGGGCGGCGAGCTCGATGGCCCGGCGCATCGCCGCGGTCTCCACGGGGGCTGAGGTGGCCACCGGGTCCTCCTGCCTCATCGGGCACGGACTCCGGGGCTGTCTGGACGACAGGAGCGGACGCTGAAGCCGAAGGACACCGGGTCGGCACGGAACGACCCGACCGGACGAGACGTCCGGACGCGCCACCGACGGCGGTGTACCTCAAGCTGGCCCGCCGCGCACTGCCTCCCATCCGGACTTTCACCGTCGGTGCAGGAATTTCACCTGCTCAACCGGCCGCTGGCTGCGGACGGGTCGCGGACTATAACCGCCGGTTCGGAATTACACCGACCCCGGAGTGCGCTGCTGCTTATGTCAGTACAGCTCCAGTCTGCCACGGCCGATCGTCGCCCATGCGAGCGAAGCGCTGTGGGCTGTCTCACAAGGCGTGGGCGCGCCGCCCGTCACCGTCACGTCCGGTGCCCCGTCATGGGTCGGTACCCCCACCTCCCCTTCCCTCCCTTCTCTCCCCTTTCTGCTTTTCTGCCTTTTCTCCCCGCATGCAAGGAGGGTCCGCAATGACGGACACGACGGAGATCCTGGTCACCGGCGGCACGGGCACCCTCGGGCGCGCCGTGGTCGACCGACTGCTGGCCGCCGGCCACGGCGTGCGGTCGCTGAGCCGCCACCCGCACACCGGGGTCGCGCGCCCCCGCCCGCGGTCGTACGCGGTCGACCTGCGGGACGGCACCGGGCTGGCGGAGGCGGTGGCGGGCGTGGGCACGGTCGTGCACTGCGCCTCCACCCTCGCCGGCGGCGACGCGGAGGCGGCCGGACGGCTCGTCGAAGCGGCGCGCGGAGCCGGCGTCCGGCACCTGGTCTACATCTCGATCGTCGGCGTGGACCGGATCCCGCTGCGCTACTACCGCGCCAAGCTCGCGGTGGAGCGGCTGGTGGCGGAGTCCGGGATCGGCTTCACGGTGCTGCGGACGACGCAGTTCCACGACCTGCTGCTGCACCTGGTCAGGACGGGGGCCCGTTCGCCGGTCCTCCCGGTGCCCGCGGGGATCCGCTTCCAGCCGGTGGACTCCGGCGAAGTGGCCGACCGGCTCGCCGAGTTGGCGCTGCTCGGGCCGGCCGGGCGGGTCGCCGACGTGGGCGGGCCCGAGGTGCTGACGGCCGACGAGGTGGTCCGGATGACGCTGCGGGCCGGCGGGCGGCGTCGGCTGCCGCTGCCGGTGTGGCTGCCCGGCCCGACGGTCGCTGCGCTGCGGCGCGGCGAGAACCTCACGCCCGAGCACGCGGTGGGCCGTCGCACCTACGGGGAGTTCCTGGCGGCCCGGACCCGCGGGTGAGCCGGTGGCCGGCGCGGGCCCGGGGCGCGACGGGGCCCGGGCCGGTCCCGGCGGGTTCAGCCGGCGGGGCCGAACAGGTCGTCCTGCGCGGCGTCCCGGGCGGCGAGCACCGCGCCGCGCAGCACCGCCCGGCCGCCGACCGTGCCGGCCCGGACGTCGGTGCGCAGCGGGGAGAGCCGGGCGAGGTGGTCGGCGACGCGCTCGGCGAGCGGCGCGCCGCCGGCCCGGCCGATCTCGCCGCCGAGCACGACGCACCCGGGATCGAGCACCGCGCACACGCCCGACACGCCGAGGGCGATCCGGGCGGCCAGGTCGTCGAGGAAGCCGGCAGCGGCGTCGCCCGCGGCCACCGCGTTGCGGACCAGGGCTTCGGCGGGCGGGGCGTCGGTGCGTTCCGGGCCGTCGGCGGGGGGCGCCGGGCGGCCGTGTTCCGCGGCGAGCCGACTGATCGCGGCGGAGCCGGCCAGGGAGTGGAAGCCGCCGTCGCAGCCGGTGGCGGAGGGCAGTCCGCCGGTGCCCGGGACGGGCAGGAAGCCGATCTCGCCGGCGCCGCCGGAGGCGCCGCGCCGCACCGCGCCGTCCAGGACCACGGCGGCGCCGGTGCCGTGGCCGAGCCAGAGCAGGACGAAGGTGTCGCGGTCGCGGGCGGCGCCGTCGCGCTGTTCGGCGAGGGCGGCGAGGTTGACCTCGTTCTCCAGCAGCAGGGTGCCGGTCCCGCGCTCGCGCAGGGCGCCGATCAGCGCGGCGTGCCAGGTGGGGGCGGAGCCGCCGAGCCGCCCGGTGACCGGGTCGACCAGGCCGGGCGCGCCGATGGCGAGGGCGTGCGCAGCGCCGGCCCCGGCCTCCGCGAGCGTCGCGTCGACGGCGGCGAGCGCGGTGGCGAGGGCCGCTGCGGTGGTGTCTGCCGGGGTGGCGGCCGGCCGGTCGGCGGCGGGCGCGCCGACCGGCACGGTGCGTTCGGCCCGCACCCGGCCGAGGAGGTCGGCGACCGCCACCGTGAGGGTGCCGGTGCGCAGGTCGAGGCCGAGCAGGTGGGCGCGGTCGGCGACGATCCCGTAGAGCCGGGCGTTGGGGCCGCGGCGCTGGGCACCGCTCTCACCGACCACGGCGACCAGTCCGGCGGCCTGGAGGCGGTCGACGAGGTCCGCGACGGTGGGGCGGGACAGTCCGGTCAGGTTCTTGAGTTGACCTGCCGTCAAAGGGCCCTCGGACTGGAGGAGTTGGAGGGCCAGTCGGTCGTTGATGAGCCGGGCGGTGGCCGGGGAGGCGGTACGGCCGGCGGCTGCCGCGAGCGGTGCATGCATGGCTGGATTCTTCCATCCTGACGAGCCGTCACTCTTATTATCAGGCAGGGTTCCTGATAGTTTACCGGCCATGGCTGGCCACGGCGTTCCCGACGCCACCCCCCGCGCCCCGCTGCCCCCGCTTCCCGACCACCGGCTGCGCCGTGCCCGTTGGGCGATCGCCGCGGTGTTCCTCGTCCACGGATCGGTCACCGGAAACTTCGCCACCCGCATCCCCTGGATCCAGGACCACACCCAGATCCCACCGGGTCAACTCGGGCTGGCCCTCGCCTTCCCGGCGATCGGCGCGTCGCTGGCGATGCCGCTGGCCGGCCGGATCAGCCACCGTTTCGGCGCCCGCACGGCGCTGCGCGCCCTGCTCGCCCTGTGGACCCTGTCGCTGGCGCTGCCCGCCCTCTCCCCCAACCTCCTCGTGCTGTGCGGCGCGCTCTTGGTCTACGGCGGCACCTCGGGCACGGCGGACGTGGCGATGAACGCACTGGGCGTGGAGACCGAGGACCGGTGGGGGAAGCCGATCATGTCCGGGCTGCACGGCATGTGGAGCCTGGGCGCGCTGCTCGGCTCGGCGGTCGGCACCGTCGCCGCGCACAGCGGCACCGACGCCCGGCTCCATCTGGCCGGCGCCGCACTGGTGTTGACCGTGCTCGGGGCGCTCGCCTGCCAGGGCGTACTGGACCTGCGCAGCGGCCCCGAGGAGCATCCGCCGCCGCGCTTCGCGCTGCCGCCCCGCTCGGCGCTGGTCATCGGCGTCATAGGGTTCTGCGCGGTGTTCGCCGAGGGCGCCTCGTTGGACTGGTCGGCGGTCTACCTCCGCGACCGGTTGGGCACGGACGCGGGGCTGGCGGCCGCCTCCACCACCGCGTTCTCCTGCACCATGGCGGTCGCGCGACTGGCCGGGGACAGGGTGGTGGCCCGCTTCGGCCCGGTGCGCACGGTCCGGGCGGGCGGGGTGCTGGCCACCGTCGGCGGGCTGCTGATCGTCACCGCCGGCCATCCGGCGCCGGCACTGGCCGGCTTCGGCCTGGTCGGCCTGGGCATCGCGGTGGTGGTTCCGCTGGCGTTCGCGGCGGCCGGGCACAGCGGCCCGGCCCCCAGCCAGGCCATCGCCGGGGTGGCCACGATCACCTACACCTCCGGGCTGATCGCCCCCTCCGCGATCGGCGGAATCGCCCAGGCGACGTCCCTGACCGGCTCGTTCGCCCTGGTGGCGGTGTTGACCTGCGGCCTGGTGGCAGGGGCCCGGGTGCTGCGGGTGCCGGCCCGGACGGCGTCGACGGGCGCGCCGGCACCCGCCGACCGCGGCAGCGGCCTGGAACGCTCCTGAGCGCCGCGGCTCAGGCCGCGGCGGCCTCGTCGTCCGCCTGCTCCGGCCGGAGCAGGTCCGCGGCGATCGTCCGGGCCCGGTCCGACCACGGGGTGGGGCGCAGGGTCTGCGGGTCGACGCGGACCAGCACGCGGTGGCCCTGGGCGTGGGTCTCGGTGCCGTCGGCGCAGCAGAGCCGGAAGCCGTAGGTCAGGCTGGTGCGGCCGAGGCGTTCGACCCACAGGTGCGCGGCGTAGTGGCCGGCGCGGGTGACCGGGCGCTCGTAGGAGACCTTCATCTCCTTGATGACGTTGCACATGTCGCCCGCGGTCGCCCAGTCACCGTCGAAGCCGAAGCCGAGGCCGTGCCAGTACTCCGCCCAGGCGCGTTCGGCGAGCAGCGGGTAGCGGGAGTTGTGGAGCATGCCGAGCGCGTCGAGGTCGTCGAAGTGGACGGTGACGGGGACCAGTTGCCCGTAGGGGACGGGGGCGGCGGCCTGGAGGGGTTCGACGGTCACGGGTGGTGCTCCTGGGAATTCCGAGTGGGTGGTCCGGTGCGGGCGGCGCCGACGGTCCGGCGCGACGAGCCCGAGCCATAGTAAGCGGCTGCTTAGAATGGTTTGCGTCCGCCCGTGCACGACGGTCCCCGACGAGGCCCCCGCCGCCGCACCGCCCGCCGCACCCGGCCCCTCAGGCGGTCACGGTCTCGACGAGCCAGGCCAGCCCTCCCACCAGCGCCCCGTAGCCGGGGACGGCCAGGAGCGGCCAGGGAACGGGGCGGGGGACCAGCACCTTGGCGTGGAAGGCGAGGTCACGGTATTCCGGCATGCCCTCGGTGCCGGGGAGCACCATGAAGCGCGGCCGCACGGTGCAGAACAGCAGCCAGTCGATGACCAGCAGGTCGAACAGGGTCAGGGCGAGGAAGCCGGTGGCCCCCAGGACGAACGGCGGCAGGAAGCCCAGGCGTCCCTCGGTCCGGTCGTGCAGGTCCAGCACGCCGACCACCGGAACGGCGATGAACAGCGCGAGGTTCAGCAGGCCGGCCACCGCCGCGGTCCGCCGGCCGCGTGCGCTCTGCGTCCCGTACCGCTCCCTGATCGCGGGCGGGTAGTCGGAGAGCAGGGCGTCCCGTGCCACGAACAGGGAGCCGATGACGACCAGGGTGAAGAGGGACACCAGGACGAGGGCATAGCCCATGCTGACGCGAGCGATCACCGTGAAGCCCATGGCATCGGAGCCTAACGAGACCGTCGCCGCGCCCGTTCGTTTAGTGATCGTTTATTGCCGATCGACAGGATGTGCAGGGTCGAGAAGGATCGTTCACAGGGGACGGCATGGCCAAGCTGTATCTGGAGAAGCTCACGTGCGTCACGACTGAGGGCTGGGGCGGCTTCGACGAGCAGCGGCTCGTCGTCCAGGACCGCGGCACCGTCTGGAACGGAACGGTGCTGGGAGACCGGATGTACACCGTGAAGTACGACTGCGACTTCACGGGGACGATCGCCGTCTCCCTCGGGGAGACCGGCACCCCGGGCGGGGGCGGCGGACTCGGGGAGCAGTGGATCACGGACACGCCCGGCGAGCGCAGTCTGCGCTTCCGGGCGGACGGGGCGGAGTACCGGCTCCTGTACGCGGTGGAGTAGCAGGCCGACGGGTGGCGGGGCGACGCCCGCCGGGCCGCGGTCCCGCCGATCCGGCCCCGACCCGTCGGACCCGCCCTAGTCCCGCCCGCCCGCGCGCGGCCAGCGCGCGGTCTGCTCGTCGCGCGCCACCGCATACGTCACGGTGAAGCGATCGGCGGACATGCGGGTGCGGTTCACCTCCACGACCTGCTCCCCGACCCGGGACACCCGCGTGACCACCAGGACCGGCAGGCCGGCCCCGATCCGCAGGTGCCGCTGCTCGTGGTCGTCGGCCGGCCGGGCGGCCACCGTCTCCTCCCAGGAGAGCGCGGCGCCGAAGTGCTCTTCGATCCGGTCGTAGATGCCCCCGGGCCCGGTCTCGTCCGCACCGAGGACCGGGAGCCGGTCGACGAGCGTCATCGGGAGGTAGGACGTCGCCAGTTGCCAGGGGTGGGAGGCGTCCGGCGGGCCGATGGCGCGGTCCCTGATCAGCACGGGTTCGCCCGCGGCGACGCCGAGCAGCTCCGCCGCGTCGGCCGGCGGCGGGCCCACTTCCTGCGTCGGGGTGCCGACGCCGCGCCACTCCGCCGCGTTCGGGCCGAAGAAGTAGCCCCGCGCGTCGCGGCGGACGTGCCGGTCCCGGGCCACCGTCCGGGCGGGGGCCGCGGGGCGGATGAACGTGCCGCGGCGCCCCTCGCTGTACAGCAGCCCCTCCGACACCAGGTGCTGGACCGCGCGGTTGGTCGTCTGGCGAGCCACTTCGTAGCGGTCCTTCAGCCGGTCGATGCCGGGGATCGGCCGGCCGGTCGGCCAGACGCCGGCCTCCACGTCGGCGCGGATGCGCGCCGCGACCTCCCGGTATCCGGTCCGGTCCGACTCCTCGCGGGTCATCGTCCGTCTCCTATCGGTCGTTGCGGTCGGCGGAACTGTCGTAGTCGCTGGTCCCCGCGTCCAGCAGGGGCATGCGGCCCTGGCCGGCCGCCTGGGAGAGCCAGCGCAGCCCGTGATAGCCGGTCAGCACGATGAGCGTGCCCAGTGCGATGCCACTGAGTTCGAAGTGCTCCGTGAACTTCAGCGAGACGCCGCCGATCGCGATGATGATGCCGGCCGCGGCGGGAATGAGGTTCAACGGAACGGTGAAGTCGACCTTGTTCCGGATCCAGATCTGCGCGCCCAGCAAGCCGATCATGCCGTAGAGGATGACCGTGATGCCGCCGAGCACCCCGCCGGGGATCGCGGCGACCACCGCGCCGAACTTCGGGCACAGGCCGAAGAGGACGGCGAAGCCGGCCGCCGCCCAGTAGGCCGCGGTGGAGTAGACCCGGGTCGCCGCCATCACCCCGATGTTCTCGGCGTACGTCGTCGTGGCAGGACCGCCGACCGCCGTCGACAGGACCGTTGCCGTGCCGTCGGCGACGATGGCCAGCCCCATCTTGTCGTCCAGGTCGTCACCGGTCATCTCCCCGACCGCCTTGACGTGCCCGGTGTTCTCCGCGACGAGGGCCACCAGGACCGGGAGCGCCACCAACACGGCGGAGGCCGAGAAGTTCGGTGCGTGGAACGTCGGCAGCCCGATCCAGTCGGCCTTCTGGACACCGGAGAAGTCGATGCGCCAGTGGTCGGTCACCTTCCCCGCGCCGTTGGCCGCATGGATCATTCCGGTGGTGCGGTCGAGGATCCACGACAGCACGTAGCCGAAGACCAGGCCGAGGAAGATCGCGACCCGCGACCAGAAACCCCGGAGCACGACCAGGGCGAGGCCGGTGAACATCATGGTCGCCAGGGCCGTCCACTGGTCCTGCGGCCAGTAGGTCGAGGCCGTCACCGGTGCCAGGTTGAAGCCGATCAGCATCACGACGGCACCCGTCACGACGGGCGGGAGGACCGCATGGATCACCCGGGCCCCGAGGACGTGGATGACGATGCCGCAGCCCGCCAGACAGGCGCCGACGACGAGCATGGCGCCCGTCAGGGTGCCGGCGTCCCCGCCCTGACCGGCGATCACCGCGGACACGCCGACGAAGGAGAGCGACGACCCCAGGTAGCTCGGGATGCGCCCGCGCGTCACCACCAGGAAGAGCACGGTGGCGACGCCCGAGGCCATGAGGGCCAGGCTCGGGTCCAACCCCATGAGGACCGGGGCGACGAAGCACGCGCCGATCATCGAGACGACGTGCTGCGCGCCCAGCGCGATCGTGCGTCCCCACGTCAAGCGCTCCCCCGGCTTGACGACCTCCCCCGGCTTCAGGTGCCGCCCGTCCCCGTGAACCTTCCAGCGCAAGCCGACCATGAACGCTCTCCACTTCTGCGACGCCCTGCACGTCACAGAGCCGAGGGGATTCATAACCGAACCGCGGCTTTAGGACAAACTTGACCGCGACCGGCCGGCGATCCGCAGCACCGACCGCTTCCACCACGACGTCCACCACGACGTCCGCCGTGCAGCCGCCGCGCACGAGGGCACCGACCGCGGCCGGCGGGGCCCGGGCTTGCTCCGGAGGCGCGGGCGGGCGGTCGGGCCGCGCCCCCGAAGCGTGGCCACGGTTACTTTCCGAGCTTCTTGACGGCCTGGTAATACGTCCAGGCCAGCCCGTTGCAGGACGTCTTCTTCGCGCCGGAATAACCGGCGCAGACCCGCTTCAAATCCTCATACAGGGCACTGTCCAGGCGCGGCTTGTTGGCGGCGAAAGTGCCCGCCTTCTTGTAGTTGCGGTAGCCGAAGTCGTGCCGGGCGCAGGAGAGCTTGAAAGGGAAGCCGAAGGGGTTGTCCGGCGACTTGGAGCAATAGTCGGTGGACCAGTCGAAAGCGTAGGCGGCCCATTTTCCCTGAGCGTTGCGGGCCGCCAGCCAGTTGCCGTAACTGGCCGCGCTGGTCTGCGTGAAGCTGGCCATCACCTGCGGCTTGTCGGCGGGGACGGCCTGGGCCGGGGCGGCGGCCACGGCCAGCGCGGAGACCGCCAGCAGCGGCGTGACCAGCGCGGCGGCAAGTCTTCGGGACACGGATCAACCTCCGGAATTCTGCGCCGCGTTCAGGCGGCGTTTCCTGGGATGCCGAGTGGATATTGATTTCTCAAGGGACGCCGGGTGTGCGGGAGGTAGCGGGGACTGCTCCGCCGTCGGCCGCCCGGCCGGAAATGCGCAGCACGGATCACCGCGGTACGGAGAGCGCGGGAAGTGCACGGCGCACAACGGACGGGAAGTGCCTCAGGACGGCGCGCCGATTATTACGCCGATCCGGTCAACTCGCCATGGTCTTCGCCGTATTCGAGGTCTTCCCGATGTCACGCTGAGCGGATGACGACCCTTCAGCAGCACGGCGGCAACGGCCCGCAGCGCACCGCCGCAGGACCCGCCGACGGCGCCGCGAGCCCCACCGGACCCGCGGAGCAGGCGGGGGTGGCGCACGTACTGGCCCGGATGCGGGCGCTGGACCGGGCACTGCCCGCCGACGACGGGGTGGCCGTGTTCAACCGGGTCTACTTGACCGTCACCGAGGCCGTCGCCCAACGGGTGGGGGGCGGCGCCTTCGAGGACCCGGCGGCCGCCGGCGAGCTGGACGTCCAGTTCGCCCGCCGCTACTTCACCGCGGTGGACGCCGACGCCACCGGGCGGCGACCGCCGGCCTGTTGGCGGCCGCTGTTCCAGCTGCGCGGGCATCCCCGGGTCCGCCCGCTGCAGTTCGCGCTGGCCGGCATCAACGCCCACATCGGGCACGACCTCGCACTGGCCGTCGTGGACACCTGTCGGGCACTGGACTGCGAACCCCCGTCCCTGGAAGGCGACTTCGACCGCATCGGCACGATCCTGACCGGCCTGGAGGAGGGCATCCGGGAGACCCTGATGCCCGGCCCCGACCTCCTGGACGTCGCCGATCCACTCACCCACCTGATCGGCTCCTGGAGCCTGGACCGGGCCCGTGACGGCGCCTGGGCCGCGGCCCGCATGATGTGGGGAGTCCGCCGGCTGCCGGAGGTGGTGGAGGAGTTCGCCGACCGGCTGGACGCGAGCGTCGGGCTGATCGGCCGCTGTCTGCTGACCCCGCTGGGCTAACCGGCGGGCCCGGTGCGGCGGCGGGAGCGGGCCCGCCACGTCCGGCGTCGGCTTCGTTCCGCCGCCGGGCACCGCGTCGTAAGGTGCGCCCCATGACGTTACGACTGGGACTGGGGCTGCCCCAGATGCCGCAGTACGATCCGCGGCGCGCGGTGCGGGAGGTGGCCCGCGCCGCGGAGGTCATCGGCTTCGACAGCGTCTGGGTCTTCGAGCGGACGGTGTTCCCGCGCGCGCCGCTCGACGGGCTGTACGGCGTGCCGGACCTGCCCTGGCCCGACTTCTACCAACGGTGCGCCGACCCGCTGGTGGCCCTCGCGCTGGCCGCCGCCGTCACCGACCGGGTCAGGTTGGGCAGCAGCGTGCTGGTCTCCGGGCTGCACGCGCCGTTCCCGCTCGCCCGGACGCTGGCGTCGCTGGACGCGGCCAGTGGCGGACGGGTGCTGGCGGGGCTGGGAACGGGCTGGTCGCAGGACGAGTACCGGGCCGCCGGGATCACCCCGTACGCCGACCGCGGCGCCCAGTTGGACGAGGTGTTGGACGTCTGCGCCGCCGTCTGGGGACCCGATCCGGTCGCCTACCGGGGGCGCTGGACGGAGATCGCCCCGGCCTCGGTCGGGCCCAAACCGGCCCGCCCGATCCCCGTCTACCTCGCCGGGGGCGGCGGCCGGGCCCTGGACCGGGTGGCGCGGCGCGCCGACGGCTGGCTCCCGGCACACCTGACGGGCGAGCGGCTGGCCCCGCTCCTGGCCCGGCTGACCGGCGCGGCCGAGCGCCACGGCCGGGACGCGGCGGAGCTGGACGTCGTGCTGCGGGTCGGGGTCGAGCTGACCGACGCGCCGCTGCCGAAGGCCGGGCGCCCGCCGTACACCGGCAGTCACGAGCAGGTGCTGGCGGACCTGGCCGGTGCCGCGGACGCCGGGGCGCGGGAGGTGCTGGTGGACCTCCAGGTGCACTGCCGCGACGGCGCGGAGCTGGCCGACCGGGCCGCCGAACTCCACGGCCGCATCCGCGCGGCCGGCCTGTGACGGCGGTGGGCGGGCCCGCGTCGTGCGGGCCCGCCCACCGGTATGGGGCTCAGTCCTCCGGGAGCTCCACCGGCGCGATCGCGTCGTAGACGTCGCCCGGGCCGGGGTTGGCCGCGTCGGTGCCGCCGCCGAGGTGGTGCATCACGCCCCACACCGCGTTCAGCGCGGTCTGGATGGCGCCCTCGGCCCAGCCGGCCGTCCAGGAGATGTCGTCGCCGGCGAGGAAGATGCCGCGCTTGTCCTCCGGGAGCAGCTCCTGCATGAAGTGGGTGAACAGGCGCCGCTGGTAGCGGTAGTGGCCGGGCAGGTTGGCCTTGAACGCACCCATGAAGTAGGGCTCGTTCTCCCAGGACACGGTCACCGGGTTGCCGATGATGTGCTTCCGGATGTCGACCTTCGGGTAGATCTCGCCGAGCGACTTGAGCATGACCTCCATGCGCTCGTTCGCCGACAGCGGCAGCCACTTCAGGCTGTCGTCGCACCAGGTGTAGGAGAGGCAGATGACGGCCGGCTGGTCCGGTCCGTTGTCGAGGAGGTACGTCCCGCGCGTCATGCGGTCGGTGAGGGTCATCGACATCACGTCGCGGCCCGTCTCGTTGCCCTCGTCGTCGACGGCCTTGTCCAGCCAGAACGGCCGGTCCACGGGCACGAAGAGCTTGCTGGACTCCATGTAGTGGGTGCGCTCGATCGCCGTCCAGTGGTCGATCGGGAACAGGTCGTCGTCGCAGTCGATCTTCGACAGCAGCATCCAGCTCTGCGCGGTGAAGACCACGGCCTTGTACGAGCGGATGTCGCCGGAGGCGTCGGTGACGGTGACGTGGTTGCCGGCGGTGCGGTGCAGCCGGGTGACGGCCGGCCGGGGGGCGCCGCCGTGCAGCGACGACAGCGAGGTGCCCGGGGCCCAGTACACGATCTTGGCCGGCTCGCGCTCCCACAGGCGCAGCGGCAGCTGCTGGGAGCCGCCGACGATGCCGCGGTGGTGGTCGTCGGCCTCGGTGTAGACGACCCGCAGGATCTCCAGGATGGAGTTGGGGAAGTCGGTGTCCCAGCCGCCGGTGCCGAAGCCGACCTGGCCGAAGATCTCGCGGTGCCGGAAGGAGGTGAACGCCTCGGAGTCGCAGAGGAAGCCGTAGAAGGTCTGGTTGTCGAGCTTCTCGACGAGCTTCGCCCAGATCTCGCGGATGCGCGGCACGTCGCGCTCGCGCATCGCCTGGTTCATGTCGGAGAAGTCGGCGCCCTCCTCCAGGCAGGCGTTCCACGCCTCGGCGACCTGGCGGTAGACCGGGGGCAGGTCGTCGACGGTCTCCGCGTAGTGGGACTCGCCCTTGAGGTCGACGACGGTGGAGGGGGTGGACTCGGCGAGCGGGTTGGGGAACGGCCTGGTCGTCAGGCCCACCAGGTCGATGTAGTGCTGGAGCGCCGTCGAGGACGGCGGGAAGCGCATCGCGCCCAGCTCGCAGTTGAGCACGCTCTCGTCGGCCGCGGCGGAGCAGCCGTCGAAGCCGACGGTGCGCAGCCGGCCGCCTATCTGGTCCGCCTCGTAGACGACGGGCTTGAGGCCCATCTTCATGAGCTCGTACGCGGTGACGATGCCGGAGAGGCCGCCGCCGACGATGGCGACCTCGGTGCCGTGCTCGGTCGCCGGGATCTGGCCGAGGCCCGCCGGGTGGGCGAGGAAGTCGTCGTACGCGTAGGGGAAGTCCGGGCCGAACATGGTGATCGGCGGCTGCGCGGTGGTGTGCGGGACGGCGGGGGGCACCGTGGACGTCATCGGGGCGGACTCCTTGCGGGCAGGGCGGTCGTATCAGGGCGTATCGGGCACGGGTGGGCGTGCCGGGGCGCGGGCGTGCGCGGTGGGCCGGTCCGGGGCGCGGGCGTGCGCGGTGGGCCGGTCCGGGGCGCGACGGCGCCCGTCGCCACGGGGCGGGCGGGGCCGTCGAAGGCGGCGGGCGCCGGTCAGACGAGGTCGGTGTAGAGCTCCGGCCTCCGGTCGTGCAGGTAGGGGTTGTTCTCCCGGGCTTCCTTCAGGAAGGCCGGGTCGACCGCGGCCTGCACCAGTTGCTCGGAGCGTCCGGCGCGGGTGCGCACGACGCCGTCCGGTCCGGCCAGGCAGCTGAGGCCGACGAACTCGAACTCGCCCTCCGCGCCGACCCGGTTGACGTAGGCGACGTACAGCTGGTTCTCGAAGGCACGCACCGGGATCACCTGCTCCGGCACGATCTGGAAGGGGTGCATCTGCGCGGTGGGCACCAGCAGCAGGTCGGTCCCGGCCAGCGCGTGCGCCCGGACGTTCTCCGGGAACTCCACGTCGTAGCAGATCAGCAGGCCGATCCGGATCCCGTCCAGTTCGGCCTGGACGACCGCGCGCTCCCCCGGGGTGAACCACTCGCGCTCGAAGCAGCCGAAGAGGTGGGTCTTGCGGTAGTTGGCGAGCGCCGTGCCGTCGGGGCCGACGAGCTGGGCTGCGTTGTAGACCGTGCCGGCCGCTTCGGGGTCGCGCTCGGGGTAGCCGTAGAGCACCGCGATGCCGTGTTCGGCGGCGATCCGGCCCACCGCCCGGGCGCTGTCGCCGTCGGCCGGCTCGGCGAGGCGGTGCACGTCGCCGCCGATCGCGTAGCCGGTGAGGAAGAGCTCGGGGCAGGCGAGCAGCCGGGCGCCGGTCGCGGCCGCCGTGCGGGCCGCGTCGGCGAGCACCCGCAGGTTGTGCGCGACGTCGCCGGGCCGTCCCGAACTCTGGAGCAGGGCGGTGTGCAGCGGCGACATGGGACCCCTCGGCGGTGGCGGTTCGGGTGGGACGCAATGACGGTACGGTCCGCTGCCGATTCCGGACAAGGCGCCACCGTTGCGTGCCGAGGAACGATTCGTTGCGCGTTCAAGGGCCACCGCGGCGATTCGTTGCACGGGGCATCCGGCCAGGTCGGGTGGGTACCGGCGGGGTGATTCAGGCCACCCCGGCGGCCAGCGTCGCGCGCACCAGGCCGCGCAGCCACCGGTGGCCCGGGTCGGCGTCCTGGCGCGGGTGCCAGGCCATCGCCATCGGCATCGGCGGCAGGTCCAACGGGATGGGCAGCGCGCACAGGCCCAGGTCGCGGATCAACGAGGCCGCGGTCCGCGCCGGCACCATGCCCACCACGTCGCTGTCCCGCACCATCATCAGCGCCGCCGTCACGGTCGGCACGGTGGTGACCACCCGGCGACGCAGCCCGTGTTCGGCCAGCGCGGTGTCGATGGGTCCGGTCAGCCGGCCGCGCCGGGAAAAGTTGAGGTGCGGGGCGGCGGCGAACCGGCGGGCGGTCAGTGCCTGGTCGGTCAGCGGGTGGCCCGCGCGGACGACCGCGACCGCGTGGTCGTCGTACAGCCGCGCTGTGCGGATCTCCGGCTCGCGGCTGTCGATCACGCCCAGTTCCAGGTCGGCCGCCCCGTCCCGGAGGACGGGCACGTCGACGTGGCTCTCGCCGAGGAAGCGCAGCACCACCCCGGGCGCCTCGCGGGCGACCCGGGCGACCAGCGCGGGCCCGAGGGCGGTGACGAACAGGTCGCCGGTGTGCAGCGCGAAGACCCGGGTGAGCTGCGCCGGATCGGCCGGGGCGGACGGGGCGAGCACCCCCTGCGCCGCCTCGACCAGCCGGCGCACCTCGGCCTTGATCTCCAGTGCGCGGGGCGTCGGCACCATGTGGCGGCCGGCCCGGACCAGGACCGGGTCGCCGATGGTCCGGCGGATCCGGCCCAGCGCCCGGCTCATGGCCGGTCCGGAGAGCCCGAGCCGGTCGGCGGCGGCGGTGACGCTCTCCTCTTCCAGGAGCGCGTCCAGGGCGGTCAACAGGTTGAAGTCGATGTTTGCGTTTCGCGCAATCATGGAGTGCACACCTTGCATTTGAGATCAACTGAACGGCACCCTAGCGTCCCGGGCATGACCACGTCAGCACCGCCGCCGCCCGGCGGCCCCTCGCCCCGGGGCGCCGGTCGGCGCTCCGTCACCGCCGCGATGTGCGCCGGCGTCCTGGTGGCCCAGTCCCTGGTGGCCGCGATGAACCTGGCCATCCCGAAGATCGCCGCGAGCGACCTGCACCCCACCCCCGCCCAACTCCTCTGGGTCGTCGACACCTACGTCCTGGTCTTCGCCGGGCTGCTGATCCCGGCCGGCGCGCTCGGCGACCGGTTCGGCCGCAAGGGCACCCTGCTCACCGGCCTCGCCGTCTTCGGCACCGGCGCGCTGCTGAGCGCCCTCGCACCGACCCTCCCCGTCCTGCTGGCGGGCCGCGCCGTCTCCGGGGCCGGCGCCGCGTTCCTGGTCCCGGCCACCATGTCGGTACTGCTGTACGCGTCCCCGCCCGACCGGAAGGCCACCGCGATCGCGGCGTGGAGCACGGCGATGGGCGTCGGCGGGATGGCCGGCAACGCGGGCGGCGCGCTGATCCTCCAATTCCTGCCCTGGCAGGGGCTGTTCTGGGGGTACGTGCCGCTGGCGCTGATCCTGTTCGGCTGGGTGGCGCGGTCCGCGCCGCGGGTGCCGCGACAGACCGCGGCGCTGGACCTGCCGGGCTCGGTGCTGCTGGTCGCGGGGTCCTTCGCGCTGCTCTTCGGCATCATCGAGGGCCCCGGGCTGGGCTGGGCCTCGGCCCCGGTGCTCGGCTCCTTCGCGCTGGCTCTGGTGCTCCTCGCGGTCTTCGTGCGCCACGGTCTCAGGTCCGCGCACCCGGTGCTGGACCCCCGGCTGTTCCGGCTGCCGCGGCTGCGCGCCGGCAGCGCCGGGATCGCCGTCGGCTTCTTCGGGATGTTCGCGCTGTTCTACGTCAACGCGCAGTTCCTTCAGTACGTGAAGGGCTACTCGCCGCTGCGGACGGGCTTCGCGCTCGTGCCGATGGCGTTCGGGATGATGGTGCTGACGCGGTACGGCATGCGCCTGGCCCGGCGGATCGGCGAGGCCCGGACCGCCGGCGCGGCGCTGGTGCTGATAGCCACCGGCCTGCTGCTGCTCGCCACCTCGGGCGCCGGCACCCCCTACCCGCGCTACTTGGCGTACCTGCTGGTGCTGGCGGCCGGCGCGGGCCTGGCGATGCCGACGCTGTCGCACGCGATCGTGGCGTCCGTGCCGGCCCACCAGGCGGGCATGGGCTCCGGACTCCAGGGCGCGGCACGGGAGTTGGGCGCGGCACTGGGCATCGCCGTGGTGGGCACCGCACTGTCGGTGCGCTATGCGACGGGCACCGCGCACGGGTCCTCCGCGGCGGTCGCGTTCGCCGACGCCGCGGCCCTGGGCTACCGGATCGCGGCCGTCGTGGTGCTGGTCGTGGGCGCCGCCGTGACGGTCGGGCTCCGGGCCCGGCGGCCCGCCGCCGGCATCCCGTCGCCCGCGCCCGAAGTGCCCGCCTCGCCACCCCTTGACCTCAAGTCCACTTGAGGTCGCAGGATCGTCGCATGATCCCCAACGAGGCCACCGCCGCCACCACCGATCCGACCGCCGAGTCCACCGCGCTCCGCACGGCACGACAGCTCCAGCACCTCACCGACCGCGCCGACATCACCGACCTGTTGGACCGCTACCTGCGCTCGCTCGACGAGGGGGTCCTCGACGAGGCGTGGGGACGCGCCTTCTACACCGAGGACGCCACCGCCGAGATGCCCATCGGCACCGTCCGGGGCCGGGACGCGGTGGTGCGGCGGATCCGGGAGGGGATGGCACTGTTCGACCGCACCATGCACCTGGGCGGCAACCCCGTCATCGACGTCGACGGCGACCGGGCCACCGTCCACGGGGCCCAACTGAGCACCCACGTCCTGGCGGACGGCTCCGGGGCCCTCTTCCTCTCGGGCGGTCGCGCCGACAACACCCTGGTGCGGACCCCGGACGGCTGGCGGATCGCCACGTCCGCGCTGCGCATCGCGTGGACGCAGGGCACCCCGCCGCACCTGCCGCCGGACCGGGGCCCGGTGGCGGCCGCCTAGGGCCACGGCGCCCGGCCTCCGGGCCGCCCGGCGCACCGGCAGCGGGCACAGCCGACCCGCAGGAGCCGTCCCTAGCTCGGCGCGCCCGCCCCGTAGCGGCGCAGCAGCGGGGAGAGGACCAGGACGGACTTGGTGCGTTCGACGAACGGTTCGCCGGCGATCCGTTCCAGTACCCGCTCGAAATGCCGCATGTCGGACGCGAAGACCTGCACGAGGGCGTCCGCCTCACCGGTCACGGTGGAGGCGGACGCCACTTCGGGATAGCGCGACAGACCGCGGTGGATCGCGTCGGGCGAGGTGTTGCGGCGGCAGAAGATCTCGATGAACCCCTCGGTCTCCCAGCCGAGGGCGGCGGGGTCGACGCGCACCGTGAATCCGGTGATCGCGCCGTCCGCCCGCAGTCGGTCCACCCGGCGCTTGACCGCCGGGGCGGACAGCCCGACCTCCTGGCCGATGTCCGCGTAGCTGCGGCGGGCGTCCTCGGCGAGGGCGTGGACGATGCGTTCGTCGAGATCGTTCAGTCGCACTGCGGGTGGGTCACTTCTCTGCGGTGGCCAATCGGGAGCGGCGCATGCCGTATCCGAAGTAGATCACAAGGCCGACCGCCATCCAGACACCGAAGACCACCCAGGTCACCGGGCCGAGGCTGCCCATCATGTAGAGGCAGAGCAGGAAACCGATCGCCGGGAAGACCGGCGCGAACGGCGTGCGGAAGGCCCGCGGCATGTCCGGCCGGGTCCGGCGCAGCACGATCACGGCCACGTTGACCAGCGCGAACGCGAAGAGCGTGCCGATGCTGGTGGCGTCGGCGAGCTCGCCGAGCGGCACCGCGGCGGCCAGCACACCGCAGAAGAGGGAGACGAGGACGGTGTTCACCCGGGGGACGCCGCTCTTGGGGTGAACCTTGGAGAACACCTTGGGCACCAGGCGGTCCCGGGACATCGCGAACAGGATCCGGGTCTGGCCGTAGAGCACGGTCAGCACCACGCTCGCGATGGCGACGACGGCGCCGAAGGCCAGCAGCACCGACCAGTAGCCCTGACCGGTGACGGTCTTGAGGATCCCGGCCAGCGCCGCCTCCGAGCCCTTGAACTCCTGCCACGGCAGGGCGCCCACCGCGATGGCCGCGACCAGGCAGTACAGGGTGGTGACGATGATCAGCGACAGCATGATCGCGCGGGGCAGGTCGCGCTGCGGGTTCTTGGCCTCCTCCCCCGCCGTGGAGGCGGCGTCGAAGCCGATGTAGGAGAAGAACAGCGTGGCGCCGGCGGCGCTGACCCCCGCCATGCCCATCGGCATGAAGTTGGCGTAGTTGCCGGACTTCACGCCCTGGATCGCGACGCCGCAGAAGAGCAGCAGCGTGAGGATCTTGACGATCACCATGATGGTGTTGGCCCGGGCGCTCTCCCGGGCGCCGCCCAGCAGGAACACCATCGCCAGCAGCACGACCAGGAGCGCGGGCAGGTTGAAGTAGCCGCCCTGGCCCGGCGGCGCGGAGAGCGCGGCGGGGATGGTGACGCCCAGCGTGCCGTCGAGGAACTCGTTGAGGTACTGGCCCCAGCCGACCGCGACGGCGGCCACCGAGACGCCGTACTCCAGGATCAGGCACCAGCCGCAGACCCAGGCGATCAGCTCGCCGAGGGTGGCGTAGGCGTAGGAGTAGGACGAGCCGGAGACCGGGATGGTGCCGGCCAGCTCCGCGTAGGAGAGCGCGGAGAACAGGGCCGTGATGCCGGCGATGACGAACGAGAGCACGACCGCCGGGCCGGCGTCCGGCACGGCCTGGCCGAGGACCACGAAGATGCCGGTGCCGAGCGTGGCACCGATGCTGATCATGGTCAGCTGCCAGACGCCCATGGAGCGGCGGAGCGTTCCCCCCTCGCCCTGGCCGCCCTCGGCGACCAGCCGCTCGACCGGCTTGCGGCGCATCAACCGAGCGCCGAGTCCGCCGGCGGGCGGCGGGGAAGAGCTGCCCCCTGAGGGTGGGACGGCGCCGTTCTCCAACACTGGGGGCTCCTTCATCACTGCCGGTCAGACTGACACATTCCGGCACATTCTGGGGAGAAGACCGCAGCGGTCGGGCAGGCAGGACGAACCACCCTGCAGCAGGAGACCGCCGAGCAGGCGGTCTCCGCCACTCCACGTACAGCGCATGACACTACGGCCCCTCGTTGACCTGCCGTAATGCAGGATCCTTGCGCAACCACGGTGGTTCGTTGCGCACGGCGGCGAAGGGCGGCGGAATGTTGCGCTCCGCTGCAGTCAATCACGCCGGTCGCCGCAGAACGCCACCGGCCCCGCACCAGGTCGGTGCGGGGCCGGTGAGCGGCGCGTGCGAAGCCGGAAGCCGGCTCGGCGGTCAGTTCCAGCTGTTGTGCAGCGGCTTGCCCTCGGCGTAACCGGCGGCGCTCTGGACGCCGACCACGGCCTTCTCGGCGAACTCCGCCAGGGAGCCGGCGC
The DNA here is from genome assembly GCF_045799175.1 of Streptomyces sp. VTCC 41912. Classification (NCBI taxonomy): domain Bacteria; kingdom Bacillati; phylum Actinomycetota; class Actinomycetes; order Kitasatosporales; family Streptomycetaceae; genus Streptomyces; species Streptomyces sp. VTCC 41912. The sequence goes on from NZ_JBJMAB010000017.1 coordinate 86,133, forward strand.
CGGCGTAGGTGCAGGAGCTGCGGACGCCGGCGATGATCGAGTCGATCAGGTCCTCGACGCCCGGACGAGCCTGGTCGACGAACATCCGGGAGGTGGAGATGCCCTCCTCGAACAGCGCCTTGCGGGCGCGGTCGTAGGACGACTCCTCGCTGGTGCGGTTGCGCACCGCACGCGCCGAGGCCATCCCGAAGCTCTCCTTGTACGGCCGGCCGTCGGCGGTGTGCTGGAGGTCGCCCGGCGACTCCAGGGTGCCGGCGAACCACGAACCGATCATGACGTTGGACGCCCCCGCGGCCAGCGCCATGGCCACGTCGCGCGGGTGCCGGACGCCACCGTCGGCCCAGACGTGCTTGCCGTACTTGCGGGCCTCGGCGGCGCACTCCAGCACCGCGGAGAACTGCGGACGACCGACACCGGTCATCATCCGGGTGGTGCACATCGCGCCGGGACCGACACCGACCTTGATGATGTCCGCGCCGGCCTCGATGAGGTCGCGCACGCCGGAGGCGGCGACGATGTTGCCCGCGACGATCGGGACCTGCGGGTCCAGCGCCCGGACCGCCTTGACCGCGCTGATCATCGATTCCTGGTGGCCGTGCGCGGTGTCCACGACGAGGGTGTCCACGCCGGCCTCCAGCAGCGCCTTGGCCTTGCCGGCCACGTCGCCGTTGATGCCCACGGCGGCCGCGATGCGCAGCTTGCCGGCGTCGTCGGTGGCGGGGCTGTAGAGGGTCGCGCGCAGCGCGCCCTTGCGGGTCAGGATGCCGACCAGCCTGCCGTCCGCGTCGACCGCCGGGGCCAGCTTGCGGTGGGCGGCGTCGAGGCGGTTGAACGCCTCGCGGGGATCGATGTCGGCGTCCAGGACCAGCAGGTCCTTGGACATGACCTCGGACACCTGGGTGAAGCGGTCCACGCCGGCCAGGTCGTGCTCGGTGACGACGCCGATCGGGCGGCCGCCCTCGACGACGATGCCCGCGCCGTGCGCCCGCTTCGGCAGCAGCGACAGCGCGTCCGCCACGGTCGAGACCGGGGACAGCACGATCGGCGTGTCCAGCACCAGGTGGCGCTGCTTGACCCAGGTGACGACGTCGGTGACGACGTCGATCGGGATGTCCTGGGGGATGACGACCAGACCACCGCGGCGGGCCACGGTCTCGGCCATGCGACGACCGGCGATCGCCGTCATGTTGGCGACCACGAGCGGGATGGTGGTGCCGGAGCCGTCGCGCGAGGCGAGGTCCACGGCCTGGCGGGAGCCCACCGACGAGCGGCTGGGCACCATGAACACATCGTCGTAGGTCAGGTCGTAGGGCACCGAAGAACTCTCTTCGAGGGCGCCGTTCTTCGGATTGAGGAATCGCATACCGCCAGGATACGGGCCCTGACCAGGACTCATGTGATGGTCCTACGACCGCGCGAGCCGTGTGTGCGATCCGCCAAGCCGCCGTCCACCCACCGGACCGCCACCTCACGCGACGCACGCGTAACGTCGCAGAGCGCCGCTACCGGGGGTGGCGCCCGTCCTACGCCCCCTGCCGTCCCCGCCCGCCGGCCATGATCACCGCGAGGCCGGTGTCGGTGTCCCGCCAGTGCCCGACGGCGTCCGCGAGCACCCCCTCCACCACGCTCCAGTCCTCCGGCACGGCGGCCGCGTACCCCTGCCAGCCGGTGATGACCAGCAGCCGGCCGCGCGCCGGCGGGCACCAGGACAGATCGGTGAGGCAGTCGGCCAGCGCGTCCCAGTTGTGGCCGAAGTACGCGGGGAAGTCCAGGGCCGCCGCGCACCGCTGGAGGAAGTCGGCCTTGTCCGCGACGCCGGCGAGGTCGAGTGCGGCACCGGTCCACCCCGCGTCGCGGGCCGCGGCCAGGGCGTCCGCGATCGGGCGGTCGGCGGGCCAGGGCAGCACCCCCGCGGGCGTCCGCCCGTCGAGCACCGCGGCCAGCGCCCGGGGCACCTCGGCGCTCACCGCGGCACCGCCTTGAAGCTCTTGTAGTGGTCGTCGGTGTAGAAGAACTCGTGGTGCTTGCCGGTGATCAGGCGCCGGGCACCGCGGTTGCGGGCACCCGGGGTGTCGACCGTGTACTCGTGGTAGTAGCCGCGCGGTTCCTTGGGCAGCTGCTTCTCGTAGTTGCCGAAGACGGTGCCGTCCTTGGGGTACGGGAACGGCCCCCCGGCGTCGATCAGCTTCAGGGTGTGCTGCGCCTCGGCGGGCAGCCGGCCCGCCGGCACGGTCGGCAGGCCCTTCGCCCAGCCCGGTGCGGCGCCGTCGCCGGACGACCGGCCGCCGGCCGTGCTCGTCGCGGACGGCCGGTGCGTGCCGGCCGAACTCCCTTTGCCGTCACCGCCGGTGGAACAACCGGTCAGGACGAGCAGCAGCCCGGCGAGCAGCGCGCCGAGAACGGCGGCGGCCCGGCGCGGGGCGGTGTGGATCAGCATGCGCCGATGCTGTCACAGCCGCGCGCCGGCTGCCCGCCGACGAACGCGCCGGGCCCGCTCACTTGCCGTCGGGGTCCGCCCGGTCCAGGGCCGGCCGCGGACCGGGGCCGGTCTCCAGCAGCAGGTGGTCGGCGGCGGCGGTGTCGGTCACCAGGCTCGTCACCAGTCCGGAGCGCAGCACCGCGCCGATGGCCGCGGCCTTGCGGCGGCCGCCGGCGATCGCCACCACCTCCGGGATGCGGCGCAGCCGGTCCGCCTCGACGGTGATGCACCGCTCGCCCAGGTCCCGGCCGATCCGCCGGCCCTCGGCGTCGAAGAGGTGCGCGGACATCTCGGCGGCCGCGCCCAGCGAGGCGTAGTGCTCGCGCTCCTCCTCGGACAGCATGTCGTAGACGGTCGAGACGCCCGGCTCCCACGAGCCGATGGAGACGCAGGCGACGGTGACCTTGTCGAAGTACTCGAAGGCGCGGGCGATGCCGGTCTGGCCGCGCAGCGCGGCGGCGGTCGCCGAGTCGGGCAGCAGCATCGGCGCGTAGATCGGGTGCGCCTCGCCGCCGGAGACGTCGGCCGCGCGACGGACCGCCTCGACCGAACCGCGGTCGGCGGTGCCGGCGTCGTAGACCCCGGTCAACTGCACGACCGTGCACGGCGGAAGCTGGTGCAGGGCGGCGGCCATGTGGATCGTCGAGCGGCCCCAGGCCAGGCCCAGCACGTCGCCCTCGGCGACGAGTTCGCCGAGCAGGTCGGCGGCCACCTCGCCGAGGTTCTCCGGGTCGGCGGCGTCCTCGGAGGCGTCCGCGGGCGATTCGACGACGACCGCGTGCCGCAGGCCGTAGCGGGCACGCAGGGCGTCGGAGCGCTCCGCGTCGAGTTCGGAGGGCACCCGGATCTCGATCCGTACGAGATCACGCTCCAGGGCCGTCTCCAGGACGCGGGCGACCTTGAAGCGGCTGACGCCGAACTCCTCCGCGATCTGGATCTTGGACTTGCCCTCAAGATAGAAGCGGCGGGCCATGGCCGCAGCCTGCACCAGCTCGGCGGGGCCCATTCCGGACTGCGGGCGGCTGGCTACCACGAAATTCTCCCCTTTTGCGCATCTGATCGAGTCTTTGCTCATCCTTTCAGAAACCCGAGGTGTACGGGGACCACGAGCGGCACGCCGGGCGTGAACGCTCGGTGGCCGCCAGGTCAACCAAGGGCACGGGGCGCACCGGACGCACTGCTTCCGGTCCCCGTACTGAGCGGGCCGCCCCGCTCAGTGGGCGCAGCCCCAACTCCCGGCCGTCGCCGCCTCGGCCTTCTCCCGCAGGTCACGGACGGCCTTGGCCGGATCGTCGGCGCCGTAGACCGCGGAACCCGCCACGAACACGTCGGCGCCGGCCTCCGCGCACCGCTCGATGGTCTCCGCCGAGACGCCGCCGTCCACCTGGAGCCACATCTGCAGGCCGTGCCGCGAGATCAGCTCACGGGTGCGACGGATCTTCGGCAGCATGATGTCCAGGAACGACTGACCGCCGAAGCCGGGCTCGACGGTCATGATCAGCACCATGTCGAGCTCGGGCAGCAGGTCCTCGAACGGCTCGATCGGGGTGGCCGGCTTGAGCGCCATCGACGCCCGCGCGCCCTTGGCCCGGATCTCCCGCGCCAGCCGCACCGGCGCCCCGGCCGCCTCCGCGTGGAAGGTGACCGAACCGGCCCCGGCCTCCACGTACTGCGGCGCCCAGCGGTCCGGGTCCTCGATCATCAGGTGCAGGTCGAGGGGGGTGTCCGTCGCCTTGCTCAGCGACTCGACGATCGGCACGCCGAGGGTGAGGTTGGGGACGAAGTGGTTGTCCATCACGTCGACGTGGAGCCAGTCGGCGCCCTCGACGGCCTTCGCCTCCTCGGCGAGGCGGGCGAAGTCGGCGGACAGGATGCTGGGGTTGATCAAGGCCATGCCCCCAGTATGGCGGTCCGTGCCCGGACCGACCGCGCCCGGGCGGGGAGAGCCCCGTCACCCGGCCCGCGGGCGCGCACCGGACCGCCCCGGCCGGGCGCGCGGCCCGGCCGGGGCGGACGAGGTGCCAGAGGCGTCGCTCAGCCCTTGAGGGCCGCGAGCGCCTGGTTCAGCGTCTTCGACGGACGCATCACCGCGGACGCCTTGGCCGCGTCGGGGCGGTAGTAGCCACCGATGTCGGCCGGGGAGCCCTGCACCGCGATCAGCTCGTCGACGATGGTCTGCTCCTGCTCGGCCAGCGTCTTGGCCAGCGGCCCGAACGCCTCCGCGAGCTGCGCGTCGTCGGTCTGCTTGGCCAGCTCCTGGGCCCAGTACAGCGCCAGGTAGAAGTGGCTGCCGCGGTTGTCGATGCCACCCAGCTTGCGGCTCGGCGACTTGTTCTCGTTCAGGAACGAGCCGGTCGCACGGTCCAGGGTGTCGGCGAGGACCTGGGCGCGGGCGTTGCCCGTGGTCGTCGCCAGGTGCTCGAAGCTCACCGCGAGCGCGAGGAACTCGCCGAGGCTGTCCCAGCGCAGGTAGTTCTCCTTGACCAGCTGCTGGACGTGCTTGGGCGCGGAGCCGCCGGCGCCGGTCTCGAACAGGCCGCCGCCGTTCATCAGCGGGACGACCGAGAGCATCTTGGCGCTGGTGCCCAGCTCCAGGATCGGGAACAGGTCCGTCAGGTAGTCGCGCAGGACGTTGCCGGTCACCGAGATGGTGTCCTCGCCGCGGCGGATGCGCTCCAGGGAGAAGGTGATCGCCTCGACCGGGGCGAGGATCTTGATCTCCAGGCCCTCGGTGTCGTGCTCCGGCAGGTACGCCTTGACCTTCTCGATCAGCTGGGCGTCGTGCGCGCGGGTCGCGTCGAGCCAGAACACCGCCGGGTCACCGGTGGCGCGGGCGCGGGTGACGGCGAGCTTGACCCAGTCCTTGATCGGCGCGTCCTTGGTCTGGCACATCCGGAAGATGTCGCCGGCGCCCACGGTCTGCTCCAGGACGGCGTTGCCCGCACCGTCGAGGACCCGCACCGTGCCGGTGACCGGGATCTCGAAGGTCTTGTCGTGGCTGCCGTACTCCTCGGCCTTCTGCGCCATCAGGCCGACGTTCGGCACCGAGCCCATGGTGGCCGGGTCGAACGCGCCGTGCGCCCGGCAGTCGTCGATGACGGCCTGGTAGATGCCGGCGTAGCTGCTGTCGGGGAGCACCGCGAGGGTGTCGGCCTCCTCGCCGTCCGGGCCCCACATGTGGCCGGAGGTGCGGATCATGGCCGGCATCGACGCGTCGACGATGACGTCGCTGGGGACGTGCAGGTTGGTGATGCCGCGGTCGGAGTCGACCATCGCCAGCTCCGGGCCCGCGGCCAGCTCGGCGTCGAAGGACGCCTTGATCTCGGCGCCGTTCGGCAGGGCCTCCAGGCCCTTGTAGATGCCGCCGAGGCCGTCGTTCGGGGTCAGCCCGGCGGTCGCCAGCGCCTCGCCGTACTGCGCGAAGGTCTTCGGGAAGAAGGCGCGCACGACGTGGCCGAAGACGATCGGGTCGGAGACCTTCATCATCGTGGCCTTCAGGTGCACGGAGAACAGCACGCCCTCGGCCTTGGCCTTCGCGACCTGCGCGGCCAGGAACTCACGCAGCGGACCGACCCGCATCACGGAGGCGTCCACGACCTCACCGGCCAGGACCGGCACCGACTCGCGCAGCACGGTGGTGCTGCCGTCGTCGCCGGCCAGCTCGATGCGGACCGCACCGTCCGCGGCGATCACCGCGGACTTCTCGGTGGAGCGGAAGTCGTCGGCGCCCATGGTCGCGACGTTGGTCTTGGAGTCGGCGGACCAGGCACCCATGCGGTGCGGGTGCGCCTTGGCGTAGTTCTTGACCGACGCGGGCGCGCGGCGGTCCGAGTTGCCCTCGCGCAGCACGGGGTTGACGGCGCTGCCCTTGACCTTGTCGTAGCGGGCGCGGATGTCGCGCTCCTCGTCGGTCTTCGGGTCGTCCGGGTAGTCCGGGAGCGCGTAGCCCTGCTCCTGGAGCTCGGCGATGGCCGCCTTCAGCTGCGGGATGGAGGCCGAGATGTTCGGCAGCTTGATGATGTTCGCGCCGGGCGTCTTGGCCAGCTCGCCGAGCTCCGCGAGGGCGTCGGCGATCCGCTGGTCCTCCTTCAGGCGCTCCGGGAAACTGGCGATGATCCGGCCGGACAGCGAGATGTCGCGGGTCTCCAGCGTCACCCCGGCCGTCGAGGCGTACGCCTCCACCACCGGCAGGAACGAGTACGTCGCCAGGGCCGGGGCCTCGTCAGTGTGGGTGTAAATGATGGTCGAGTCAGTCACCGGGTACTCCGCTCCATCCACGTCGCAAATATTGCTCGACATCAAGATATCAACATTGCTCGACATCAAGATATCTCGTGCACCGGCCCGCTCCCCGGGCGGTCCGGCCCTCCTATCACGAGAACCGGCCACCGCGCGCCGGGCACGACCCGTGGACTTCTCGGACGCAGGCGGAGCGGTCCGCCCCGGTGGTCGCCGGGGCGGACGTCGACTCAGAAGAACGTCTTGTCCCACTCGCCCTCGACGAGCGCCCGGATCGCGGCGTCGAAGCCGTGGGCGACCCGCTGGATTCCGGCGTCGCCGGCCAGGTAGACGTCGCCGTCCTCGGCCAGCAGGACCGCCTCCTGCGTGTCGGTGGCCGTGCCGACGAGCAGGACCGGAGAACCGATCCGCTTGCCGAAGATCCCCACGCTCCGCGGCAGCGAGTGCGCCGAGTCCATCGTCTCCTCGACCGAGGTCGTCAGGAACGTCTCGCCGAAGCGGTAGGACCAGGTGACGGTGAACTCGCCGTAGGTCTCCAGGAATTCCCGGAGGCCGGCGGTGAACTCGAAGCCCTCCTCCTCGTACCGCTGCCGCGCCTGCTCGATGTCCGACGGGTGGATCTCGAAGCGCGCCCTGCCCGCGAGGGAGCTGCGCAGTTCGTCGAGTCCCCGCCGTTCGGTGTTCCCGCTCACCCCGTGATGACCTCTCCGCCGAAGTCGGGCACCCACGTCTGGCAGTTGGCGCACATCTTGAACTTCTTTCCCTTGGGGTTGACGGTCACCAGGTCGACGTTCTTGGGATCGGCGCCGTCCTTGATCGCGTTGGTGAACATCCGCGGCTCGGCGCACACCCCCGGCGGCCGGCCGGACGGGTGGTGCGACTCCTTGGGCATCGCGTCGGTCACCGCCTGTTCGTGGCCGGTTTCGGGACCGCTGTCGCCGTAGTAGATCTTACCGGTGGTGCGGTCCTTGCCCACGGAGTAGGCGCCGGGCGCCTCCTCCCCCTCGCCCAGGCCCGCACCCACGTGCTGGACCCGCTTCTTCCCCAGGTCCATCAGCTCCTTCTTGAGCCCGTCGTTCCCGGCCGGCATGAGGCCGAGCGGGTCGCACCACGTGTGGGGGTTGTGGACGTAGGCGTCGGGGTTCGGAGCGGGGCTGAGGCCGAGCGGGTCGGGGGTGACGTAGCGGGCGGTCTCGGGGTCGTAGTAGCGGTTGAGGTTGTAGTGCAGGCCCGTCTCGGGGTCGAAGTACTGGCCGGGGAAGCGCAGCGGGGTGCTGGTGGTGCTGTCGGCCGCCCAACTGGTGTTGCCCCACAAGGTGGGCACGGTCCGCCAGGCGATCGCGTCGGTGGCCGTGTCGACGAGTTCGGTCGGGGTGCCGACGAGGTCGGTGACGATGGCGAAGAACCGGCGGTCGATCTCGTCCTGCGGCGCCTCGGCCGTCGCGGTGCGCGTGACGGTCTCGGTCTGGGCGAGCGGGTGCAGCCCCCGGTGGTCCCAGCTCATGGTGTACGGGCCAGGCAGGGAGGGCGCGTACGTCGTCTGTTCGGCGAGGTTCGGGCCGTCCCACGTGAAGTGGGTCCGCTCCTCCACGGTGCTGCCGTCCGCGCCCAGCCGCTCCTTGGAGGTGCGCCGGCCGAACGGGTCGTAGCGGTACCGCCAGTGGGCGCCGTCGGGGGTGGTGACGTGGACGAGGCGGTCCTCGGCGTCCCAGGCGTAGCGCCACGTGGCCGGCTTCTTCGACAGGCGGGTGACCTGGCGGAGCGTGGTGCGCCCGGCGGCGTCGTACTCGTAGCGGACCCGGCCGGCCGAGGTGAGCTGCGTGCCCTCGTACGTCCGGGTGCCGACGGCCGCGTCGCGGGAGCCGGACGCGGGCCAGTTCGCCTCGGTGAGGTTGCCCGCGGGGTCGTAGGCGTACCGCTCGGTCCACTCGGCGGCCTGTACGGAGGTGACGCGGCCGCCCGGGTCGACGTCGAAGGAGCGGGCTCCGTTGAGCTGGTCGTCGACGCCGGTGAGGATGCCGTCGACGCGGTAGGTGTAGCTGCGGCGCTGGAGCACCGACCCCGGCGACCGGACGACCTGGCCGGTCAGGCGGTGCTCGGCGTCCCAGGAGTTGGCCAGCGTCAGGCGGTCGCCCAACGTGCGCTCGACCTCGCGGCCGGCGGCGTCGTAGGCGAACTCCAACCGACCGGCCGAGGTGGTCAAGGACGTGCGGCGATCGGCCCGGTCGTAGGTCCAGGAACTGGTGTGGCCGCCGGGGGTCGTCCGCCCGGTGCGTCGGCCGAGGCCGTCCCGGGTGTGGGTGAGGGTGCGGCCGTTGACGGTCTCGCTGACCAGGTTGCCGAGGGCGTCGACGGTGCGGAGCAGTTCCACGTCGGGGCTGCTGGCGCGGCGCAGGTGGCCGGCGGCGTCGTAGGCGTAGCCGGTGACGGCCCCCGCGGCGTCCTTCTCCACCAACTGGCCGAGGACGTCGTAGCGGAACGCGACCTCTTCGCCCAGCGGGTTGGTCCGTGCGATCAACTGCCCCGCGGCGTCCAGCCGGTAGTGGACGCTGCGGCCGTGGAAGTCGGTCTCGGACGTCAGCTGACCGGCGGCGTCGTAGACGTACTCCCAGGTCTGACCGAGCGTGTTGGTGACGCCGACGAGCTGCATGTTGGCGTCGTAGCTGAAGGTCAGACGGGTGCCGTCGGGCTCGGTGCGGGCCGCGAGGGTCTCGAACGGCGTGTACGCGAAGGTGGTGCGCCGGCCCAACGGATCGGTGTGCGCGAGGAGGTTGCCCTCGTCGTCGTAGGCCCACGACTCGGTGCTCCCGTCAGGAGCCGCGTACGAGGTGAGGCTTCCCTCGACGCTCCAGGTCAGCCGGGTGACGCCGCCCATCTGGTCGGTGATGGCGGTGACCCGGCCGAAGGCGTCGCGCTCGTAGCGGCTGGTGGCGCCGGCCCGGTCGGTGACCTCGACGGGCAGACCGGCCGCGTTGCAGCGGATGCGGGTGGAGTGGCCGAGGGCGTCGGTGACGGACGCCAGGTGTCCCGACGCGTCGTAGCCGTAGCGCGTGGTGGTGCCATTGGGGTCGGTGAGCGAGGTGCGTCGCCCCGCCTCGTCGAAGGTCTGCCGCCAGGTCACCCCGCCCGGCCTGGTGATCAGCGTCGGGAGGCTCGCCGCGCCGAAGTAGCTGGCGGTGGACCGCTCGCCGTCGGGGCGGGTGACGGTGACGGGACTGCCCGTGTCGTCGTACTCGAAACGGGTCGTGCGCCCGAGCGGGTCGGTCCGGGAGACCAGGTTGTCGAACGCGTCCCGCTCGAAGCGCGTGGTGTTGCCGAGCGGGTCGGTCTCGGCGACGACCTGGGCGTGCTCGTTGATCTCGTAGCGGGTGGTGTGGCCGAGCGCGTCCGTCTCGGAGTGGACCTTGAGGCCGGTGACCGGGTCGGGCTCGCCGTACGCGAAGCGGAACCTGAGCGAACCGTCCGCCCCGCCCTCCTCCACGACCCGGTCGAGCGCGTCGTAGGTGTAGAGGTAGCGGGTGCCGTTGCGGTCGGTCCAGGACAGGATGCGGCCCTGGCCGTCGTTGGCGAACACCAGTGGCCGACCGGAGGAGTTGTACACCTCGGTCAGGTGGCCGTCGGCGTAGCCGTAGCGGGTCAGCAGGACGTCCTGGCCGTCCTCGCCCGCCCCGGCCAGGTGCAGGGCGGTGATCCGGCCCGCGTCGGTGGTGACCAGGAGGCGGTAGCCGCCGGAGTGGGTCATGCTCGACGGCGTGCCGTCGGCGTCGTAGGCGAAGTCGACGCGGTGGTCCGCCTGGTCGCGGATCGCGGTCAGCAGGGCCGTTTCGCCGTCGGGCCGGCGGGTGAACTCGCGGACCAGGCCGGTGGTGACGTCCGTCAGGCAGTAGTCGCCGGTCAGCTCGTCGACGTCGAGGTCGAGGCGGGCACCGGCCGACGCCTGGGTGGGTTCGTCGGCGGTCGGGTGCGGGTACACCTGCGCCGTGCGGTCGGCGCTGAGGTGGACCACGCCGTCCTCGTCGATCTCCAGCCGCTCGTCGAAGGTGCAGGCCCAGTGCGGACCCATCCACCGTCCGGCCAGGTAGCCCGACTCGAAGGAGCGCGTGAAGAGCAGGGCCAGCGCCCCGGGGAGCGACACGTCCGTCTGCTCGATGAACATCCGCCCCGTCGCCATGTCGACCGGCTCGCCGCCCTGGCACACGGAGTCCTTCGGGCGACCGGCCTCGCGCGGGTTGTCCGCCTGCGCACGGCCGCGGCCCCCGGACGACTTGGGGCCGCCGGAACGGCCGCCGCCCCCCGTGGTGTGCGGGGCGCGCGGCATGTCCTCCTTGCCGCCCTTGAGGAGCTTGTCGAGTTCGGAGGCGTGTTTGGCGTCGTTCTCGGCATGGTTGGTGGCGACCTTCTTCAGCCGGTCCCCTGCCCCGTGATACAGGTCCTGGACGGCCTTGCTCGCATCCTTCGCGATGGTCTTGCCCAGCTTCTCGGCGCCGCCCTCCAGCGCCTTGACGATCCGATTGCTCACTCGAAACTCACCCCCGCGGCCTTCGACTCGAAATCAGCGGCGTGCGACGCCACCGTCTGCGCATGCCCACGCAACACCTCGGCGCGCTTGTGCAACTCCTCCGGATGAATGGAGAAGCCCTCCCCCGCACCACCCCCGCCGCCCCCACCGGAGACGCCGACCGCGGACTCGGCAGCCTGGAAGACCATCCCGCTCACCGCCTTGCCCACCACCTCCACCAAGGGGTTGATCGCCGCCTCGATGACCTGCCCGATGACGTACTGCTCCAACTGGTCCTCAAGGAAGGTGATCAGCTTCTTGCCCGCCGCGATGACCAGGGCCTCGGCCGCCTCCGCGATCCCGAACGTGACCACCGCAGCCGCCTGATCCGCCACGAAGGTGATCGCCAACACGATGAGTTCGGCGATCGCCTCGACCTTCATCGCCACGATCGTGTCCGCCGCGAGATCCAACGCGGTCGCCACCGTCTGACAGGCATTGACGAGCTCGGTCATGTGCCCGTCCGACAACTGCCCCCACTTGGCCAGCAGCGCCTCGTACGACGCCCCCTGATACACCTCGGCCAACTGGTGGATCGTCGACGTCGAGTCCTTGTGCGTCTCATCCAGCTTCTGCGCGAATTCCCGCACGTGGGACGCGAATTCACGGACCTTGTCCTCATTGACGCTCGGCCAGTTCACCCCGACGAACTGAAGGAACGTCACCACCTCGTCCGGCAGCTCGATCGCCATGCGCATTCCCCCTGGTCATATCTGCGACAGCTCATCAGAGTCTCCTCAAGGGGCAGCAACGAACGGGCAAAAGCGCGTCCAGGGAACCGTCATGAATGCCCCTAGTCGTCAGGATCACGACCGTTGGATCTCCTCCGGCTCACCACCGTCGAGCCGGAGCACGAGCACGGGGCCCGGACGACCACGTTCCATAGACCGCGCCGGAACACCAGGTCACCCGGCGCGCACCGGCGAACCCCCACGACGAACGGGACGCCCGGCCCGCCCCTGCCACGAGGAAGCAGGTCCGTCATCCAGGACCGAGGACGAACCACCGGAACGGAAAAGGAATTTCACCCCTGCCACTACGGATGCCACACCCAACGGCCAGCGAGCCGGTCACCGTCTCCACCGCTCCATGACAGCGCAGTTGACCAAATTTGACGCGGCTTTCGCACACCGTGCCGGCAATTCTTTCACCTCCCTTCCACGCCCTTTTCCGAGCCTTCGGCACGTCATTGCCCCCTGGCGGCCCGCCCCGGCCCGGCTGGCGCCGCCCGGCCCGCCCGACGGTCGCGGGTGGGGAAATCCCGCTGCCGGAAAGGGTGTTCGCCCCCATGCGTCGGGCCTGCCGGGAACGACAGAGTGCCGGCATGAACGTTTCCCGGCTCCGCAGGAGATCGACCAAACCCGTCGCCCTCGCCCTCGCCTGCGCCGTTGCCGCGCTGGCGGCGGCAGGGTGCGACGACGGCCGTCAGCGCTCCGCCTCCCCCGCCGCACCGACCGGGTCCCGGCCGCCCGCGGCACGCGGTGCGGTGCTCTCCGCGGCCCCCGTGGCGGACCTCGACGCCCAACAGGTCGTGGCGCGCCTGACGAAGGCCGGCATCGACCCGGCACGGGCCCGCTACGGCGTGCGCGCCCACCGGATCGTGTACCGCACCCTGGACGGCACGGGAAAACCCACCACGGCCAGCGAGTTGGTCGCGATGCCGAAGAGCGGCGACCGCGACCTCACGGCGGTGTCCTGGCTGCACGGCACGGAGGTGTACCGGGGAGAGGTCGCCTCGGTGAACGACGCGTCCCCCGACCGGACCACGGCGTTGCTCTTCGCCTCCACCGGCCGCGCGGTCTCCGCACCGGACTACCTCGGTCTCGGAAAGGGCCCCGGGATCCATCCGTACGGGGACCCGGAGGCCACCGTCAACGCTTCGGTGGACGCGCTGCGGGCGGCCCGCGCCTTCGCCCGGCAGGACGGTCGCGACCTCGACGAGCGCGTGCTGGTCAGCGGGTTCTCCCAGGGCGGGCCCGCCACGATGCTGGTCGGTCGGGCCCTGCAACAGGGCGTTGACCCGCATTTTCGTCCCGGTGCCCTGGCCCCGATCGCCGGCCCGTTCGACCTGAGCCGTTTCGAAGCCGCCGCGGCAGCCGACGAGGTCGCCCGGTCGTCGCTCTACCTCGCCTACTTCGTCACCGCGTGGAACCGGCTGTACGGCCTGTACGCCACGACCGACCAGGCGTTCCGTGCGCCCTACGCCACGTCGGTGGAGACGCTCTTCGACGGCGACCACCAGGCGTCGCAGATCGCGGCCGCGCTGCCCCCGACCTCGAAGCGCCTGTTCACCGAGGCGTTCCTCCAGCAGGTGCGCCACCCCACGGGGACGCTGCGACGGAAACTGCGGGTGATGGACAACACCTGCGACTGGCGGCCCGACGTCCCGGTCCGCCTCTTCCACGCCAAGGGCGACAAGGACGTCGCCTTCGCCAACTCCCTGCACTGCCAACGGCAGTTGACGGCCCACGGCGCGGACCGGCAACTCACCGACGTCGGGCGGCTCGACCACTCCGCGACGGTCCTCAAGGCCCTGCCGCAGGTGGTGCGTGCCTTCGACGCCACCCGCTGAGCCGACCCGCTCGGCCGCCGGCCGCGGCACGAAGGGACGGGATGGACGGGACGGCGGGAGCGGCGTCAGCCGCGCAGCGTCCGTTGCGCCGCGGCCAGCGTCACCTCGACGTCGTCGCTCCAGGAGCAGACCTCCAGCCACGACAGGTAGCCGGCCTGGGCGAAGAGCACCACCTCGCCGGGAAACCCGCCGGATTCGGTGCGGATCGTGGCCGAGGCCACCACCTTCGTGCCCGGCCCGGACGGCGCCGCCCCGACCGCGGTGTCGTCCACGCCGAAGTAGGCCGTGCCGCACCCGCACGCGCAGCGCCCGTACACGCGCAGATGCGGCACCTGGTCGCGGAGCGCCACGTGAACGGGGTCGTCGCCACCGAGCAGCGCACCGAGCACCTCGGCGACGTCGGCGGGCAGGGGGTCTCTCACGCCCGCACCGTATCCGGGCCGCGTTTCCTCAAGGAACCGGATTTCGCCGCGGGGAACCGCCCGGGGCCGGCCTCCCGTGCACGCCGCCGGCGTCCCCGGGCGTCCACCCCGTACGCGCGACGGCCCCGCGCCGCACCGGGACCGCCGACCGGTGCGGCGACCGTCAGGCGGTCCGGCGCAGCAGCGCCAGGTACATCGCGTCGGTCCCGTGCAGATGCGGCCACAGCTGGACATCCGGCCCGTCGCCGAGCTCCGGCACGCCCGCCATCAGCGGTCGCGCGTCGATCCACTCGGCCTCGGCCGCCGGACCCCCGCGGCCCTTCAGGACGTCCTCCACCACGGCCCGGGTCTCCGCCGGATGCGGCGAGCAGGTCGCGTAGCCCACCACGCCGCCGACCCGCACCGCCGCCAGGGCCTGCCGCAGCAGCTCCCGCTGGAGCGGCGCGAAACCGTCCAGGTCCTCCGGGCGGCGCCGCCAACGCGCCTCGGGCCGACGGCGCAGCGCGCCCAGACCGGTGCACGGCACGTCCACCAGCACCCGGTCGAAGGCCCCCGGCCGCCACGCCGGACGGGTGCCGTCGGCGGCGATCACCGCGTACGGACCGGGATTTCCGTCCAGCGACCGGGCCACCAACCGCGCCCGGTGCGGCTGCTTCTCCGACGCCACCAGCGCCGCGCCCCGCTGCGCCGCCAACGCGCCCAGCAGCGCCGCCTTGCCGCCCGGGCCCGCGCAGCCGTCCAGCCACGTGCGGTCCGGGCCGTCCAACGGCGCGGCGGCCAGCGCCGACGCGACCAACTGGCTGCCCTCGTCCTGCACACCCGCGCGCCCCTCGCGCACCGCGTCCAACGCGCCCGGCTCGCCGCCCTCGGCCAACCGGACCGCGTACGGCGACCACCGGCCGGGCACCGCGCCGTCCTCGCCGGCGGCCGCGAGCAGTTCCTCGGCGGTGGCCCGACCGGGCCGTGCCACCAACGTCACCTCGGGGCGCTCGTTGTCGGCCGCCAACAACTCCTCGATGCCCGCACGGCCACCGCCGAGGGCGTCCCAGAGCGCGGAGACGATCCAGCGCGGATGGGCGTGCACGACGCCCAGATGGTCCTCGGGGTCCTCGTCGTACTCCGGGGCGACCCGCTCCAGCCAACCGTCCAGGTCGTGCGCGGTGAGCTTGCGCAGCACCGCGTTGACGAACTTCGCCCGGCCGTCGCCCAGCACCACCCGGGCCAGGTCGACGGTGGCGCTGACCGCGGCGTGCGGCGGGATCCGGGTGCCGAGCAGTTGGTGCGCACCGAGCGTCAGCACGTCGAGCACCGGCGGGTCCACCTCGCGCAGCGGCCGATCCACGCACTGCGCCAGGATCGCGTCGTAGGTGCCCTGGCGGCGCAGCGACCCGTAGACCAGCTCGGTGGCCAGCGCCGCGTCCCGGGCGTCGAAGTCACCGGCCGCCCGCGCCTTGCGCAACAGCGGTGGCAGGACCAGGTTGGCGTACGCGTCCCGCTCGTCCACCGCCCGCAGTGCCTCGAACGCGAGGACCCGGACCGGGTCCTTCTGCGGGCGGCGGTAGGGCTTGCGGGTGCCGTGGCGACGCGGCGGCTGCTGACTCACAGAAAAGGTGCTCCGGATGTACGGGACGGGGATGCTCCCCAGCCTACGCGGGCCCGCACCAGCGCCGCGCACGCGGCCGCCCCGCGCACGCACCGCGCCCCCGGTCAGTCGCCCAGCCGCTCCCCGTCGGCGATCCGCACCCCGCGCGCCCAGTCCGCGGCCTGCATCGGCTTCTTGCCCTGCGGCTGGACCCAGAGCAGCTGCACGGGGTGGCTGCCGGTGCCCACGTGCACCGACTTCTTGGTGACGGCGAGTTCGCCCGCCGGCAGGGCCGACCCGTCGTACCCGGCAACCGGGGCGGCCGCCATCACCTTGAGCCGCTCGCCGCGGAAGACCGTCCAGGCGCCGGGCGCCGGCGCACAACCGCGGACCACCCGGTCCACCCGCAGGGCCGGTGCCGTCCAGTCGATCCGGGCGTCCGCCACCTCGATCTTCGGGGCCAGGGTGACCCCCTCCGCCGGCTGCGGCACCGGCTTGAGGCTGCCGTCCTCGATGCCGTCCATCGTGGCGACGAGCAGCCCGGAACCGGCGAACGCCAGCCGGGTCAGCAGGTCCCCGCTGGTGTCCGTCGGCCGGACCTCCTCGGTGAGCACCCCGTACACCGGGCCGGAGTCCAGCCCCCGTTCGATCTGGAAGGTGGTGGCGCCGGTGATCTCGTCACCGGCCAGCACCGCGTGCTGCACGGGCGCCGCGCCCCGCCACGCCGGCAGCAGCGAGAAGTGCAGGTTGACCCAGCCGTGCGTCGGGACGTCCAGCGCCACCTGGGGCAGCAGCGCACCGTAGGCGACCACCGGACAGCAGTCCGGCGCGATCTCGCGCAGCCGCGCGAGGAAGTCCTCGTCCCGCGGCTTGACGGGCTTGAGCACCTCGATGCCCGCCTCCTCCGCGCGCTCCGCGACCGGGCTGGCCACCAGCCGGCGGCCCCGTCCGGCCGGCGCGTCGGGCCGGGTCACGACGGCCACCACCTCGTGCCGGTCCGAGGCGATCAGGGCATCGAGGGCGGGTACGGCGACCTCGGGGGTGCCGGCGAAGACAAGCCTCATGGGTGACGGACTACCTCTCACACGCTGCGGAACGACGCACCAGTCTAGGGGCCTTGACGCAGGTCATGGGCCGGAACACCGGGGGGCGTGCGAAGTCACCCGCGCCCCGCGCACACGCTCGTACGCCCCTGCACCGTGACCAGAGCCGCTCCTGACGCGTTGGTCAAACAGCATTGACCGATTCCGGGCCGCTTTGGCGGCCCGAACGCTTTCACCCATCCTTTCCACGCCGGTTCGAGAGGCTTGCTCATGGCCGACCACGCAACCCACGACGCCCAGGCGCGCGCCAGCCTGCATCTCCTGGTGCGGGACATCGAGCGGGTCCGCCGGCAGGTGGACGCCCTGCGCACGCTCACCGCACAGCTCGGCAACGTCTACCGGCCGCGCCGCACGGGCCCCTCCGCGGGCTTCGTCGTCTACGGACGGGCGCCCGCCCCCACCGTGCGGCTCGCCCAAGAGCTGCGCGACAGCGTCGAGACGCTCGTCACCGCGGCCGTCGACTTCGACCGCTCGCTGGGCTTCTCCTGGGACGCGGTGGGCTCCGCACTCGGCGTCACCAAGCAGGCGGTGCACCGCCGTTACGGCGCCCGGCGGGCCACCGCCCAGCAGTCCGGCGACACCGGCGAGAGCGCGGTGCGCCCCTCCGACGCCCCGGCCGCCCGCGCGATCAGCATGGCCGGCGGCCTGACCGGGACGCCGGCCGTCCCCGCCGCCCGCACCATGCCCACGCAGCCCTCCGCCGCCTGCCGCGAAGAGGCCCGCCCCGGCGCCTTCCCCGGCCCCCGCAACGGCTGACACCGCTCCCCCGGACTCCCCCGACGTCGCCCCGCCCCGGAACCCGGGACCGCCCGCCGACCACGGTCCCGGGGCGACGCTCCCCGCCGACGCGCGGACACCCGGCCGACGCCCCGAACGGCACCACGGCACCACGGCACCACGGCAAGGATCCCGCGGACCGGCTCAGCCCAGGTCCGGCGGATCGATCCGCACCCGCACCGCCTCGCCCTCCCGCTTGACCAGCCGGGCCGCCCGCGCGGCCTTCAGCGCCGCCGCCAGCGCCGCGCCCTGCCCCGGACGCACCCGGACCAGCGCGCGCTCCCACACCTCGCCCGGCGGGGGGTCCCCCGGCCGCCGCGGTCGCCCGGGATCCGGCACCGGCAGCGGCACCGGGCCCAGCACCTCGGCCCCCACGGGGAGCTCGGCGGCCCCCAGCAGACCGGCCACGTCGTCGGACCGCCCCGCCACCGCAGCCATCCGCGACACCGGCGGGAACCCCAGCTCCGCCCGCTCCGCCAACTCGCGCACCGCATGGCCGACCGGGTCCCAGCGCACCAGCGCCTGGACCGGCCGCAACGTCGGCTCGGCGATCACCGCGACCGCGCCGCCCGCCGCCTGGCCACGGACCAGGGCGGCCGCCCCCAGCCAACGGCGCAGCGCCTCCTCCCCGGCCCGCAGGTCCGGCCGGCCCAGCAGCGCCCAGCCGTCCAGCAGCAGCGCGGCGGCATAGCCCTCGCCCTCGGCGACCGGTTCGGCGCCGGGCGTGCTCACCACCAGCGCCGGGGTGGCGGGCACCGACGCCAGGACGTGGTCGCGCCCCGACGTGCGCACCGGAACCGCCGGGAAGGCGCGGCCCAGCTCCTCCGCCGTCCGACGGGCCCCGACGATCTGCGCCCGCAGCCGGGCTCCGCCGCACTCCGCGCAGTGCCAGTCCGACTCCTCGCGGCCGCACCAGGCACAGGCCAACTCGCCCGCCGCGCGCGCCTCCAACGGACCGGCGCAGGCTCGACAGCGGGCTGGTTCCCGGCACCGTTCGCAGGCCAGTCGGGGGGCGTAGCCGCGCCGGGGCACCTGCACCAGCACCGGGCCTCGGGTGAGCCCGTCCCGCACCAGCTGCCAGGCCATGGAGGGCAGCCGGGCCGCGCGCGCCGCGGCGTCCCGGGCCTCGTCGCCGTCGCCGATCGTGCGCACCAGGGGGGCGGCGGCCCGCACCCGTTCCCGGTCGGCGGCCAGCGGCCGGGCCCAGCCGGTCTCGACCAGTTGCGCCGCCTCGACCGTGCAGCTCAGCCCGCCGAGCAGGAATCCGGCCCGCTCGCCGACCGCGCGTTGCAGGAGCACTTCCCGGGCGTGCGGCTGGGGGGCGTGCGGATCGCTGTGGCTGCCGTCGCCGTCGTCCCAGAGCGCGACCAGCCCCAGCCCGGCCACCGGGGCGAACATCGCGGCGCGCGTCCCGATCACCGCGCGCACCGCGCCCCGGCTGACCGCCAACCAGCGCCGGTACCGCTCCTCGGGCCCGCACTCGGCCGTCAGCACCACGTGCCGGCCGGGTCCGACCAGGGCGCCGAGCGCCGCGTCCACCCGGGCCGCGGCCCGGCCGTCGGGCACCACCACCAGGGCCCCGCGCCCGCCGGCGAGCGCCGCGGCCGCCGCCCGCGCCAGTTCGTCCGGCCAGGTCGGTCCGGGCAGCGCCGTCCACACCGCCCGCGGCGCGTCCCCCCGCGCCAGTGCCGTCAGGAAACCGGGACCGGCTCCGTAGCGCTCCCAACTCCCGGGATCCGGTGGGGCGTTGGGGGGCAGTGGGTCGGGGGACGACTCGGCCTCGACCCGGGCCCGGCGCGGCGGCACCGCCAGTTGCACCACGTCCGCCAGCGATCCGGCGTAGCGGTCGGCGACCGCCCGGCACAGCGCCAGCAGCTCCGAACTCAGCACCGGCTCCGGCGAGAGCACCTGAGCGATCGGCGCCAACACCCCCCGGAACTCGCTCTGCGCCACCCGCTCCACGATGAAGCCGCTGACCAGCCGGCCGCCCTCGCGCCGACCGCCCTTCTCCCCCGCACCGAACCGCACCCGGACCCGCACCCCGGGCCGGGCCTCGGCGTCCATCGCGGCCGGCACCGCGTAGTCGAAGAACCGGTCGAGGTGGACCAGCCCCTTGTCGACGAGGACCCGCGCCACCGGAAGCTCGGGCGCCAGCGCGGCCCCCCGCCACGTGCGCGGCTTGGCCCGCTCCGCCTTCGTCTCCCGCACGGTCTCCCGGATCAGGGCCAGCTGCTCGCCCTGCTCCCCCGGATCCCGCCCGTTCTCCCTGCTCACAGCATCCAGTCTTAGCAGACGCCACCGACAGCGGCCGGCCCCGGGAAAGCCCGAGGGCCCCGGACCGTCCAACGGTCCGGGGCCCTCGGGGCAAAGCCCTGGCGGCGCGGCGCCTTCTTACAGGCCCGCGGCCTTGCGGAGGGCGTCCACCCGGTCGGTGCGCTCCCAGGTGAAGTCCTCCAGCTCACGGCCGAAGTGGCCGTAGGCGGCGGTCTGGGAGTAGATCGGGCGGAGCAGGTCGAGGTCGCGGATGATCGCGGCCGGGCGGAGGTCGAAGACCTCGCCGATGGCCTGCTCGATCTTCTCGGTGTCGACCGCGTTGGTGCCGAAGGTCTCCACGAACAGACCCACCGGCTCGGCCTTGCCGATCGCGTAGGCGACCTGGACCTCGCAGCGCGAGGCGAGGCCGGCGGCGACGACGTTCTTCGCCACCCAGCGCATCGCGTACGCCGCGGAGCGGTCGACCTTGGACGGGTCCTTGCCGGAGAACGCACCGCCGCCGTGGCGGGCCATGCCGCCGTAGGTGTCGATGATGATCTTGCGGCCGGTCAGGCCGGCGTCGCCCATCGGGCCACCGATCTCGAACCGCCCGGTCGGGTTGACCAGCAGACGGTAGTCGTCGGTGTCCAGCTTGATGCCGTCCTCGACGAGCTGGTTGAGGACGTGCTCGACGACGAACTCGCGGATGTCGGGCGCGAGCAGCGAGTCCAGGTCGATGTCGCTGGCGTGCTGCGAGGAGACCACCACGGTGTCGAGGCGGACCGCCTTGTTGCCGTCGTACTCGACGGTGACCTGGGTCTTGCCGTCGGGCCGGAGGTAGGGGATGGTCCCGTTCTTGCGGACCTCCGACAGCCGGCGCGAAAGACGGTGCGCCAGGTAGATCGGGAGCGGCATGAGCTCGGGGGTCTCGTCGCAGGCGAACCCGAACATCAGGCCCTGGTCGCCCGCGCCCTGTCGGTCCAGCTCGTCGTCGTCGCCTTCGACGCGGTTCTCGTAAGCGGTGTCGACACCCTGGGCGATGTCCGGCGACTGCGCCCCGATGGACACCGAGACGCCGCAGGAGGCGCCGTCGAAGCCCTTCTTCGAGGAGTCGTAACCGATCTCCAGGATCTTGTTCCGGACGAGGTTGGGGATGTCGGCGTACGCCTTGGTCGTCACCTCGCCGGCCACGTGCACCAGGCCGGTGGTGATCAACGTCTCCACGGCGACCCGAGACGTCGGGTCCTCCTTGAGGAGTGCGTCGAGAATGGTGTCGCTGATCTGGTCAGCGATCTTGTCGGGGTGGCCCTCGGTGACGGATTCCGAGGTAAACAGGCGGCGGGACACATCGCTCCCTGGGGTTGCAGCGGCTGCTGGCTGATCACTTAGCGGAACGGCCGAGAGCTGCGCTCGGCCAAATCCACTGCCAGTTTATCGGTCGAACGTGGCGCTCGGGCACCCAGTCTCGATTTATGGAACCCCCGTGACCTGGGACACCACGGCTTCACGGTAGTGACGATCACCTTGAGAATCAGCCGGGTCAAGGGGGCACGCCGATTTTCGGGGGTCGGCGGGGAGCCTCGGCAGCCCGCTCCGGGGCTCCTCCAGCGGGGTGACCGGTCAGGGCCGGGGCTGGTCCAAACGGGCGATGACCAGGTCCCACACGGTGTCGGCGAGGGCTTCCTTCGGGCCATGGGGCACGGGGGTCTCGGTCCCGTCCGTGGCCAGGATCACGGCCTCGTTCTCGGCCGAACCGAAGGTCTTGTGCTCGCCGACCTCGTTGACGACCAGGAGGTCGCAGCCCTTGCGGGCGAGCTTGGCCCGGCCGTTGGCGAGGACGTCGTCGGTCTCGGCGGCGAAGCCGACGACCAGCTGTCCGGGGCGGGCCCGGTCCGCGGAGAGCTCCGCAAGGATGTCCGGATTCCGTACCAGGGTGACGGGTTCCGGCTCCTGCCCCTCCCGCTTCTTGATCTTGCCGGTGGCGTAGACGGCGGGCCGGAAGTCGGCCACCGCGGCGGCCATCACCACCGCGTCGGCGTCCGCCGCGGCCTTCAGCACGGCCTCGCGCAGCTGCCGGGCGGTGCCGATGTGGATCACGTCCACGCCGGCCGGGTCGGGCAGTGCGGTGTCGCCGGCGACCAGCGTGACCCGGGCGCCCCGGGCCGCGGCGGTCCGGGCGAGGGCGTAGCCCTGCTTGCCGGACGAGCGGTTGCCCAGGAAGCGCACCGGGTCCAGCGGCTCCCGGGTGCCGCCCGCGCTGACCACGACGTGGCGCCCCGCGAGGTCCTGCGACAGTCCCTCGGCTCCCCGGGCCAGCACCTGGCGGCACAGGTCGAAGATCTCCACCGGGTCCGGGAAGCGGCCCTTGCCGGTGTCGACGCCGGTGAGCCGGCCCACGGCGGGCTCGATGACCAGCGCGCCGCGGCGCCGCAGCGTGGCGACGTTCTCCTGGGTGGCGGGGTTCTCCCACATCTCGGTGTGCATCGCGGGCGCGAAGACCACCGGGCAGCGGGCGGTGAGCAGGGTGTTGGTCAGCAGGTCGTCGGCGAGGCCGTGGGCCGCCTTGGCCAGCATGTCCGCGGTGGCCGGGGCGACCACGACGAGGTCGGCGGCCTGACCGATGCGGACGTGCGGGACTTCGTGGACGGACTCCCAGACCTCGGTGCCGGCCGGGTTGCCGGACAGCGCCGACCAGGTGGCCTCGCCGACGAAGTGCAGCGCCGAGGCGGTCGGCACCACGCGCACGTCGTGGCCGGACTCCGTGAGTCGGCGCAGCAGCTCGCACGCCTTGTAGGCGGCGATCCCGCCACTGACCCCCAGGACGACCCTGGGCCGCTCCCGCTTGTCCATCGTTTCCCCGCTCCCCGAGCCTCGGACCGAACGCATGTCCCTCAACCTATGCCCTCGTGACGCACCAAGGGCCCGGCAGGCACCCCCGACTTCGCGTCGGGAGAATCACCTGCCGGGCCCTTGGTGGGGGCTGCGGTGCCGCTTACTGGCCGACCGGGCCCTCGATGGCCTCCGAGGTCAGCAGACCGGCGTTGATCTCGCGGAGCGCGATCGACAGCGGCTTCTCGTGCACGTGGGTGTCGACCAGCGGGCCGACGTACTCCAGCAGGCCCTCGCCGAGCTGGGAGTAGTACGCGTTGATCTGGCGCGCGCGCTTGGCGGCGTAGATCACCAGGCTGTACTTCGAGTCGGTGGCCTCGAGCAGCTCATCAATGGGCGGGTTGATGATGCCCTCGGGTGCGGTGATGGAAGAGGACACGCTCTACCTTCCGAAAGGGGATGAAGCAGGTGGGGGCGCGCAGGCGCCGAAATCCTTGGCGCCGCGGTCGGGACCGGAGTCAGTCGCCGGAGGTCCGGTCTTCAGGGCGGCGCAGCATCAAGGCTAGCAGCTCACGGCTGACGTCCTCGACGGAGGTGTTGACGAGCGTCACGTCGAACTCCTTCTCCGCCGCGAGTTCGATCCGGGCCGCCTCCAGGCGCCGCTCGATGACCTCCGGGGCCTCCGTGCCGCGGCCGGTGAGCCGGCGGACCAGCTCGTCCCAGCTCGGCGGGGCCAGGAAGACCAGGTGCGCCTCCGGCATGGACTCGCGCACCTGGCGGGCGCCCTGCAGGTCGATCTCCAGGAGGACCGGCTCGCCGGCCGCCAGCCGGTCCAGCACCGCCTGGCGCGGGGTGCCGTAGCGGTTGCCGGCGAACTCGGCCCATTCCAGCAGCTCACCGTTGGCGATCAGCTTGTCGAATTCCTCGTCCTCGACGAAGAAGTACTGAACGCCGTGGCGCTCCCCGGGACGCGGCTTGCGGGTGGTGGCCGAAACCGAGAGCCAGATTTCCGGGTGGACCTTGCGCAGATGCGCGACGACCGTGCTCTTGCCGACCCCCGAAGGGCCGGAGAGCACGGTCAGGCGCGGTTGTCTGGCCGGGGAGACGGGGGTGCTCCCCCGGGAGACTGCAGAACTCATGCAGCGATTATTCCAGCTTCCCGGCGGTGCCGAGAAATTCAGGAACCCGTGCTGCCGAACTCACGCTCCAGGGACGCGATCTGGTTGGAGCCCAGACCACGGACCCGGCGGCTCTCGGAAATGCCGAGCCGCTCCATGATCTGCTTTGCGCGGACCTTGCCCACGCCCGGCAGGGATTCCAGAAGGGCGGAGACCTTCATCTTGCCGATGACATCGTTTTTCTGGCCCTGCTGGATGACCTCGTGGAGAGAGGCCCCCGAGTGCTTGAGCCGATTCTTGACCTCGGCGCGCTCCCGGCGAGCCGCGGCGGCCTTTTCGAGCGCGGCAGCGCGCTGTTCAGGGGTAAGGGGCGGAAGAGCCACGCCTACGTCACCTCGGATGTCGAACTGTCGGATACGGACCGGTGTGGAACCTAGTCGCCCCGCATCAGCGGAGCAACGAGCAACGCGCTTACGTGCGGTGCTCTCGACGGAGACTAGCGGCCGACGGCGCTGGAGTCAGCGAGAACAGACGAAAAGTCCTGGTCAGACTCAGCTGACCAGGACATTTCGGGACCAAATGACCGGGTTACGTGAGCGCTGCACGCACTTCGTCGGCACAGCGGGCCGCCGCGGCGCGCAGTGCGCCGGCGTCCGGTCCGTGCTTGAGCACTCCCCGACTGACGCTCGGCACCACGTTGCGGACCGCCCGGCCGAAGACCGTCGGCAGGTCGGCGGGGGTGGCGCCCTGCGCCCCGATGCCGGGGGCCAGCAGCGGGCCGTTGATCGCCAGGTCGAAGGCGGAGAGATCGCCGAGCGTGGCGCCGACGACCGCGCCGAAGGATCCCAGCGGCTGGGCCCCGGCGTTCTCGGCGGCGAGGTGGCCGAGCACGGTGGCGGCGACCGTGCGGCCGTCCTCGCGGACCGCCCGTTGGACCTCCGCGCCCTCCGGGTTCGAGGTCAGGCCGAGCACGAAGAGCCCGGCGCCGCTCTCCCGCGCCAGCTCCACGGCGGGCTTCAACGAGCCGAACCCGAGGTAGGGGGAGACCGTCAGCGCGTCGGAGAACAGCGGCGAGTCCGGGCGCAGGAACGCCTCGGCGTAGGCGCCCATGGTGGAACCGATGTCGCCGCGCTTGGCGTCCATGAGGATCAGGGCACCGCGCTCCCGCGCCTCCTCGACGGCGGTCTCCAGGACGGCGATGCCGCGCGAGCCGAACCGCTCGAAGAAGGCCGACTGCGGCTTGAAGACCGCGACCTGCTCGCCGAGCGCCTCCACCACGGTCCGGGTGAAGCGCGCCAGGCCGGCCACGTCGTCGTTCAGGCCCCAGTCGGCCAGCAGCGAGGCGTGCGGGTCGATGCCGACGCAGAGCGGGCCGCGCTCGTCCATGGCGCGGCGCAGCCGGGCACCGAAGGGGGTGGGAGTCACGAGGAGGTCACCTTCTTGTGGTCGGCACCGACCGCGTCGGCGAGGGTGGCGTACGGGCTGTTGTGCAGGCGCGCGGCGAGGCCCTTGTGGATCGCCCGGCACCAGAACGGGCCCTGGTAGATGAAGGCGCTGTAGCCCTGGACGAGGGTGGCGCCGGCGAGGATGCGCTGCCAGGCGTCCTCGGCCGTCTCGATGCCGCCGACGCCGATCAGGGTGATCCGGTCGCCGACGCGGGCGTACAGGCGGCGCAGGACCTCCAGGGAGCGCTCCTTGAGCGGTGCGCCGGACAGGCCGCCGGTCTCGGCGACCAGCTTCGGGTCGCAGGTCAGGCCCAGGCCCTCGCGGGCGATCGTGGTGTTGGTGGCGATGATGCCGTCCAGGCCCAGTTCCAGGGCGAGGTCGGCGACCGCGTCCACGTCCTCGTCGGCGAGGTCGGGGGCGATCTTGACCAGTAGCGGGACCCGTCGGTCGGTCACCGTGCGGTCGGCGGCCTCGCGGACCGCGGTGAGCAGCGGCCGCAGGTGGTCCGTGGCCTGGAGGTTGCGCAGCCCCGGCGTGTTCGGCGAGGAGACGTTGACGACCAGGTAGTCGGCGTGCCGGGCCAGGCGCTCGGTGGAGGTGACGTAGTCGGCGACCGCCTCGGCCTCCGGCACGACCTTGGTCTTGCCGATGTTGACGCCGACCGTGGTCCGGAAGACGGGGTTGCGGGCGGCCAGCCGGGCGGCGACCGCCGCCGAACCGTCGTTGTTGAAGCCCATGCGGTTGATCAGCGCCCGGTCCGGCACCAGCCGGAACAGCCGCTTCTTGGGGTTGCCGGGCTGCGGCTGGGCGGTGACCGTGCCGATCTCGACGTGGTCGAAGCCGAGCATGGCCATGCCGTCGATGGCGACGGCGTTCTTGTCGAAGCCGGCGGCCAGGCCGAACGGGCCGTGCATCCGGCGGCCCAGGGCCTCGGTGCGCAGCTCCTTGTGGCGGGGGGCGAGGGCGGCCGCGACGAGGGTGCGCAGCACCGGGGTGCGCGCGGCCAGGCGGATCCAGCGGAAGGCCATGTGGTGGGCCTTCTCGGGGTCCATGCGCTGGAAGATCAGCTGGAAGAACAGGCGGTACATGGTGGACGGGCCTTTGCGGGAGGGGTTCGGTGGGCTCATGAAGAGGGGGACACCGACCGGTGTCCCCCTCTCGGGCCTACTCCTCGCGCGCCGAGGTCAGATGTCGGGCGTGCTCCTGGAGGGAGCGCACCCCGACGTCTCCGCGGGACGTCGCCTCGATGCCCTGGACGGCGGCGGCCAGCGCCTGGACCGTCGTCAGGCAGGGGATGCCGCGGGCCACGGAGGCGGTGCGGATGTCGTAGCCGTCGAGCCGGCCGCCGGTCCCGTAGGGGGTGTTGACGATCAGGTCGACCTGGCCGTCGTGGATCAGCTGGACGATGGTCTTCTCGCCGTTCGGACCCTCGCCCTCGGACTGCTTGCGCACCACGGTGGCCTTGATGCCGTTGCGGCGCAGCACCTCGGCGGTGCCGGAGGTGGCCAGCAGCTCGAAGCCGTGGGCGACCAGCTCGCGGGCCGGGAAGATCATCGAGCGCTTGTCGCGGTTGGCGACGGAGACGAACGCGCGGCCCTTGGTGGGCAGCGCCCCGTAGGCGCCGGCCTGCGACTTGGCGTACGCCGTGCCGAAGACCGAGTCGATGCCCATGACCTCGCCGGTGGAGCGCATCTCCGGGCCGAGGACGGTGTCCACGCCGCGGCCCGAGGCGTCCCGGAAGCGCGACCAGGGCATGACCGCCTCCTTGACGGAGATCGGCGCGTCCAGCGGCAGCGTGCCGCCGTCCCCGGTCTTGGGCAGCATGCCCTCGGCGCGCAGTTCGGCGATGGTGGCGCCCAGCGAGATCCGGGCGGCGGCCTTGGCCAGCGGGACCGCGGTGGCCTTCGAGGTGAAGGGCACGGTCCGCGAGGCGCGCGGGTTGGCTTCGAGGACGTAGAGGATGTCCCCGGCCATCGCGAACTGGATGTTGATCAGTCCGCGGACGCCGACGCCCTTGGCGATGGCCTCGGTGGAGGCGCGCAGCCGCTTGATGTCGAAGCCGCCAAGGGTGATCGGGGGCAGCGCGCAGGCGGAGTCGCCGGAGTGGATGCCGGCCTCCTCGATGTGCTCCATGACGCCGCCGAGGTAGAGCTCGTGGCCGTCGTAGAGGGCGTCCACGTCGATCTCGATGGCGTCGTCGAGGAAGCGGTCGATGAGGACCGGGTGCTGCTCGATCAGGCCGGCGTGCCGCTCCAGGTACCCGGCCAGCGAGGGCTCGTCGTAGACGATCTCCATGCCGCGGCCGCCCAGCACGTAGGACGGGCGGACCATGACCGGGTAGCCGATCTCGGCGGCGATGTCCTTGGCCTCGTCGAAGGAGAAGGCGGTGCCGTACTTGGGGGCCGGCAGCCCGGCCTCGGTCAGCACCCGGCCGAACGCGCCGCGCTCCTCGGCGAGGTCGATCGCCTCGGGCGAGGTGCCGACGATCGGCACGCCGTTGTCCTTGAGGGCCTGGGCCAGGCCCAGCGGGGTCTGGCCGCCCAGCTGGACGATGACGCCGGCGACCGGGCCCGCCTGGGACTCGGCGTGCACGATCTCCAGCACGTCCTCGAGCGTGAGCGGCTCGAAGTACAGGCGGTCGGAGGTGTCGTAGTCGGTGGAGACGGTCTCCGGGTTGCAGTTGACCATCACGGTCTCGTAGCCGGCGTCGCTGAGCGCGAACGAGGCGTGGACGCAGGAGTAGTCGAACTCGATGCCCTGCCCGATGCGGTTGGGGCCGGAGCCGAGGATGATCACCGCGGGCTTCTCGCGGGACGCGACCTCGCTCTCCTCGTCGTAGGACGAGTAGAAGTACGGGGTCCGCGCCGCGAATTCGGCCGCGCAGGTGTCGACCGTCTTGTAGACGGGGCGCAGGCCGAGCGCGTGCCGGACCTCGCGGACGACGTCCTCGCGCAGGCCGCGGATGGCCGCGATCTGAGCGTCGGAGAAGCCGTGCCGCTTTGCTTCCGCAAGGACGTCGGGTCCGAGCGTGTCGACGGCCGCGATCTCGTCCGCGGTCTCCTTGATCAGGAAGAGCTGGTCGACGAACCACGGGTCGATCTTCGTGGCGTCGAAGACCTCCTGCGGGGTGGCGCCGGCCCGGATCGCCGCCATGACGGTGTTGATCCGCCCGTCGGTGGGGACCTTGGCCCGCTCCAGCAGCTCGGCCTTGTCGCCCGGCTCGCCGGTGAAGGCGAACTGGCTGCCCTTCTTCTCCAGCGACCGCAGCGCCTTGTTGAGCGCCTCGGTGAAGTTGCGGCCGATGGCCATCGCCTCGCCGACCGACTTCATGGTGGTGGTCAGCGTGGCGTCGGCGGCCGGGAACTTCTCGAAGGCGAACCGCGGCACCTTGACGACGACGTAGTCGAGGGTCGGCTCGAACGACGCCGGGGTCTCCCGGGTGATGTCGTTCGGGATCTCGTCGAGGGTGTAACCGACGGCGAGCTTGGCGGCGATCTTCGCGATCGGGAAGCCAGTGGCCTTGGAGGCCAGGGCGGAGGAGCGGGAGACCCGGGGGTTCATCTCGATGACGATGACCCGGCCGTCCTCGGGGTTGACCGCGAACTGGATGTTGCAGCCGCCGGTGTCCACCCCGACCTCGCGGATCACCGCGATGCCGATGTCCCGCAGGACCTGGTACTCGCGGTCGGTGAGGGTCATCGACGGGGCGACGGTGATCGAGTCGCCGGTGTGCACGCCCATCGGGTCGAAGTTCTCGATGGAGCAGACCACCACGACGTTGTCGTGCTTGTCGCGCATCAGCTCCAGCTCGTACTCCTTCCAGCCGAGGATGGACTCCTCCAGGAGCACCTCGGTGGTCGGCGAGAGCGTCAGGCCCTGGCCGGCGATCCGGCGCAGCTCCTCCTCGTCGTGGGCGAAGCCGGAGCCGGCGCCGCCCATGGTGAAGGACGGGCGGACGACGACCGGGTAGCCGCCGAGCTCCTCGACGCCCCCGAGGACGTCGTCCATGGAGTGGCAGATCACCGAACGGGCGGACTCTCCGTAGCCGATCTTGGCGTTGACCGCCTTGACGACCTCCTTGAACTGGTCGCGGTCCTCGCCCTTGTGGATCGCCTCGACGTTGGCGCCGATCAGCTCGACGCCGTACTTGGCGAGGGTGCCGGCCTCGTCCAGCGAGATGGCGGTGTTGAGCGCCGTCTGGCCGCCGAGGGTCGGCAGCAGGGCGTCGGGGCGCTCCTTGGCGATGATCTTCTCGACGAACTCCGGGGTGATCGGCTCGACGTACGTCGCGTCGGCGATCTCCGGGTCGGTCATGATCGTGGCCGGGTTGGAGTTGACCAGGATGACGCGCAGGCCCTCGGACTTGAGGACCCGGCAAGCCTGGGTGCCGGAGTAGTCGAACTCGGCGGCCTGACCGATGACGATCGGGCCGGAGCCGATGACCAGGACGGACTGGATATCGGTGCGCTTAGGCACGCTGGCCCTCCATCAGGGAAACGCTGTGCTGGTTGTTGTCTCGCATGAGCTCGACGAAGCGGTCGAAGAGGTACGCGGCGTCGTGCGGGCCGGCGGCCGCCTCGGGGTGGTACTGGACGCTGAACGCCGGCTGGTCGAGGAGCTGGAGCCCCTCCACCACGTCGTCGTTGAGGCAGACGTGGGAGACCTCGGCGCGGCCGAAGGGGGTGTCGGAGACCTTGTCGAGGGGCGCGTCCACGGCGAAGCCGTGGTTGTGCGCGGTGACCTCGACCTTGCCGGTCGTCCGGTCCTGCACGGGCTGGTTGATGCCGCGGTGCCCGTACTTGAGCTTGTACGTGCCGAAGCCCAGCGCCCGGCCCAGGATCTGGTTGCCGAAGCAGATGCCGAACAGCGGGGTCTTTCGGGAGAGCACCTCGCGCATCACGCCGACCGCGTGGTCGGCGGTGGCCGGGTCGCCCGGCCCGTTGGAGAAGAACACGCCGTCGGGCTGGACCGCGTACAGGTCCTCGGCGGTCGCGGTCGCCGGCAGGACGTGCACCTCGATGCCGCGCTCGGCCATCCGCTGCGGGGTCATGCCCTTGATGCCCAGGTCGACGGCGGCGACGGTGAACTTCTTCGCGCCGATCGCCGGGACGACGTACGCCTCCTTGGTGGCGACCTGTGCGGAGAGGTCGGCGCCCTGCATCTCGGGCTGCTGGCGCACCTCGGCGAGCATCGTGCCCTCGTCGGGCAGCGCGTTGCCGGAGAAGATGCCGACCCGCATCGCACCGCGCTCGCGCAGGTGGCGGGTGAGCGCCCGGGTGTCGACGCCGCTGATGCCGACGACGCCCTGGTGGCGCAGTTCCTCGTCGAGGGAGCGGCGGGAGCGCCAGTTGGACGGGACGCGGGCGGGGTCGCGGACGACGTAACCGGCGACCCAGATCCGCGCGGACTCGGGGTCCTCGTCGTTCACGCCGGTGTTGCCGACGTGCGGGGCGGTCATGACGACGACCTGACGGTGGTACGAGGGGTCGGTCAGCGTCTCCTGGTAGCCGGTCATGCCGGTGGAGAACACCGCTTCGCCGAAGGTCTCCCCCACGGCCCCGTAGGCACGGCCGCGGAAGGTGCGGCCGTCCTCCAGGACGAGTACGGCGGGGATTTTGGCGGTCCCCTTGGTGGAGGTCGTCATCGTGCGCCTTCCGTTTCGGTGTGCTCGGTGGTGTGCTCGGTGCTGCTGAGCTGGTTGATGGCCTCGACCCAGGCGGCGTGCTCGGCCGCCCAGTCGGAGCGGAAGCCGGAGTCGATCTGCTTGCCGCCGTGTTCCCAGGTGACGACCAGCAGGCCGCCCTCGGGCAGGACCTTGCCGGCGATGCCCTTGTCGAGGCGGGCGCCGCGCAGGGCGGCGGCCGGTACGAAGAAGTCCGTGGCGCCGGGCCGTACGACGTCCAGGCCCCGGTCGTTGAGGGCCAGTTCGGCCCGGCTGCGGGTGCCCAGACCACGGGCGACGATCCGGTCGAGCCACTGCCCGGCGGTGGTCGAGCCGTGGTAGCGGCCGCTGAGGGTCAGCCGGGCCTCGCCCGCGTCGGCCGGGGCGGACGGCAGCTCGGGCAGGTCGCCCTGGAGGGTGCCGCGCCACTTCCA
The DNA here is from genome assembly GCF_045799175.1 of Streptomyces sp. VTCC 41912. Taxonomy (NCBI): domain Bacteria; kingdom Bacillati; phylum Actinomycetota; class Actinomycetes; order Kitasatosporales; family Streptomycetaceae; genus Streptomyces; species Streptomyces sp. VTCC 41912. The sequence goes on from NZ_JBJMAB010000017.1 coordinate 117,607, forward strand.
GCCCTGGCGCATCAGCCAGTAGACGAAGACGACGAAGACCAGCAGACCGACCACCCAGGCGATCCGTCCGGCCCAGTCGGTGACCGGGGCGGAGTGCGGTGCCGCAGCCAAGTGGATGAGTGAAGGAGTCACGCCAGGTTCCCGTCGACGAGCGTTGCGCGGCCCCGCAGGAAGGTGTGGGTGACGCGTCCCGGCAGCTCACGGCCCTCGTACGGGGTGTTGCGGCTGCGGGAGGCGAAACCGGCGGGGTCCACCTCTCCACGGTAAGCGGAATCGACCAGCGTGAGGTTGGCGGGCTCGCCGGCTGAGACGGGGCGACCGTGGCCGGCCAGCTGCCCGATCCGCGCCGGGGCGGCGGACATCCGGTCGGCGACGCCGGCCCAGTCCAGCAGCCCGGTCTCGACCATGGTGTGCTGGACGACCGACAGCGCGGTCTCCAGGCCCACCATGCCCATGGCCGCCGCGGCCCACTCGCAGTCCTTGTCCTCGTGCGGGTGCGGGGCGTGGTCGGTGGCGACGATGTCGATCGTGCCGTCGGCCAGGGCCTCGCGCAGCGCCAGCACGTCGCGCTCGGTGCGCAGCGGCGGGTTGACCTTGTAGACCGGGTTGTAGCTGCGCACCAGTTCGTCGGTGAGGAGCAGGTGGTGCGGGGTGACCTCGGCGGTCACGTCGATGCCGCGGGACTTGGCCCAGCGGACGATCTCGACGCTGCCCGCGGTCGACAGGTGGCAGATGTGGACCCGGGAGCCCACGTGCTCGGCGAGCAGCACGTCCCGGGCGATGATGGACTCCTCGGCCACCGCCGGCCAGCCGCCGAGCCCCAGCTCGGCCGAGACGACGCCCTCGTTCATCTGGGCGCCCTCGGTCAGCCGCGGCTCCTGGGCGTGCTGGGCGACGACCCCGCCGAACGCCTTCACGTACTCCAGGGCCCGGCGCATGATCACCGCGTCGTCGACGCACTTGCCGTCGTCGGAGAAGACCGTGACGCCGGCCGCCGACTCGTGCATCGCGCCCAGCTCGGCGAGCTTCTTGCCCTCCAGCCCGACGGTGACGGCACCGATCGGCTGCACGTCGCAGTAGCCGTGCTCCTTGCCCAGCCGGTAGACCTGCTCGACGACGCCGGCGGTGTCGGCGACCGGGAAGGTGTTGGCCATGGCGAACACCGCGGTGTAGCCGCCGCTGGCCGCCGCCCGGGTACCGGTCAGGACCGTCTCGGAGTCCTCCCGGCCGGGCTCGCGCAGGTGGGTGTGGAGGTCGACCAGGCCCGGCAGCAGGACCTTGCCGGCGGCCTCGACGACCTCGGCGCCCTCGGCCGACAGGTCGGTGCCGACCGCCTCGATGGACTCCCCGTCGATCAGCACGTCCTGCGGGGCGCCGCCGAGCACCTTCGCACCGCGGATCAGGATCTTGCTCATGGTGTTACTTCTCCTCGGTACGGGGGTGGGTGACGGCGGGCTCGTTGCCGCCGAGCAGCAGGTAGAGGACGGCCATGCGGACGGAGACGCCGTTGGCGACCTGTTCCACGGCCGTGCAGCGGTCGGAGTCGGCGACCTCGGCGGTGATCTCCATGCCGCGGACCATCGGGCCGGGGTGCATCACGATGGCGTGCCCGGGCATCCGGGACATCCGGTCGGCGTCCAGGCCGTAGCGCCGGGAGTACTCGCGCTCGGTCGGGAAGAAGGCGGCGTTCATCCGCTCGCGCTGCACCCGCAGCATCATCACGGCGTCGGACTTGGGCAGCACGCTGTCGAGGTCGTAGGAGACCTCGCACGGCCAGGTCTCGACGCCGACCGGCACCAGGGTGGGCGGCGCGACCAGGGTGACCTCGGCGCCCAGGGTGTGCAGGAGGTCGACGTTGGAGCGGGCGACGCGACTGTGCAGCACGTCGCCGACGAGGGTGATCCGCTTCCCGTCGAGGTCCCGGCCGAGCCCGGCGTCCGGGCCGACGAGCCGGCGCCGCATGGTGAAGGCGTCCAGCAGGGCCTGGGTGGGGTGCTGGTGGGTGCCGTCACCGGCGTTGATCACGGGCGCGTCGATCCAGCCGGAGGTGGCCAGCCGGTACGGGGCGCCGGACGCGCCGTGCCGGATGACGACGGCGTCCACGCCCATCGCCTCCAGGGTCTGGGCGGTGTCCTTGAGCGATTCGCCCTTGGAGACGCTGGAGCCCTTGGCGGCGAAGTTGATGACGTCCGCGGAGAGCCGCTTCTCGGCGGCCTCGAAGGAGATCCGGGTCCGGGTCGAGTCCTCGAAGAACAGGTTGCAGACGGTCCGTCCGCGCAGGGCGGGCAGTTTCTTGATCGGCCGGTCGGCGACCCGGGCCATTTCCTCGGCGGTGTCGAGGATGAGCACGGCGTCGTCCCGCGTGAGATCGGCGGCCGAGATGAGGTGGCGCTTCATCCGGTTTTCTCCGGGAGTGAGGGAGGTGTACGGGAATGCCCGTTGAGCAGGCATGGCTGCGGGCCCGGGGTCACCGGGTCCGTACGCGCGTGCGCTAGCGCTCGCCGGCCGGGGCTGTCGGCTCGACCGTCGAGGCCGCCGAGGGACCGGCCTCGGAGCCGGGGCGGGACGGCGCGGGGCGCATGCCGAGCAGCACGGCGTCGCGACCGTCCTCCTCGGTCAACTGGACCTTGACGGCCTCCCGCAGCGACGTGGGGAGGTTCTTGCCCACGTAGTCGGCGCGGATCGGCAACTCGCGGTGGCCGCGGTCGACCAGGACGGCGAGCTGAACGGCGCGCGGGCGACCGATGTCCCCCAGGGCGTCCAGCGCGGCGCGGATGGTGCGCCCGGAGAAGAGCACGTCGTCGACGAGGAGGACGAGGCGGCCCTCGATGCCGTCGGCGGGGATCTCGGTGCGGGCCAGCGTGCGGGCCGGGCCCAGGCGCAGGTCGTCGCGGTACATCGTGATGTCGAGCGAGCCGACCGGAATGGCGCGGCCGGTGATCTCTTCGAGCTTGTCGGCCAGTCGCCGGGCGAGGAAGACACCGCGGGTGGGGATTCCCAGCAGCACCACGTCGTTGGCGCCCTTGGCGCGCTCGACGATTTCGTGAGCGATACGGGTCAGCATCCGCGCGATGTCGGGGCCTTCGAGCACCGGCCTGGCGGGAGCTTGATTCCCCGATGCGGAACTACGTGCGTCCATACGAAACGGACCTCCTTCTCCGCCTCACGGGACGGACTTTAAAGGACGTCGGAATTACGGGGTTCAGGCTATCAGGAGGCCCTTCGGGACCCACACACCCCCCTGACGGGTGAGGGTCTGGCCCATTCGGCTTGACGAAGTCAGATTACGCTGCGTAACCTCACAGTGAGTTACCAGCCACGCGGCGGAGCCGCATGTCGATACAGCCGTCTGGGGAGCTTTATGTCCAGCGAATACGCTAAACAGCTCGGGGCCAAGCTCCGCGCCATCCGTACCCAGCAGGGCCTCTCTCTCCACGGCGTCGAGGAGAAGTCCCAGGGCCGCTGGAAGGCCGTCGTCGTGGGGTCGTACGAGCGCGGTGACCGCGCCGTGACCGTACAGCGCCTCGCCGAGCTTGCGGACTTCTACGGCGTGCCGGTGCAGGAACTGCTGCCGGGCACCACACCGGGCGGCGCCGCCGAGCCGCCGCCGAAGCTCGTGCTGGACCTGGAGCGTCTGGCCCACGTCCCGCAGGAGAAGGCCGGCCCGCTCCAGCGCTACGCCGCCACCATCCAGAGCCAGCGCGGTGACTACAACGGCAAGGTCCTCTCGATCCGTCAGGACGACCTCCGCACCCTCGCGGTGATCTACGACCAGTCGCCCTCGGTGCTCACCGAGCAGCTGATCAGCTGGGGCGTGCTGGACGCGGACGCCCGCCGTGCCGTGCAGCACGACGAGATCTGACGGGCCCGAAGCCCGCGCTCCACACGCAGAAACGTACCGCCGCTCCGGGCTGCCCGGGGCGGCGGTCGGCGTTGGGGGACGGTGCCGCGGCCAGAGGCCGGTGGACGGGCCGCTGGACCGCCGCACGGCCGAGGACCGGGACGGACGACGACGGGCCCGGAGCGATGTGCATCGCTCCGGGCCCGTTCCGTGCCTCGGTACTTCCGCCGGTCAGCGGCCGCGTGGCCGGATCAGCGGGTCTCCTCCCGGCGCAGCCCGGGCTTGAGCTCCTTGAACCGCGCGAGCAGGCCGTTGACGAACGACGGCGAGTCGTCCGTGGAGAACTCCTTGGCCAGCTGCACGGCCTCGTCGATCGCCACCGCGTCCGGCGTGCCGTCCACCCAGAGCAGTTCGTAGGCCCCGAGCCGGAGGATGGAGCGGTCGGCCGCCGGCATCCGGTCCAGGTCCCAGTCCACGGAGTAGGTGGAGATCAGCTCGTCGATGCGGGCGACGTGCTCCGCGTACCCCTCGACCAGTTCCAGGGTGTACTCGTGCACCGGGGGCTGGCGGGGGTCGGTCCGGGCGTGGCGCATCCAGTCCGCGAGCACGGACTGCACGTCGGCACCGCGCTGGTCGGCCTCGAAGAGGATCTGGAAGGCGCGCTTACGGGCCTTGGTGCGGGCAGCCACGGTTAGCTGTTCACCCGGCCGAGGTAGTCGCCGGTACGGGTGTCGACCTTGATCTTCTCACCGGTGGTGATGAAGAGCGGCACCTGGATCTCGTAGCCGGTCTCCAGCGTGGCGGGCTTGGTGCCACCGGTGGAGCGGTCGCCCTGGAGGCCCGGCTCGGTCTCCTTGATGACCAGCTCGACGGCGGCCGGCAGCTCGACGTAGAGGACCTGGCCCTCGTTCTGCGCGACGACGGCCTCGAAGCCCTCGAGCAGGAAGTTGGCGGCGTCACCGACGGTCTTGCGGTCGATGTGCAGCTGGTCGTACGTGTCCATGTCCATGAAGACGAAGTAGTCGCCGTCCATGTACGAGAACTGCATGCCCCGCTTGTCGACGGTCGCCGTCTCGACCTTGGTGCCGGCGTTGAAGGTCTTGTCCACCACCTTGCCGGAGAGCACGTGCTTGAGCTTGGTACGGACGAAGGCCGGGCCCTTACCGGGCTTGACGTGCTGGAACTCGACGACGGACCAGAGCTGGCCGCCTTCGAGCTTGAGCACCATGCCGTTCTTGAGGTCGTTCGTGGAAGCCACGGTTGCGGAATCTCCTGGACTGCAGGTGGTGGAAACCGAGGAACCGCCGACAGCGAGCCCAGTGGCTCACAGGGCGAGCAGCTCCTTGGTCGTGATCGTGAGTAGCTCGGGTCCGCCGTCCGCCTCGGGGCGGACGACGAGGGTGTCGTCGATCCGGACACCCCCACGGCCCGGGATGTGAACCCCCGGCTCGACGGTGACCGGCACGCAAGCGTCCAGTTTACCCATGGCGCCGGGTGACAACTGAGGGTCCTCGTCGATTTCCAGTCCGACACCGTGACCGGTCCATGGTCCGAGGCCCTCGCCGTGGCCCGCGCGCTCCAGGATCTGGCGGGTCACCCGGTCCACGTCGTGGCACTCCACGCCCGGCGCCAGCGCCTCGCGGCCGGCCTTCTGGGCTGCGAAAACCAGGTCGTAGAGGTCGATCTGCCAGTCCGCCGGGGTGGTGCCGATGACGAAGGTCCGGCCGATCTCGCAGCGGTAGCCGCGGTAGTTGGCGCCCAGGCCGACGGTGAGGAAGTCGCCCTCCTCGACACGGCGGTCGGTGGGCAGGTGGCCGGCGCGCCCGGAGTTCGGGCCGGTGGCGACCGAGGTGGGGAAGGCCGGTCCGTCGGCTCCGTGGTCGACCAGGCGGCGTTCCAGTTCGAGCGCGAGGTGCCGTTCGGTGCGGCCGACCAGGATCGACTCCAGGAGTTCGCCCAATGCCTGGTCGCTGATCTCGGCGGCGATCCGCAGACAGGCGATCTCGTCGTCGTCCTTCACCAGCCGCTGCGCCTCGACGGCGCAGGCCAGGTCGGCGAGGCGCATCCGCGGGGTGATCTGGGACAGCGCCCGGTGCCGGGTGACGGTGAGGTGGTGCTCCTCCACCGCGAGGGTTTGTGCGCCCGCCTTGGCGGCCAGGCCGGCGGCGGTCACCACGGGGTCGCCGCCCCGGGTGGGCAGCACCGAGACCCGTACGTCGTCGGACGGGCGCCCCTCGGTGGGATCGCCGGTCAGCGGCCGGCCGCAGACCAGGACGTCGTCGCCGGGGCCCAGCAGCAGGGCCGCGCCGGGCGGGGCGCAGCCGGTGAGGTAGCGGACGTTGGCGGGGCGCGAGATCAGTGCGGCGGTGCTTCCGGTTGCGGCGCAGCGGTCGCGCAGCTGCGTGCGTCGGACCGCGTACAACTCGGACATACCGTCAGCGTACGACCGCTCTCCCGGGCCGGCCGTTCGAGGCGGCCGGCCGGGGGACGGGGCGGCTACCAGCTGGGTGGACTGGCCAGGCTGCGGGCGACGACCTCGTCGAGCGCCCGCACCGTGGTGGCGACGTCGTGCTGGGAGTTGTCGATGATCGGCAGCCCGGAGCCGTACCAGCCGGCCATCCGGCCGTGGATGCGGGCCACCTCCTCGTCGGAGAGGCGGCGGTTGCCGCTGCGGCGGGCGTTGCGCTCCAGGACGACCTCCAGGCCCGGGAGCAGCACGATCGGCAGCAGGCCGGGGCCGACGTGGCGCTTCCAGCCGCCGAGACCGACGACCGGGCGGTCCGGGAACACCGCGTCGTCGAGGATGCAGGAGATGCCGTTGGCGAGGAAGTTGCGCGCGGCGAAACCGCAGGTGCGGCGGGCCAGGCGGTACTGCGCCTCGGAGTTGTCGTTCCAGCCGGCCTGCGGGTCGGCGAAACCGGACCGGACCCACTCCCGGACGTCGTCGAGGCTGATGTGCGCGGTCGGCACCCGCCGGCTGTCGGCCCAGTGCCGGGCGACGCTCGTCTTGCCGGCGCCGGCCGGGCCGATCAGCAGCACCGCGACGGCGGCGTGCGCGGCGTCCGGGGCGGCGTTGCCGGGCGGCGGGCTGGGCAGCGCGACGGGGGCGCCGGGGGGCAGCTGGACGTGGCCGGTGATGTCGTTGCTGTGCGGGGCGGGCGGGGCCTGCTGCGGAGCGGGGGCGTGCCAGCCCTGGCCCGGGGCGGGGTGGGCCGGCGGGGCGGGAGGCGGGGGCGGGGCCGCGGGGGTGTGCGGCGCGCCGGGGGGCTGGACCGGGCCGGGGTGCGGCGTCCAGTTCATGGTCATGCCGGCGCCTTGGGGGTGAAGTGGGCCGCGGGGCGGTGGCAGCGGAGCCCCCACTGCGTACTGCATCCGGTGGCTCTCCGTCTCGTGCGGTCGACGTGGTGCGGGGCGGCGCACCGGGCGGGGTGGCCCGGTGCGCCGTGACGACAACTGCGGGGCGGGTACGGGTCGTTGCCGTCCCACCGCCGGGTGGTGCTGCGGTGAACCGTACTCCCCCGGCAGCTGCCAGGAGGTCTCCCTACCCCCGGCGCACATCGAATGAACGGCCGAGGGCACGGGCGTGTGGCGACCGCGCCGATCAGCCGTCCAGTTCCTCGGCGAGGGCACGGAGCGCCAGGCGGTACGAGCCGATGCCGAAACCGGCGACGGTGCCGCTGGCGACGGCCGCGATGACGGAGGTGTGGCGGAACTCCTCGCGGGCGTACGGGTTGGAGATGTGCACCTCGATCAGCGGGGCGGTGCGCTGGGCCGCCGCGTCCCGCATCGCGTACGAGTAGTGCGTGAAGGCCCCGGGATTGATGACGACCGGGATCGAGCCGTCGGCCGCCTCGTGCAGCCAGCGGACCATCTCGCCCTCGTCGTTGGTCTCCCGCACCTCGGCTTCGAGGCCCAGCTCCTTGCCGAGCCGGGCGCACTCGGCGACCAGCCCGGCGTAGGAGGTGGCGCCGTAGACGTCCGGCTCTCGGGAGCCCAACCGCCCGAGGTTGGGGCCGTTGAGGACCAGCACCCTGCGGCTCACGAGGCGATCTCCGCGTGCGCGGCGAGCAGCATCGCCGGGTCCGGGCCCTCCAGGACGGTCGGCTTGGCCAGGCCGTCCAGGACGATGAAGCGGAGCCGGTCGCCGCGGGACTTCTTGTCGACCCGCATGGTCTCCAGCAGCTTGGGCCACTGGTCGCCGCGGTAGGTCAGGGGCAGCCCGACGGAGGCCAGGACGGCGCGGTGCCGGTCGGCGGTGGCGTCGTCCAACCGGCCGGCGATCCGGCCGAGTTCGGCGGCGAAGACCATGCCGACGGAGACCGCGGCGCCGTGCCGCCAGTTGTAGCGCTCGTTCTTCTCGATGGCGTGCGCCAGGGTGTGGCCGTAGTTGAGGATCTCCCGCAGACCGGACTCCTTGAGGTCCGCGGAGACCACGTCGGCCTTGACCCGGATCGCCCGCTCGATCAGCTCGGAGGTGTGCGGGCCGTCGGGCCGCTTGGCGCCCTCCGGGTCCCCCTCGATCAGCTCCAGGATCGCCGGGTCGGCGATGAAACCGGCCTTGATGACCTCGGCCAGTCCGGAGACGTAGTCGTGGACCGGGAGGGTGTCCAGCGCGGCCAGGTCGCACAGCACCCCGGCCGGCGGGTGGAACGCGCCGACGAGGTTCTTGCCCTCGGCGGTGTTGATGCCCGTCTTGCCGCCGACGGCGGCGTCCACCATGCCCAGCACGGTGGTCGGGACGGCGATCCAGCGCACCCCGCGCAGCCAGGTCGCGGCGACGAAGCCGGCCAGGTCGGTGGTGGCCCCGCCACCCACGCCGACGATCACATCGGTGCGGGTGAAGCCGGTCTGGCCCAGCGCCTTCCAGCAGTAGGCGGCGACCTCGGCGGTCTTGGCCTCCTCCGCGTTGGGCAGCTGGATGGCGATCGCCTCGTAGCCCTGGGAGGCCAGGTCCTCGCGCAGCGCCTCACCGGTGGCGGCCAGCGCCTCGGGGTGCAGCACGGCGACGCGCTGGGCCGCGGTGCCGATCAGGCCGGGGAGTTCGCCCAGCAGCTGCCGCCCGACGAGGACCTCGTACGGATCGGTGCCGGCGGTACCGCCGACCTGGATGCGGGTGGCCTGCTCCGTCATGCCTGTTCCTCCCTGCCGGCGGGCCGCGCGGCGTTCGCGGCCGGCCGTAGCTCCAAAGCGTCCACGATCGCGTCGGCGACGTCCTCGGGGGTGCGGCCCCCGGTGGCGATCACCGCCCGGGCGACCTCGGTGTAGAGCGGGCGGCGCCGCTCCATCAGCTCGCGCCACTGCTTGCGCGGGTTGACCGCGAGCAGCGGACGGGGCGCGTCCAGCCCCACCCGCTTGACGGCGTCGGCGAGTTCGACGTCCAGGAAGACCACCGGCCGGCCGGTCAGCAACTGCCGGGTGGCGTCGTCCATGATCGCGCCGCCGCCGAGGGCGAGCACCCCGGGGTGCGCGTCGAGAGCGGCGCGGACCGCGGCCCGCTCCAACGCGCGGAAGTGCGGCTCGCCCTCGTCGATGAAGATCTCGGCGATCGGCTTGCCGGCGGTGGCGACGATGTCGGCGTCGGTGTCGCGGTAGCCGACGTCCAGCCGCTCGGCCAGCAGCGCGCCCACGGTGGACTTGCCGGCCCCGGGCGGGCCGACCAGTACGACGACGGGCGCGGTCACTTGATCGCCAGGTTGTCGAGGAAGCTGCGGACGTTGCGGCGGGTCTCCGGCACGCTGTCGCCGCCGAACTTCTCCACCACCGCGTCGGCCAGCACCAGCGCCACCATCGCCTCGGCGACGATGCCGGCGGCCGGGACCGCGCAGACGTCGGAGCGCTGGTGGTGCGCCTTGGCGGCCTCGCCGGTGGCGACGTCGATCGTCGCCAGCGCCCGCGGCACGGTCGCGATCGGCTTCATCGCGGCCCGCACGCGCAGGAGTTCACCGGTGGTCAGGCCGCCCTCGGTGCCGCCGGAACGGCCGGAGGCGCGCCTGATGCCGTCGTCGGTGGCGAGGATCTCGTCGTGCGCCTTCGAGCCGGGCACCCGCGCCAGGCCGAAGCCGTCGCCGACCTCGACGCCCTTGATGGCCTGGATGCCCATGAGGGCGGCGGCCAGCCGGGCGTCCAGCCGGCGGTCCCAGTGGACGTGCGAACCGAGGCCGACCGGCACGCCGTAGGCGAGGACCTCGACGACGCCGCCGAGCGTGTCGCCGTCCTTGTGGGCCTGGTCGATCTCGGCGACCATCGCCTTCGACGCGTCCGCGTCCAGGCAGCGCACCGGGTCCGCGTCCAGCTTCTCGACGTCGGCGGGCGTGGGGTAGACGCCGTACGGGGCCTTGGCCGCGGCCAGCTCGACGACGTGCGAGACGATCTCGATGCCGGCCGTCTCCTTCAGGAAGGAACGGGCGACGGTGCCGAGGGCGACCCGGGCCGCGGTCTCGCGGGCGGAGGCGCGCTCCAGGATCGGGCGGGCCTCGTCGAAGCCGTACTTCTGCATGCCGGCGAGGTCGGCGTGGCCGGGGCGGGGGCGGGTCAGCGGGGCGTTGCGGGCCAGCTCGGCCAGCTCCGCCTCGTCCACCGGGTCGGCGGCCATGACCTGTTCCCACTTGGGCCACTCGGTGTTGCCGACCATGATCGCCACGGGGGAACCCAGCGAACGGCCGTGCCGCACACCGCCGAGGAAGGTGACCTCGTCCCGCTCGAACTTCATCCGGGCACCGCGCCCATAGCCGAGCCGGCGGCGGGCCAGGGCGTCCGCCACCATCTCCGTGGTGATCGGCACGTCGGCGGGAAGGCCCTCCAACGTCGCCACGAGTGCGGGGCCGTGCGACTCCCCCGCCGTCAGCCAACGCAACCTGCTCAACGGTGCTCCTCAGTACTGCTCATGTGCTGCTCATCCGCGTACGGTCTCCTCTGATCCTCCCACGTCGCGCCGGTCGCGCGGCGCGCCGTCCAGGGTGCGGACCGCGGGGACCACCCAGCGGGCGGAGGGGCCGCTCAGCGGGCCGCGAGGGCCGCCTCGCCGGCCCGGCGCATCGCGGCCAGCGGCGCCGGCGCCCGCCCGGTCATCTGCTCGACCTGGAGGACGGCCTGGTGGACCAGGAGGTCCAGGCCGCCGACGACGGCGCCGCCGCGGTCGGCCCAGGCGGTGGCCAGCGCGGTCGGCCAGGGCTCGTAGAGCACGTCGAAGAGGGTGCCGGGCCGGTCGGGGACGGCGGCGGCGAGCGGGTCGGTGCTGCCCGCCGGGGTGGTCGCGATGACCAGCGGCGCCGTGAAGGCCGCGGCGGCCTCGTCCCAGGGGGCGGTGCGGACCGGGACCCCCAGGCGCTCGCCCCAGCCGCGCATCTCGTCGGCGCGCGCCGCGCTGCGGACGTACGCGGTGACCTCGCCGGTGCAGATCCGGGCGAGCGCGGCCAGCGCCGAGGAGGCGGTGGCGCCGGCGCCGAGCACGGCGGCCCGCTCGACCTGCTGGACGCCGCGTTCGCGCAGCGCCGCGAGCATGCCCGGGATATCGGTGTTGTCCCCGCGCCGGCGCCCGTCGGGGGTGAACACGACGGTGTTGACCGCCTCGACGGAGGCCGCGGTGGGGGTGATCTCGTCCAGCAACGGGATCACCGCGCGCTTGAGCGGCATGGTCAGCGACAGGCCGGCCCATTCCGGACCCAGCCCCTCCAGGAATCCGGGGAGCCCCGATTCGTCGACCTCGTGACGGCCGTACTCCCAGCCGGTCAGCCCGAGTTCGTCGTAGGCGGCGCGGTGCAGCACCGGCGAGAGGGAGTGCGCGATGGGCGATCCGAGGACCGCCGCCTTCTTGTGCTCAGGACTGTGGGACACCGGCTGGCCTTCAGTTTCCGTTCTGCTTCTGCTCTTGCTGCCGCTTGTTGAATTCCTGGACGAGCTTCTCGTGGTCGGCGTAGTTGGTCGTGAAGTCCGTCTTCTTGCCGTCCACCGAGATGAAGTAGAGCCACTTATCGGAGTTGTCCGGGTTGATCGTGGCCTTGAGCGCGTCCGCGCCGGGATTTCCGATCGGACCGGGCGGGAGTCCCCGGTAGAAGTACGTGTTGTAGGGATCGTCGTAGTGCCGGATCTCCTGCGTACTGATATTGATCTTGCTCTGGTTCTTGAGGTAGTTGAACGTCGAGTCGAATTCCAGCTTCTGGTTCGTGGCCGTGTTGGTCGGAGCCAATCGGTTGTAGACGACGGCCGCCATCTTCCGGAAGTCATCGTGCGTCATGCCCTCGGCCTGGGTGAGGCTGGCGACGGTGATGAGCTGCAGCGGAGAATCCAGATGGAATTTCTTGGCGTTCGATTCAAGATCGTACTTCTGGTATTCCCGAGTGGCCCGCGAGACCATTTGCCGGAGCACGTCGGCGGGTTTTGCGTGCTCTCCGACGCTGTACGTCGAGGGGTAGAGGAAGCCCTCCAGCGGGTCCTTGATCTTCGGAGAGTCATCGGCCCAGGACGGCAGTCCGAGCTTCTTCGCCTGGTTGTGCGCGATCTCCTTGGTGGTGCCCGCCGCGAGCTTGAGCTTCTTGTCGATCAGCGTGTAGACCGCGCTGGCCCGCAGCCCCTCTTGGATCGTCAGACCGTTGCGACTGCGCGGATCCGACATCAGGGTCACGGCCGAGGCCGCGGACATCTGCTTGCGCAGCGAGTACGAACCGGGCTGGAGGAGCTTGTCCTTCTTGCTGTCGACCGCCGCTTCGGAGAACGCGTCGGCGCTCTTGACCACGCCCTCGCGCTTCAGGATCAGGCCCATCTGCAAGATGGTGGAGCCGTCGGGGATCTCGACCTGCACGGCTCCGCTGCCCTCGCCCTCGTAGTCGGGGGGCGAGGTGAAGTGGCGCATGATGAAGTCGTAGCCGAAGTACCCGACGCCGCCGACGACACCGGCCAGCGCCAGGGTCACGACCAGGCAGGCGCTACCGCTGCGGCGCTTGTTCTTCTTGTTCTTGCCTTTCCGGCCCCGGCGCTCGCGGCCCGACCGGCCGCCGTCCTCGTCGTCGTAGCCGTCGTCCTCGGCGTCCGGTTCGTCGGCGAAGAACGGGTGGTCCGGTTCCCGCTCGCGCGGCTCCGGTCCGTCGGCGTCCGGCGCCGCCCGCCAGTCGTCGCCCTCGGCGGCCGGCTCCTCGAAGGGCGCCCCGGCCGGCGGGTGCTGGTGCGGGACGGGCCCCGGCGGGTAGTCGCCCGGACGTTGCGGGTGCGCAGGCTGCCCGTACTGCTGCTGGTGCGGGTCGGCCAGCGCCTGCTCCGCCATCCCGTGGTGCTGCGGGGCCGGCGGCTGGGCCGGCATCTGCTGGGTCTCGTGGAGACCGTAGCCGTCCGGCGCGCCGTAGTAGTCGTGCCCCTGACCCGCGTAGTTCTGGCCGGTCTGGTGCGGGGCGGGGTACTCCTGGCCCGGCTGGAGGTACGGGTCGGCCGGCTGCTGCTGCCCGTAGGGATCGTACGGGTCGTACGCCGGCTGGCCGCCCGCGTGCTGGTTGCCGTCCCAGCCGCCGTGGCCCGCGGGGTACTGCTGCTGGTGCGGGTACTGCTGCGGGGGGTGCTGGTCGTGCTGCGGGTGCTGGGGGTACTGCTGTTGGGGATACCCGGTGGGCTGCTGTCCGCCCCACTGCGGCTGCTGCTCCTGGCCTCCGTACGGACCACGGTCTCCGTAGAGCGGGTCGTCGGGATGCCACGGTTCGGAGCCGTAGCCCCGGCCATACTCGGTCATCGATCCCCTAGAGCCGAGAGGCGGGGCGCACCGTCCGGGTGGCGCCTGTCGTACCGATCCGCCTCTACTTGCACGCGCGGCTGTTCGAACCGCCGCCACAACGCGCGGAACGTTACCGTACCGCGATCAGGTGACCACTTCGACGTGCTCCCCGGGCGGCCGCCCGGACGTGCGTTCGGTTTCCAGTGCGCTCTGGAGGATGACCACCGCGGCGGCCTGGTCCACCACCGAGCGGCCCTTCTTGCTGCGGACGCCGGAGGCCCGCAGCCCGTGGGTCGCGGTGACCGTCGACATCCGCTCGTCGACCAGCCGGACCCCGACGGGGGCGACGTTCCGGGCGAGTTCCTGGGCGAAGGCCCGGACCTTGGCCGCGGCCGGCCCCTCTCCCCCACTGAGGGAGCGGGGCAGACCGACCACCACTTCGAGCGGCTCGTACTCCTCGACGATCGCCTTGAGCCGTCGGTGCGCCGCCGGGACGTCCCGCCCCGGCACGGTCTCGACGGGGGTGGCGAGGACCCCGTCGGGGTCGCACGAGGCGACCCCGATCCGGGCGTCCCCGACATCCACGGCGATGCGGCGGCCGCGTCGCATCTCGCTCACGGGCGTCAGGCCGCCTCGGCCACGAGGCGCTCGACGGCCCCGACGGCCTCGGGCACCGCGGCGGCGTTCTGACCGCCGCCCTGGGCGACGTCGGGCTTGCCGCCGCCGCCACCGCCGAGCGTCTTGGCGGCGGTGCGGACCAGGTCGCCGGCCTTGATGCCCCGCTCGCGGGCGGCCTCGTTGGTGGCGATGACGGTCAGCGGGCGGCCGTTGGCCACGGTGAAGAGGGCCACGACCACGGCGCGGTCACCCTGGATCCGGCCGCGCACGTCGAGGACCAGCTTGCGCAGGTCGTCGGCGGAGGTGCCGTCCTGGACCTGGGCGGCGACCAGGGCCACCCCGCGGACGTCCTTGGCGCCCTCGGCCAGGCCGGCCGCGGCCTGCAGCACCTTCTCCGCGCGGAACTTCTCGATCTCCTTCTCGGCGTCCTTCAGCTTGGCCAGGACTCCGGAGATCTTCTCGGGCAGCTCCTCCGGACGGCCCTTGACCAGCTCGGTGAGCTGCGAGACGACGGTGTGCTCACGGGCCAGGAAGCGGTACGCGTCGACGCCGACCAGCGCCTCGACGCGGCGCACGCCGGAGCCGATGGAGGATTCGCCGAGCAGCTTCACCAGGCCCAGCTGGGCGGTGTTGTGGACGTGCGTGCCGCCGCACAGCTCCTTGGAGAAGTCGCCGATGGTGACCACGCGGACCCGCTCGCCGTACTTCTCGCCGAACTCGGCGATGGCGCCCTGCTTCTTGGCGTCGTCCATGCTCATGACCTCGGCGTGCACGTCGAGTTCACGGGCCAGGACGTCGTTGATCTTCTGCTCGACGTCGGTGAGGACCGAGCCGGGCACGGCCGCCGGCGAACCGAAGTCGAAGCGGAAGCGGCCCGGGGAGTTCTCCGAACCGGCCTGGGCGGCGGTCGGGCCCAGGGCGTCGCGCAGCGCCTGGTGGGTGAGGTGGGTGGCGCTGTGGGCGCGGGCGATGGCCCGGCGGCGCTGGACGTCGATGACGGCGTACGCGGCGGAGCCGAGCACCACCTCGCCGACCTGCACCACGCCCTTGTGGACGATGACGCCGGGGACCGGCTGCTGGACGTCGCGCACCTCGACGACGGCGCCGCTGTCCAGCTTGATCCGGCCGGTGTCGGCGAGCTGGCCGCCGCCCTCGGCGTAGAACGGGGTGCGGTCCAGTACGACCTCCACCTCGTCGCCTTCGTGGGCGGCCGGCGCGGAGACGCCGTTGACCACGAGGCCGACGACGGCGGACTCGCCCTCGGTGTCGGTGTAGCCGGTGAAGACCGAGGAGCCGGAGCTGTCGGCGATCTCGCGGTACGCCGACATGTCGGCGTGGCCGTGCTTCTTGGCCAGGGCGTCGGCCTTGGCGCGGTCCCGCTGCTCCTTCATCAGGCGGCGGAAGCCGTCCTCGTCCACCGACAGGCCCTGCTCGGCGGCCATTTCGAGGGTGAGGTCGATCGGGAAGCCCCAGGTGTCGTGGAGCAGGAACGCCTTGTCGCCGGCGAGGACCGTGCCGCCACCGGCCTTGGTCTCGGTCACCGCGGTGTCGAGGATGTTGGTGCCGGCCTTGAGCGTCTTGAGGAAGGCGGCCTCCTCGGCGAGGGCGACCGTCTCGATCCGCTTGCGGTCCTGGAGGAGCTCCGGGTACTGCTGCCCCATCGCCCGGATGACCACGTCGAGCAGGTCGCCGACGACCAGCCCGGTGGCGCCCAGCAGCCGCATGTTGCGGATGGCCCGGCGCATGATGCGGCGCAGGACGTACCCGCGGCCCTCGTTGCCGGGGGTGACGCCGTCGCCGATGAGCATCGTCGAGGTGCGCATGTGGTCGGCGACCACGCGCAGTGAGACGTCGGAGTCGGTGGCGGCACCGTAGCGGACGCCGGTGAGCTCACCGGCCTTGTCGATGACCACCCGGAGGGTGTCGGTCTCGTACATGTTGCGCACGCCCTGCAGGATCATGGCGAGGCGTTCCAGGCCGAGGCCGGTGTCGATGTTCTTCGACGGCAGCTCGCCGAGGATCTCGAAGTCCTCCTTGCCGAGGCCCGCGCCGCGCTCGTACTGCATGAAGACCAGGTTCCAGATCTCCACGTAGCGCTCGTCGTTGACGGCCGGGCCGCCCTCGACGCCGAACTCGGGGCCCCGGTCGTAGTTGATCTCCGAGCACGGGCCGCAGGGGCCCGGGACGCCCATGGACCAGTAGTTCTCCTTCTTGCCCAGACGCTGGATGCGTTCCTTGGGCACCCCGACGACCTCGTGCCAGATCCGCTCGGCCTCGTCGTCGTCCAGGTAGACGGTGATCCAGAGCTTCTCGGGCTCCAGACCGTAACCGCCCTCCGCCACGGGAGACGTCAGCAGCTCCCAGGCGTGCTTGATCGCGCCTTCCTTGAAGTAGTCCCCGAAGGAGAAGTTGCCGCACATCTGGAAGAACGTGCCGTGCCGGGTGGTCTTGCCGACCTCTTCGATGTCCGGCGTACGCACGCACTTCTGGACGCTGGTGGCGGTCTTGAACGGGGGCTTGACCTCGCCGAGGAAGTACGGCTTGAAGGGGACCATGCCCGCCGGGACCAGGAGCAGCGTCGGGTCGTCCGCGATGAGCGACGCCGACGGCACGACGGTGTGCCCGCGCTCTTCGAAGAAGCGCAGCCAGCGGCGGCGGATTTCAGCCGACTCCATCAGTGGTCCTCATTTCCGGTCGGTCCGGTCAGTCCGGGGGTTCTCGTGGTTCGGTACGACGTGTGGAGCACCGCGCGGCGCGGTGCGGGCAGCTCGGGCGCCTCGACGGGCTCCGCGAGCCCGAGGGCGTCGTGCAGTTGCTCTTCACGGTCCGCCATTCCGGCCCGTACGTCCAATGCAAATTGACGCAACCGGTTTCCGGTCTCGACGGCCTTGTCCGCGGCCTGCGCGGCGAGGCTGTCGGGCTGCAGCTTGCGCAGCTTTTGGTGGACCTTGTTGGTGGCCCACACCCCGGCGGCGGCGCCGGTGGTGAACCAGAATGCGCGGCGGAACATCGCGGTGATCAGTCCTTGGAGCGACGGGAGCGGCGCCGGCCGCGGCGGGCGCCGGGCAGGGTGCGGCCGACGACGGTGCGGTCCGGCTCGGGCAGGCCCTTCTTGCCGATCGCCCGTCGCACGCCGTAGCCGAACGCCGCGACCTTGACCAGCGGTCCGCCGAAGGCGGTGGAGACGGTCGAGGAGAGCGCGGAGGCGTTGGCGGTGACCTCTTGCACGTCGGCGGCGATGGCGTCGACGCGGGCGAGTTGGGTGTGCGCGGAGCGGACGGTCGCGGACGCGTCGGCCAGGAGCGGAACCGCCTGCTCGGACACCTCGGTCACCATCTTCGTGGTCGCCTTGAGGGTCTGTGCGAGCCTCACCAGCACGAGGGCGAGGAACGACACGAGGATCGCCCAGAAGACGGCCACGAGGATCCCGGCCACCTCTCCACCGGACACGCTGGCACCACACTCCGACTGGTCTGCTCTGGTCTGGTCTCGTCCTGCTCGAACGGCAACCTTGACCTTATCGCGCCGTGACTGTCCGTCCGTACCGTGCTCCCGGTCCGGGCCGGGGCACCGGAAGGGGTGTTTGTACGGTCCGCATCGCCACGAGTACGCTCCGTGTGCCATGCGACGCCTCACGCGCCCTGGCCCCGCCGCCCGCCGCTCCGCCCCGCGCCCGCGGGCCCGCGGGAACCTCCCCGCCGAGTTGAACCGCTTCGTCGGCCGCGCGGACGAACTCACCGCGCTCGACCGGCACCTGTCCGCCGGCCGGCTCGTCACGCTCATCGGCGTGGGCGGCGTGGGCAAGTCCCGGCTCGCCCGACACAGCGCAGCGATCTTGCAGGATCGCTTCTGCGACGGAGTGTGGCTGGTCGAGGTGTCCACGCTGCACGAGGCGCACCTGCTGGACCACGCGGTCGCCGAGGCCCTGGCGCTGGCCGATCACTCCGGCCGCCCGGTGCGCACGGCGCTCGGCGCCCACCTCGCCGGCCGCGAGGCGCTGCTCGTCCTCGACGGCTACGAGCACCTGGTCGACGACTGCGCCGAGTTGACCGCCGAGTTGCTGCGGCGCGCCCCCGGGCTGCGGGTGCTGGCCGCCGGTCGCCGCCCGCTGGAGCTGCCGGGCGAGCAGACGCTGTCGGTGCCCCCGATGGACCGGGCGGACGCCGCCGCGCTGTTCGCCGACCGGGCCGCCGCCGTGCTGCCCGGCTTCACCGTGGGGCCCGCCGACGAGCCGGCGGTCAGCGAGTTGTGCCGCCGCCTGGACGGCATCCCGCTGGCGCTGGAACTGGCCGCCGGGCGACTGCGGGCGCTCTCCCTGGAGCAGGTGCTGCACCGGCTCGACGACCGCTTCCGACTGCTGGTCGGCACCGCCCGCGGGACGCCGGCGCGGCACCGGACGCTGCGTACCGCGATCGGCTGGAGCCACGAGCTGTGCACCCCCGCCGAACGGTTGCTGTGGACGCGGCTGTCGGTGTTCGCCGGGCAGTTCGACCTGGAGGCGGCCGAGTACGTCTGCTCGGGCCCGGAGCTTCCGGCCGACGAACTCCTCGACGTCATCGGGGAGTTGGTCGCCCAGTCGGTGCTGGTCCGGGAGGAGGCCGCGGCCGGGGTGCGCTACCGGATGCTGGACACCGTGCGGGCCTACGGCGCGGACTGGCTGGCGGCGGCGGGGGACGGCGAACGGCTGCGCCACCGGCACCGCGACTGGTACCTGGGGCTGGCGACCTGGTGCGAGCTGGACTGGTTCAGCCCCCGGCAGGCCGAGATCGCGGCCCGGATCGACGCCGAGCTGCCGAATCTGCGGGTGGCGCTGGAGCACAGCCTGGAGAGCCCCCGGGACACCCACCTCGGCCAGTACCTGGCCGGCACGCTGTGGTTCTACTGGGTGGGCTGCGGGCGCCTGTCCGAAGGCCGGTACTGGCTGGATCGGGCGCTGGAGCTGGACGGCGGCCACGACGACGCCCGGCTGAAGGCGTTGTGGGTGGCGGGTTACGTGGCGGTGCTCCAGGGGGACACGGTGGGGGCGCTGGGGATGCTCCAGGAGTGCCGCGAGGAGGCCGAGCGGACCGGCAACGCCACGGCCGCCGCGTACGCGCTGCACCGCACCGGCTGCCTGGCGCTGGTCTGCGACGACATGCCGCGCGCCGAGACGCTGCTGCGCGGGGCCCTGCACCGCTACCGGGAGATCGGCGAGCTCAACAGCAACGTGCTGATGGGGCAGGTCGAGCTGGCGATGGCGGTGGCCTTCCAGGGCGAGCTGGACGACGCGGTGCGGTTGTGCGAGGACGTCCGGGAGGTGTGCGCGGACCACGGGGAGCGCTGGACCCTGGCGTACGCCCTGTTCGTGCTGGGGTACGCGGCGTGGTCCCGCGGGGAGGGCGCTCGGGCCCGCGAACTGCTGGCGGAGGCGCTGGCGATCGACCATTCCTTCCACGACCTGCTGGGCGCGGTGCTGGCGATCGAGCTGCTGGCCCTGGTGACGCTGGGCGAGGGCGACGCGGCGGAGGCCGCGGTGCTCCAGGGCGCGGCGGGCCGGCTCTGGGGCTCGGTGGGGCTGCCGCTCTTCGGCTCGCGGCACTTCAACCAACCGCACGCGCTGTGCGAACGGCAGGCCCGGGAGCGGCTGGGCGCGGCGCGCTACGAGCGCTGCCGGCGGGCCGGCGGAAAGCTGGACCTGGACGCGGCGGTGGCGCGGATCCTCCAGCCGGCGGACAACGTCCCGGGACCGCGCGGGCGGCTGCGGATCACCGCACCCGCTCCGCACCGGCCCGCCGCCTCCCCGTCCGCGAGCGGAGGGGAGCCGGCGGGCTGAGCGGTGCGCCTGCCGAGTGGATCAGCGGGCGTAGTACTCGACGACGAGCTGCTCGTCGCAGATCACCGGGATCTCCTTGCGGTTGGGGTCCCGGTCGAGGCGGAACGCCAGCGCCTGGAGGTTGACCTCCAGGTAGCGCGGGGTCTCGCCGTCGGGGGCGTAGCCACCCTCGCGGGCCACCTGGAAGGGGTGCTTGTCACGGCTGCGCTCGCGGACCATCACCACGTCGCCGGGGCGGACGCGGAACGACGGCTTGTCGACCTTGCGGTCGTTGACCGAGATGTGGCCGTGGACCACCATCTGGCGGGCCTGGTAGATGGTCCGGGCCAGGCCCGAACGCAGGACGAGCGCGTCCAGACGGCGCTCAAGCTCGACGATCAGGGCCTCGCCCGTCTTGCCATCGACCTTCCGAGCGCGGTCGTAGGCACGGGCCATCTGGCGCTCGCTGATGTCGTACTGAGCGCGCAGACGCTGCTTCTCCAGCAGTCGGACCTTGTAGTCACTGCTCTGCTTGCGGCCACGGCCGTGCTCGCCGGGCGGGTAGGGACGGGCCTCGAAGTACTTGACGGCCTTCGGCGTCAGCGCGATGCCGAGCGCACGGGACTTCTTGACCTTGGGACGCGACTGGTTCACGTGGAACGTTCCTCCATGTAAGTTAGGTGAGGCTTACCTTAGCGCGAGGAGAACGCATGTTTCGACCTGGGATCCCCCTGCCCGGCGCAGACAGCACCGGGACGGGTCAGCCGCGTCCCGTGGACGACGCCCAGCGGCCCTCGGCGGCTGAGCGCGTACGTACTCTCGTCGAGTCCAATGGTATGGGCTCGCTCGACATCCCCGGAGTCGAGGATCCCGACG
This sequence comes from Streptomyces sp. VTCC 41912, assembly GCF_045799175.1. Lineage (NCBI taxonomy): Bacteria > Bacillati > Actinomycetota > Actinomycetes > Kitasatosporales > Streptomycetaceae > Streptomyces > Streptomyces sp. VTCC 41912. The sequence goes on from NZ_JBJMAB010000017.1 coordinate 138,427, forward strand.
AGACCGGCCTCTCGGCTCCCGTCTGCCGGACGGTCACGCCCGAAGGAGACGTGCTGCTCCTGGTTCCTGGGGACTCCGCGGCCGCCCGGGCGGCGTCGCACGCCCAGGACGACGACCTGCCGGCCGTGATGGAGATCACGGACGTGGCGCCCGTTTCGGTGCCCCACCGGATCCGCGGACGCGCCTGGGTGGCCGGCTGGCTCACCCCGGTGCGCAACGAGCAGCGCGCCCGGGCCGCGATGCTGCTCGCCGAGCGGCACCCGGTCGGCGAGCTGCTCGGCATCGGCGAGGCACTCGCCCCCGACCCGGCCCCGGGCCAGTACGGGCGCCCCGCCTGGACGCTGCTGCGCCTGGAGGTCGGCGAGGGCGCGGTGGACGACCTGTGGGGCGCGGAGTCCTTCGAACCGGAGGAGTTCGCCGGCGCGGTACCCGACCCGCTCGTCGCCCACGAGGCGGAGCTGCTCCAGCACCTGCACGCGGCCCACGCCGAACAGGTCCGCGGGCTGTGCGCGCTGCTCGGCGAGCGCGGCGAGGTCTGCGGGTTGCGGGAGCACGCCGTCCCGGTGGGCCTGGACCGCTTCGGGCTGCGGGTCCGCTTCACCGACGGCGCACACCGGACCTTCGACGCCCGCTTCGACTTCCCCGAGCCGGTCCGGGACGTCGTCGAACTGCGCCGGGCGATGCACGTGCTCTTCGAGGCCGCGGCCAGCTGACCGGCCGCCCACGGCCCCGCCGGCCGCACCCCGGTCAGTCGCCGTGCTCGCCGCGCAGCCGGTCCCGGACCCGCTCGGCGACGTCGGCGTAGCGCGCCTCGGCCCCGTGCCGGGTGGGGGCGTAGTAGCGCGTGCCGTGCACCGCGTCCGGGGCGTACTGCTGGGCCGCGATGCCGCCCGGCAGGTCGTGCGGGTACTGGTACCCCTGGCCGTGACCGAGCTTCTGGGCGCCCTTGTAGTGGCCGTCGCGCAGGTGCGCGGGGACCGGCCCGGCCTTGCCGGCCCGGACGTCCGCCAGCGCGGCGTCTATCGCCAGGTACGCGGCGTTCGACTTCGGGGCGAGGGCGAGCGCGATGGTCGCCTGGCTGAGCGTGATCCGGGCCTCGGGGAAGCCGATCAGCGCCACCGCCTGGGCCGCGGCCACCGCGGTCTGCAGCGCCGACGGATCGGCCAGGCCGATGTCCTCACTCGCGGAGATCATCAGGCGCCGGGCGATGAACCGCGGGTCCTCTCCCGCCTCGATCATCCGCGCCAGGTAGTGCAGCGCGGCGTCGACGTCGGAACCGCGGATGGACTTGATCAGGGCGCTGGCGACGTCGTAGTGCTGGTCGCCGGCCCGGTCGTACTTCACCGCCGCGCGGTCCACCGCCTCCTCCAGCGTCTGGAGGGTGATCTCCGGCTCCCCCTTCGCCAGCGCGGAACCGGCCCCCGCCTCCAGCGCCGTCAGCGCCCGCCGGGCGTCGCCCCCCGCGATCCGCAGCAGGTGCGCCTCGGCGTCTTCGGGGAGGGTGACCGCCCCGCCGAGCCCGCGCCCGTCGGTCAACGCCCGGTGCAGCAGGCCCCGCAGGTCGTCGTCGGTGAGCGGTTCGAGAGTCAGCAGCAGCGAGCGGGAGAGCAGCGGGGAGATCACCGAGAAGTACGGGTTCTCGGTCGTGGCGGCGATCAGCGTGACCCAGCGGTTCTCGACCGCGGGCAGCAGGGAGTCCTGCTGCGCCTTGCTGAAGCGGTGGATCTCGTCGAGGAAGAGGACGGTGTCCTTGCCGTAGCCGCCCGAGGCGCGGCGGGCGCCGTCGATGACCGCCCGCACCTCCTTGACGCCGGCCGTGATCGCCGAGAGCTCGACGAAGCGCTTGTTGGTCGCCTGGCTGACGACGTACGCCAGCGTCGTCTTGCCGATGCCGGGCGGCCCCCACAAAAACACCGACGACGGACCCGCCGGGCCGCCGCTGCCCTCCCCCACCAACCGCCGCAGCGGTGAGCCGGGCTTGAGCAGGTGCTGCTGCCCCACGACTTCGTCGAGGGTGCGCGGACGCATGCGTACGGCGAGAGGCGACCCCGCGGGGTCCTTCTCCTGACGGTCTTCCGCAGCGGCGGTGAACAGGTCGGGCTCCACGTCTACGGAGCCTATGCCACACCACTGACAACGCCCCGGCCGCCGGGTTCGGCTGGCCGGGGCGCGGGGCGCGGCGGCGGTGCGGAGACGTCCGGGACGTCCCCGGGAGCGCTCAGATGAGGCTGCTCCAGTACGACCACCAGCGGGTCAGGATCAGCAGGGCGATCACGCCGTACCAGAGCACCGGAACCACCCAGTGGAACTCCACGACCGCGTCGCGCAGGCCCCGGGGCGCCGGCAGGATGCCGTGCTTGAGGTTGTGCACGGTGGTGTACCAGAACATCAGGATGGTCACGCACCAGGTCAGCGTGCACCACAGGCAGAGCGCGTTGATCTCGTACAGCGACTGGGACATCAGCCACATGCAGAAGACCGCGGCGAGCAGGGTGCCCACATTGAGGCCGAGCCAGTACCAGCGGCGGAACCGGGCGCCGGCCAGCAGGGCCATGCCGATCGCGATGACCACGGCGAACCCGACCAGGCCGGCCATCGGGTTGGGGAAGCCGAAGGCCTCCGCCTGCTTGCTCTGCATGACGCTGCCGCAGGAGATGATCGGGTTCAGGCTGCAGGCCGGCTTGAAGTTCGGGTCCTTCAGCAGCTCGAACTTGTCCAGGGTGATGATCCAGGCGGCCAGGCCACCGAGCGCACCGGTGATGACCAGGAGCAGGGCGAGGCCACGACCGGAGCCGATGGTCTCCGCGGCGCTCGCGCGGTCGTCGTCGGTGGACACGTCGTCAAGCGCTGTCGTCGTCATATGGCCGTTCCGTCGGTCCCGTGGGAGGTGGGGGCGAGGCCGGCGGTCCCGGCCGCATCCTTCATTGTGCCGCACCTCCCTGTGAACCCGGGGTGCCGAGGACGGATCCGGGGTGGCTGCGCGTACCGGGGTTGACGCGCGGGGGCCCGGACGGCGCGCTGCCGTCCGGGCCCCCGCGGGGTCGGTTTCCGCCGGCTCAGGCCAGCGCCCGCCGGACCTCGTCGACCACCGCGTCCAGCGCGATGGCGGTCTGTTCGCCGCTCTGCAGGTCCTTGAGCTGGACCAGGCCCTCGGCCAGGTCCCGCTCGCCGGCCACCAGGGCCAACCGCGCGCCGGAGCGGTTGGCGGACTTCATGGCGTTCTTCAGGCCCTTGCCGCCGTAGGCGAAGTCGGTGGCGACCCCGGCCAGCCGCAGCTCGGTGACCTTGCCGAACAGCACCCGACGGGCCTCCTCGCCGAGCGGGACGGCGTAGACGGAGGTGGCCGCCGGCAGGTCGAGGGTGATGCCCTCGGCCTCCAGGGCCAACACCGTGCGGTCGACGCCCAGCGCCCATCCGACGGACGGCAGCGCGGGCCCGCCGATCATCTCCGAGAGGCCGTCGTAGCGGCCGCCGCCGCCCACCGCGGACTGCGAACCCAGGCCGTCGTGGACGAACTCGAAGGTGGTGCGGGTGTAGTAGTCCAGGCCGCGGACCAGCTTCGGGTCGTCCTCGAAGGCCACGCCCGCCGCGGTCAGCAGCTCGCGCACCTGCTCGTGGTAGGTCTTGCACGCCTCGCAGAGGTAGTCGCGCAGCATCGGCGCGCCGATCAGCTGCTCCTGGACCGACTCCCGCTTGTCGTCCAGGACGCGCAGCGGGTTGATCTCGATCCGGCGGCGGGTCTCCTCGTCCAGCTCCAGCCCGCGCAGGAAGTCCTGGAGCGCGGCGCGGTAGACGGGGCGGCACTCCTGGTCGCCCAGCGAGTTGAGCAGGATCCGGAAGTCGCTGAGCCCCAGCGAGCGGTACGACTGGTTGGCCAGAATGATCAACTCGGCGTCCAGCGCCGGGTCCTCGACGCCGATCGCCTCGGCACCGACCTGCGAGAAGTGCCGGTAGCGGCCCTTCTGCGGACGCTCGTAGCGGTAGTACGAGCCGGAGTACCAGAGCTTGACGGGGAGGTTACCGCCCTTGTGGAGGTTGGCCTCCAGCGCGGCGCGCAGCGTGGAGGCGGTGCCCTCGGGACGGAGCGCGAGCTTGTCGCCGCCCTTGGTCTCGAAGGCGTACATCTCCTTGGTGACGATGTCGGTGGACTCACCGACACCGCGGGCGAAGAGCTCGACGTTCTCGAAGCCGGGCGTCTCGATGTAGCCGTACCCGGAGTTCCGCAGCGGTGCGGCGATCGCCTCGCGCACCGCGAGGTACGTCGCGGACGACGGCGGGATCAGGTCGTAGGTGCCCTTGGGTGCCTGAAAGGTGCTCACGGAAGGTTCTCGTCACATTCCTCGTCGCGGAGCGGCGGTCGGGGTGCCGTCTCCGAGGCCGGCGGCCACCTGCCTGAGGAAGGGGTTGGTGGCGCGCTCGTGGCCGATGGTGGTCTGGGGGCCGTGGCCGGACAGGACGACGGTGGAGTCCTCCAGGGGCAGGCACACGCGTGCCAGCGACCGGAGGATCTCGGCGGAGTCGCCGCCCGGCAGGTCGGTGCGTCCGATGGAGCCGGCGAACAGCAGGTCGCCCGAGAAGAAGACCGGCGGAACGTCCGCCTGCTCGGGCATCCGGAAGGTCACCGACCCCTTGGTATGGCCCGGGGCGTGCGCGACCGAGAACTCCATCCCGGCCAGCTCCAGGACGCCGCCGTCGGCCAACTCCTTGACGTCGTCCGGCTCGCCCACGGTCAGCTCGCCCATCAGCTGCTGCCCGAGGGACCGGCCGAGCGCCTTCTCCGGATCGCTCATCATGGCGCGGTCCTCGGGGTGGATCCAGGCGGGGACGCCGTGCGCACCGCACACCGGGACGACCGACGCGACGTGGTCGATGTGGCCGTGGGTGAGGATCACCGCGACGGGCTTGAGCCGATGCTTCTTGAGCGCTTCCTCGACGCCTTGGGCGGCCTGGTGGCCCGGGTCGATGATCACGCACTCCTCGCCGGCGGCGGGGGCGACCAAGTAGCAGTTGGTCCCCCAGGCCCCGGCGGGGAACCCGGCAATCAGCACGTTCGTCCTTAAAGATCGGCGGGGTGCGGGCCTGCGGGACCGCGCCCGGAACATCTCGGCAGCTCCAGAGCCTACCGGCGGGACTCCCGGCAGGGCGAACCCGTATACGGTACGGCCACGGCAGACGGCCGCGATCGAGGCTGAGGACAAGGAGACGACCGGTGGTCAGCAAGGACCGGCGGCGACGCGAGCTCGCCCGACAGAAGTACGCGCGCCAGCGACAGCGGCGGGACGAGTCCGTGCGGCGCACCAAGCGCCGCAACGTGATCGTCGCCGGCGTCGTGGCGGTCGCACTGGCCGCTGGCGCCACCGCGTACGCCTCCGTCACGCTGATCGGCGGCGACCGCAAGGGCACCACCGACGACGCCGCCCCGGCTCCGTCCGCGACCGCCGACCCGTGCGCCCGGCCCGCCCCGGGCTCGCCGTCGAAGAAGACCTGGCCGAAGGAGCCGGCGATGACCGTCGACGCCGCGGCGTCGTACACCGCCGAGCTGGCCACCACCTGCGGGCGCATCACCTTCGCCATGGACGCGGCCAAGGCACCGCACACCGTCAACTCGTTCGCGTTCCTGGCCGGGCAGGGCTACTTCGACCACAGTCGCTGCCACCGCCTCGTCGACCAGCGGATCTACGTGCTGCAGTGCGGCGACCCGAAGGGCACCGGCGAGGGCACGCCCGGCTACACCCTCCCGGACGAGAACCTCAAGGACCCGCGACTGAAGGGCGACGTCTACCCGGCGGGCACGGTCGCCATGGCCAACCGCTACGACGGCACCGACCCCAAGACCCGCAATTCCGGCGGCAGTCAGTTCTTCCTCGTCTACCAGGACAGCCCGCTCCCCCCGAACTACACGCCGTTCGGGCGGATCACCGGAGGGATGGACGTCCTGAAGAAGATCGCCGCCGCCGGTTCGCGCCCCGATCCGGCGACCGGCAACACCGCGCCCAACGCCACCGTCGTCATCGACAAGGCGGTGGTTCGGAAATCCTGATCCGAGGTGGCCGGTACGGGGGAACGCCCGGTCGTCCCCACCGAATTTCGGTCGTGCTGGATGCGGACAGCCGACCGCCGGTCGCCTAGATTGGCGTTGTGTAGGGTGCCTGATCCGACGGCCTGCCACCCTCACCGCAATACAGCCCGTCGGACCGGTCGGGGCGCTGCCCCGCCGGACAGAAACTGTGGACGATGCCGGGGGGCCACGGGCCCGCGTCGGCATCATGTTGAGGAGGCGCTGTGAGCAGCGACCCGTGGGGCCGCGTCGATGAGACGGGGACCGTGTACGTGCGTACCGCCGACGGAGAGCAGGTCGTCGGATCGTGGCAGGCGGGCACTCCCGAAGAGGCCCTCGCCTACTTCGAGCGCAAGTATGAGGGCCTGGTCGTGGAGATCGGCCTCCTGGAGCGACGGGTCAGGACCACCGACCTCTCGGCGAAGGACGCCCAGATCGCGATCGACCACCTGCGCCAGCAGGTCGACGAGCACCACGCGGTGGGTGACCTCGAGGCGTTGAAGAAGCGGCTGGACGCCCTCGTCAGTGCGGTCGAGTCGCGGCGCGAGGAGCGCCGGGCGGCGAAGGCCCGGCAGACCGACGAGGCCCGCGAGGCCAAGGAGAAGCTGGTCGTCGAGGCCGAGGAGTTGGCCGCCAGCGAGCAGTGGCGGGCGGCCGGCGAGCGCCTGCGGGCGCTGGTGGACACCTGGAAGGGCCTGCCGCGCCTGGACCGCAAGACCGACGACGAGCTGTGGCACCGCTTCTCGCACGCCCGGTCGGCGTTCTCCAAGCGGCGCAAGGCGCACTTCGCCACGCTGGACGCGCAGCGCGAGGACGCCCGCAAGGCCAAGGAGAAGCTGGTCGCCGAGGCCGAGTCGCTGTCCGGCTCCACGGACTGGGGGACCACCGCCGCCCGCTACCGCGAGCTGATGCAGGACTGGAAGGCCGCCGGTCGCGCCCAGCGCGAGCACGAGGACGACCTGTGGAACCGCTTCCGCGGCGCGCAGGACGTCTTCTTCCAGGCGCGCAGCGAGGTCTTCGCGGAGCGCGACGCCGAGCAGCGGGAGAACCTGACCCGCAAGGAGGAGCTGGCCGCCGAGGCGGAGAAGCTGCTCCCGGTCACCGACCTGAAGACGGCCCGGGCCGCGTTCCGGGGCATCAACGAGCGGTGGGAGGCCATCGGTCACGTGCCGCGGGACGCCCGTCCCAAGATCGAGGGCCGGATGCACGCCGTCGAGCGGGCCATCCAGGAGGCCGAGGAGGCCGAGTGGCGGCGGACCAACCCCGAGGCGCGGGCCCGCGCCGCGGGGCTGACCGGCCAGCTCCAGGACGCCGTCGACAAGCTCCAGAAGCAGATCGACACGGCGCGGGCGGCCGGCAACTCCGCGAAGGCCGACAAACTCGGCCGGGAGCTGGAGGGCCGCAAGGCGCTGCTGGACCAGGCACTCAAGGGCCTGGAGGAGTTCGGCGGCTGATCCGCCGCACGACAGCAGGACGGCCCGCCGGGGATTCCCGGCGGGCCGTTCCGCGTGCGGGCGGGGGCGGGAGCCGCTCGACGGCCGCCCCCGCGCCCCGGTCAGGGACGCCGGGCCGAGGTCACCCGGTAGACGTCGTAGACCCCCTCCACGCCCCGCACCGCCTTCAGGACGTGCCCCAGGTGCTTGGGGTCGCCCATCTCGAAGGTGAAGCGGGAGGTGGCGACCCGGTCGCGGGAGGTCTGCACCGCCGCCGACAGGATGTTGACGTGCTGGTCGGACAGCACCCGGGTGACGTCCGACAGCAGCCGGGAGCGGTCCAGCGCCTCCACCTGGATGGCCACGAGGAAGACCGACGACTGGGTGGGCGCCCACTCGACTTCCAGGATCCGCTCGGGCTGGCGGGACAGCGAGTCCACGTTCACGCAGTCGGCGCGGTGCACCGAGACGCCGCTGCCGCGCGTGACGAACCCGATGATGGGGTCGCCGGGCACCGGCGTACAACAGCGGGCCAGCTTGACCCACACGTCGTCCACGCCCTTGACGACCACACCCGGGTCCGCGCTGGAACGGCGCTTGGAGCGCGGCCGGATCGGCGTCGACTCGGCGATGTCCTCGGTCGCCTCGTCCTGTCCGCCGAGCGCCTGCACCAGCTTCTGGACGACGCCCTGCGCGGCGACGTGGCCCTCGCCGATGGCGGCGTAGAGCGAGGAGATGTCCGGGTAGCGCATCTCGTGCGCCAGGGTCACCAGCGAGTCGCCGGTCAGGATCCGCTGGATCGGCAGGTTCTGCTTGCGCATGGCCCGCGCGATGGCGTCCTTGCCCTGCTCGATCGCCTCGTCCCGGCGCTCCTTGGAGAACCACGCACGGATCTTGTTGCGGGCGCGCGGGGACTTCACGAAGCTCAGCCAGTCGCGGGACGGCCCCGCACCGGGCGCCTTGGAGGTGAAGACCTCCACCAAGTCGCCGTTGTCCAGCGTCGATTCGAGCGGCACCAGGCGGCCGTTGACCCGCGCGCCTATGGTGCGGTGGCCGACCTCGGTGTGCACCGCGTAGGCGAAGTCCACCGGGGTGGCGCCGGCGGGCAGCGCTATCACGTCGCCCTTGGGCGTGAAGACGAAGACCTCGTTGCGGGAGAGGTCGAAACGCAGCGACTCCAGGAACTCGCCCGGGTCCTCGGTCTCCTTCTGCCAGTCCAGCAACTGCCGCAGCCAGGCCATGTCGTTGACGGTGTCCTGGCCGACGCCCTTGCCGCTGCTCTTGGGCGCGTCGGTGCGCACCTTGGAGGCGCCGGCAACCGCCTCCTGCTTGTACTTCCAGTGCGCGGCGATGCCGTACTCGGCGCGCCGGTGCATGTCGAAGGTGCGGATCTGGAGTTCGACGGGCTTGCCGCTGGGACCGATCACCGTCGTGTGCAGCGACTGGTACATGTTGAACTTGGGCATCGCGATGTAGTCCTTGAACCGGCCGGGGACCGGGTTCCACCGCGCGTGGATGGTGCCCAGGGCCGCGTAGCAGTCCCGGACCGTGTCGACGAGGACGCGGATGCCCACCAGGTCGTAGATCTCGGCGAAGTCGCGGCCGCGCACGATCATCTTCTGGTAGACGCTGTAGTAGTGCTTGGGCCGGCCGGTGACGGTGGCCTTGATGCGCGCGGAGCGCAGGTCGGCCTGCACCTCGTCGGTGACCACCGCCAGGTACTCGTCGCGCTTGGGGGCGCGCTCGGCGACCAGCCGGACGATCTCGTCGTACATCTTGGGGTAGAGGATCGCGAACGCGAGGTCCTCCAGCTCCCACTTGATGGTGTTCATGCCCAGCCGGTGCGCAAGCGGGGCGTAGATCTCCAGCGTCTCGCGGGCCTTCTTCTCCTGCTTCTCCCGCTTGAGGTAGCGCATGGTGCGCATGTTGTGGAGCCGGTCGGCGAGCTTGATGACGAGCACCCGCGGGTCCTTGGCCATCGCCACGACCATCTTGCGGACCGTCTCGGCCTGCGCGGCCTCGCCGAACTTGACCCTGTCCAGCTTGGTCACGCCGTCGACGAGCAGCGCGACCTGGTCGCCGAAGTCCCGGCGCAGGGTGTCGAGCCCGTACTCGGTGTCCTCGACCGTGTCGTGCAGCAGTCCCGCCATCAGCGTCGCCGGGTCCATCCCCAACTCGGCGAGGATGGTGGTGACCGCGAGCGGGTGGGTGATGTACGGGTCGCCGCTCTTGCGCTTCTGGCCGCGGTGCCAGCGCTCGGCGACCTGGTAGGCCCGCTCGACCTGGCGCAGCGTGGCGGTCTCGATCTTGGGGTCGTTGCTGCGGACGGCCCGCAACAGCGGCTCGAGGACCGGGTTGTACGGGCTGGAGCGCTGCACTCCCAGCCGGGCGAGGCGGGCCCGGACGCGGTTGGGCGAGCCGGAGCGGCCGGCCGAGGTGGTCGACAGCGATCTGCTCGGCGGCTGCGGCGCGGGGGCCGGTCGGGACCGGCCGGTGGGGGCCTGGGGCGCGGCGGGCGCGGCGGTGCCGTCGGCCGCGTCCGGTCGCTCGGGCTGCGGCGCGTCGGAGGAAGCCGCGGGCTGCGGCTTCGGCTCGTCCGGGCGTGCGGCGGGGGTTTCCGCCGGACGCGGTCCGGGGGAGAGCGGCTGAGCCTCGTCTGGCAAGGGCACTCCTCATGCGGGTACGGACCCCAGGGCCTCGAAGCGGCCGGGGTGCCATGGTATCGAGCCCATGGCCATGGCTGCCGCGCGGCCATGGGTCCGTACATGACACAGCAGCGGGGGCACCCGGAATGTTCCGGATGTCCCCGCTGCTCCCGTGCGGGTGCCGGACGGTGCCGGCGGGCGGCTCAGACCGTGATCAGGGCCTCCAGCGGAGCGCCCTTCAGACCCGGCTCCAGCCGCTGCCGGCCGTCCAGGAAGCCCAGCTCCAGCAGCACCGCCAGGCCCGCCACCTCGGCACCGGCCCGGCGGATGAGCTGCAGCGACGCGTCCGCGGTGCCGCCGGTGGCGAGCACGTCGTCGATCACCAGGACGCGGTCGCCGGGGGCCAGCGCACCGGCGTGGATCTCGATCTCGGCGGTGCCGTACTCCAGCTCGTACGCCTGGCCCAGCGTCGCACCGGGCAGCTTGCCGGCCTTGCGGACCGGGACGAAGCCGACCCCGGCGGCCACCGCGACCGGGGCGGCGAGGATGAAGCCGCGGGCCTCCAGGCCCACCACCTTGTCGACCCGGAAGCGCTCGCACAGGTCGACGAAGGCGTCGGTCAGCGCGCGGAACGCGGCCGGGTCGGCGAGCAGCGGGGTGATGTCCTTGAAGACCACGCCCGGCTGCGGGTAGTCCGGCACGTCCGAGATCCGGCTCAGCAGCAGCTCGCGCAGTGCGGCGGGAACGCTCATCGACGCCTCCCCGACGGGCGACCGCGGCCGCCGCGGTTGCGGGGCTCGGGCTGGGTGCGCGGGCCGACGACGGCGGCACCCTCGGCGTCCTCGTCGGCTCCCGCGTCCGCTCCGGCGTCGCCGCCCTCCTGGCGGGCCGCCTCCTTGGCCGCGGCCGAGGCACGCTTGGCGGCGACCCGCTTGGCCAGCGCCTTCATCTGCGGCTCGCGGTTCTTCAGGTCGGCGACCAGCGGCGTCGCGATGAAGATCGACGAGTAGGCACCGGCGGCCAGACCCACGAACAGTGCCAGCGAGATGTCGTTGAGCATGCCCGCGCCCAGCACGCCACCGCCGACGAACAGCAGGCCGGCGACCGGCAGCAGCGCCACGACGGTGGTGTTGATCGACCGCACCAGGGTGCCGTTGATGCTGCGGTTGGCGATCTCGCTGTAGGTGAAGCGGGTCTGCTTGGTGATGTCCTTGGAGGCTTCCTTGAGGCTGTCGAAGACGACGACGGTGTCGTACAGCGAGTAGCCGAGGATCGTCAGCAGACCGATGACCGTGCCCGGGGTGACCTCGAAGCCGACCAGCGCGTAGACGCCGACCGTGATCGTCAGGTCGTGGATCAGGGCGACCAGTGCGGCCACCGCCATCCGCCACTCGAAGGCGACGGCGAGGTAGAGCACCACCAGGACCATGAAGATCCCCAGGCCCAGCCACGCCTTGTTGGCGATCTGCTCGCCCCAACTCGGGCCGACCAGCTGGGTGTTGACGTCCTGGACCGGGACCTTGAGGTCCTTGGCGATCTCCTCCTGGACGGGCACCGACTGCTTGGTGTCCAGACCGCTGATCTGGATGCGCAGCGCGCCGCCGCCCAGCTTCTGCACCATCGCCTGGTGGCCGGGGGCGGCCGACTCGGCGTGGTGCTGGGCCTCCTCGGTGGAGACCGAGGTCTTCGGGGTGGTGAAGACCGCACCGCCGGAGAATTCGATGCCCATGTTCAGACCGCGCACCGCCAGGCCGACGATGGCCGTGATGGTGATCAGGATCGAGACCCCGTACCAGATCTTCCGCTTGCCGATGAAGTCGTAGCCGACCTCACCGCGGTAGAGCCGGGCGCCGAGGTTGCCGAGCTTCGACATCTCACGCCTCCTTCGTCTGGTTGGGGGCGGTGCGACGACGGCGCAGCGGCGGCTTGGCGCCCAGGCGCTTGGGGTCGAGGCCGGACCAGGAGTGCCCCTCGGAGAAGAACTTCCGGCGGGCCAGCAGCGTCATCAGCGGCTTGGTGAAGAGGAAGACCACGACCACGTCGAGGAGGGTGGTCAGGCCGAGGGTGAACGCGAAGCCCTGCACCTTGCCGACGGTGACGATGAACAGCACCGCGGCCGCCAGGAACGACACGAAGTCGGAGACCAGGATCGTGCGGCGGGCCCGCGGCCACCCGCGCTCGACGGCCGGTCGCAGCGTGCGGCCCTCGCGGATCTCGTCCCGGATCCGCTCGAAGTAGACGATGAACGAGTCGGCGGTGATGCCGATGGCGACGATGGCGCCGCAGACCGCCGGGAGGTTCAGCGCGAACCCGATGCCCGGGCCGAGCAACGTCATGATCGTGTAGGTCAGGACCGCGGAGACCCCGAGGCTCGCCAGCGCGACCAGCGCCAGCCCCCGGTAGTAGGCGACCAGGTAGATGACGACCAGCGCGAGGCCGATGGCGCCGGCGATCAGACCGGCGTGCAGCTGCTCGCCGCCGAGCGCCGCGGTGACCGTGGTCTCGTCGTCGATCTTGAAGGAGAGCGGCAGGGCACCGTAGGACAGCATGTTGCCGAGGTCCTCGGCGGACTGCTGGGTGAAGCCGCCGGAAATGGTGGCGTTGCCGCCGTTGAGCCGCTCGCTGACGCGCGGGTCGGAGACCACCGCGCCGTCCAGCACGATCGCGAACTGGTTCTGCGGCTGCGCCTTGGCGGCGAGCTTGCCGGTGACGTCCGCGAACTTCTTGCCGCCGTCCGAGGTGAAGTCCATCTGGACGATCCAGCCCTGGCCCTGCTGGCTGTCGAAGACCGCCTTGGCGTCCTTGACGTCCGTGCCCTCGACGCCGACCGGGCCGAGCACGTACTTCTGGGAACCGTCGTCCTTGCAGGCCACGACCGGGTCGGTGGGCTTGGTGCCGGCGGCCTGCTCACCGGCCTGGGCACGGCCCGCCTTGGTGGAGCAGTCCAGCGCCGCGAACTGCTTCTGCAGGGCCGGCGGGACGTCCGCACCACCGGGGGCGGGCGGCGTCGGCTGGGCCGAGGGCTTGTCCGACGCGGAGGCCGACGGCGAGGCGGACGGCTTCTTCAGCGCGTCCGTGACCGCGCGGCCCTGGGTGGAGGCGCTGGCGCTCGGGGTCGGCGAGGAGCCCTTGCCCCCGGTGGCCTTCTCGCCGGTCTTGCCGCTGGCGGAGGGGCTGGGCTTGGGCTCGGGCGTCTTGGCACCCGCGGCGGTGGTCAGCACCGGCCGGAACGCGAGCTGGGCGGTGGTGCCGACCTGCTGGCGGGCCTGCTTCGCGTCCGTCCCCTTGGGGATGTTCACGATGATGTGGTTGCTGCCCTGCGTCTGGACCTCGGACTCGGATACACCCAGACCGTTGACCCGCCGCTCCATGATGCCGGCGGCGGTGTTCATGTTGGTCTCGTTGATCGCGTTGGGCTTGCCCGGCTGGTTCTGCGCCGCCAGCGTGAAGCTGGTGCCGCCCGCCAGGTCGATGCCCAGCCGGGGCGTCATCGTGCCGGAGTAGAACATGCCTCCGACCAGCGCCGCCATCGCGATGAGGACCAGGATCAGGGTGCGCCCTGGATGCCCCTGGCTCGTGGGCGCCCTGCGGCCCTTCTTCGGTGCTGCCACCTTGTCGTTTCTCCCTGTCCAACCCCTCGGCCGGGGGTGTCTGCCGAGCGGCCACGAAGTCTTGTGGGGACGTGCCCCCGCCGGAGCCTAGACCGTCCGGGAACCGCGGTGCGTCCGATCGGGAACGTGCCGCGGCTCCCCGCTGCGGAACGGACTACTTCGCGTCGGCGCCGCCGGCCTTCTTGCCGTCCTTGGCGTCGCCGCCCTCGGCGGTCGCCTCGTCGGCCTCGGCGGCCTTGTCCACCTTGTCAGCCTTCTCGGCCTTCTCAGCCTTCTCGGCCTTCGCGGCGTTCTCAGCCTTGTCGCCCTCGGCGTCCTTGGCCTTGTCGGCGGCGGGCTCGGCGTCGTCGCCGGCCTCGGCCTTGCCCAGGTCGATCTTGCCGGCCTTGTCACCCTTTTCGGTGGCTTCGGCACCGGTCAGCGACGAGACGTCGTCCGGAACGACCGGGCCGTCCTCGCCGGTGATCGGGTCGGCGCCGTCCAGAATGCGGTTGTACTCCTCATCCGCGAGCACCGCGCCGATGGCGTTCTTGGCGTAGATGGCGTGCACGCCGGGGGCGACCTCCAGGAGGACGGTCTCCTCGTGGATCTCCTTGACGGTGGCGAACATGCCGCCGATCGTCCGGACGCCGGTGCCGGGCTGCATTTCTTCGCGCATCTGCTGGGCCGCCTGCTGCTTCTTCTTGGCGGACCGCGTCATCAGGAACATGGCCCCGATGAGGACGATGAACGGGAGGAGAGTCATGATACTCACGGGACGGAAATCCTTCGCACGACCGCTTCTCCGCGGTCTCATATACAGAGGTGGATATACCGTCCATACGGGCGGCATCGGCGGAGTCTAAGCGAGTCCGCACCAGTGGAACAACGCCCAGCATCGCACCGCAGTTCCTGACCGGGCGAGTCTCCGCGCCGTCATGCCTCGAACAGTCCACGCTGTCCGCTTCCGCCCGCTTGCTGCGGGGGCACCAGCCCGAGGTGGGCCCAGGCCGCGGGGGTCGCGATCCGGCCGCGCGGCGTACGGGCCAGCAGCCCCTCCCGCACCAGGAAGGGCTCGGCGACCTCCTCGACGGTCTCACGCTCCTCCCCCACCGCGACAGCCAGGGTGGAGAGCCCCACCGGGCCACCGCCGAACAGCTTGAGCAGGGCGGTGAGCACCGCGCGGTCCAGCCGGTCCAGCCCGCGAGCGTCGACCTCGTAGACCCCGAGGGCCTGCGCGGCGACCTCGCGGGTGATCACTCCGTCGGCCTTGACCTGGGCGTAGTCCCGGACCCGGCGCAGCAGGCGGTTGGCGATCCGGGGCGTGCCCCGGGAGCGGCCGGCGATCTCGGCGGCCCCTTCGGGCTCTATCTCCACGTCGAGCAGACCGGCCGAGCGGCGGATGACGCGCTCCAGCTCGACCGGCGCGTAGAACTCCATGTGGCCGGTGAAGCCGAAGCGGTCGCGCAGCGGCGGCGGCAGCAGACCGGCCCGGGTGGTCGCCCCGACCAGGGTGAACGGCGGGAGTTCCAGGGGGATGGCGGTCGCGCCCGGCCCCTTGCCGACGATCACGTCGACCCGGAAGTCCTCCATCGCCATGTAGAGCATCTCCTCGGCGGGCCGGGACATGCGGTGGATCTCGTCGAGGAAGAGGACCTCGCCCTCCTGGAGGGAGGAGAGGATCGCCGCCAGGTCGCCGGCGTGCTGGATGGCGGGGCCGGAGGTGATCCGGATCGGGGCGCCCATCTCGGCCGCGATGATCATGGAGAGGGTGGTCTTGCCCAACCCGGGCGCACCGGAGAGCAGCACGTGGTCGGCGGTGGCTCCCCGGGCGCGGGCCGCCTTCAGCACCAGGTCGAGCTGTTCGCGGACCCGCTCCTGGCCCACGAACTCGTCGAGGTCCTTGGGCCGCAGCGCGGCCTCGACGGCGTTCTCCTCGCCGTCGGCGTCGGCCGCCACCAGCCGGTCGGCCGGGACGTCGGCGGTCTCCTCGGCGGTGGACGGTGCGGTGTCGTCCCAGTTCACTGCGGATTGCCTCGCGGGGTCGGGGCGGCCGGGCCGCCTGCGGGGTGGTGCGGTCGGGGGTGCGCGGGCGCGGCGCCGGTCATCGGGCGCGGTTGAGGGTCTGCAGCGCCGCCTTCAGCAACTGCGGCACCTGCGGCGTGCCGCCCGCGGCGGCGGTCGCCTCGGCCTGCGGAGCCACCGCGGCGACCGCCTCGTCGGCCTCCCTGGCGGCGTAGCCCAGACCGACCAGCGCGGCCTGGAGCTGATCGCGCCAACCGGCCGGTGCCGCCGCTCCGGCCACCGGACGGGCCGTGCCGACCGGTGCGCCGAGCCGGTCCTTGAACTCCAGCAGCAGCTTCTGCGCGCCCTTCTTGCCGATGCCCGGCACGGCCGTCAGCGCCTTCTCGTCGCCCGTGGACACCGCGAGCCGCAGGGCGTCCGGGGAATGCACCGCGAGCATCGCCTGGGCCAGCCGCGGGCCGACCCCGCTGGCGGTCTGCAGCAGTTCGAAGGTCTGCCGCTCGTCGTCGTCGGCGAAGCCGTAGAGGGTCAGCGAGTCCTCGCGGACGACGAGGGAGGTGGCGAGCTTGGCGAGCTCGCCGAGCCGGAGGCCGGAAAGGGTGTTCGGCGTGCACTGGACGGCCATGCCGACGCCGCCGACCTCGACGACGGCGGTGTCCGGTGCCAGGGCCGCGACCGGGCCGGAGACGAAGGCGATCATCGAGTGCCCTTCAGGGTGCGTGCGGGTGCGGGTGTGCGGCGGGCCGCGGCCTGGGCCTGCTGGAGGCGGTTGACCGCGGGGGCGCGCCAGATGTGGCAGATGGCCAGGGCGAGGGCGTCGGCGGCGTCGGCCGGCTTGGGCGGTGCGGAGAGCCGCAGCAGACGGGTCACCATCGCTCCGACCTGCGCCTTGTCGGCCCGTCCCGAGCCGGTGACCGCGGCCTTGACCTCGCTGGGGGTGTGCAGTGCGACCGGCAGCCCGCGGCGCGCGGCGCACAGCATGGCGACCGCGCTGGCCTGGGCGGTGCCCATGACCGTACGGACGTTGTGCTGGCTGAAGACCCGCTCCACGGCGACGTACTCGGGGCGGTGGGTGTCGAGCCACTCTTCCAGGCCGCGCTCGATCAGCACCAGGCGGTGGGCGACGTCCGCGTCCGCCGGGGTCCGCACGACGCCGACGCCGACCATGGTCAGCGGCCGCCCGGCCACCCCGTCCACCACGCCGACCCCGCAGCGCGTCAGCCCCGGGTCCACCCCCAGCACCTTCATCGGGCCCCGCCCCTCGCCGTCGTTCGGTCGTCTGTTCCTTACGTTCCTGCAGGTTAGTGGCTGCCACTGACAAACCGACGGGCCGGCGGGGTGTGTTCCCCGCCGGCCCGTCGTACGACCGGTTAGCCCTCGACCGTCAGGCGTCGACCTTGGCCATGACGTCGTCGGACACGTCGAAGTTGGCGAAGACGTTCTGCACGTCGTCGCTGTCCTCCAGGGCGTCGATCAGCTTGAAGATCTTGCGCGCGCCCTCTTCCTCCAGCTCGACCTGCATGGTCGGGACGAAGTTGGCCTCGGCCGAGTCGTAGTCGATGCCGGCCTCCTGGAGCGCGGTGCGCACCGCGACCAGGTCGGTGGCCTCGCTGAGCACCTCGAAGGACTCACCGAGGTCGTTGACCTCCTCGGCGCCGGCGTCCAGGACCGCGCCCAGGACGTCGTCCTCGCTCAGCTCGCCCTTGGGGACGATCACCACGCCCTTGCGGTTGAAGAGGTACGACACCGAACCCGGGTCGGCCATCGAGCCGCCGTTGCGGGTCATCGCGACGCGGACGTCGGACGCGGCACGGTTGCGGTTGTCGGTGAGGCACTCGATGAGCACCGCGACGCCGTTGGGACCGTAGCCCTCGTACATGATCGTCTCGTAGTCGGCGCCGCCGGCTTCGAGGCCGCCACCGCGCTTGATCGCGGAGTCGATGTTCTTGTTCGGGACCGACTGCTTCTTCGCCTTCTGCACGGCGTCGTACAGCGTCGGGTTGCCTTCCACGTCGACGCCGCCCATCCGCGCCGCGACCTCGACGTTCTTGATCAGCTTCGCGAAGAGCTTGCCGCGCTTGGCATCGATCACGGCCTTCTTGTGCTTCGTCGTAGCCCATTTAGAGTGGCCGGACATCCGCCTGTCTCCTTCGCGTAACCCATGTCAGAAACGATCGCCCCAGATCCTACCGGGAGGGCGGCCGGTCTCCCGAACTCCGCCCCTCACACCGCGCTTACGCGCGCTTCCCCTGAGGGGTCACCGCACGGACCATGTCCACGAAGAACCCGTGGATCCGGTGGTCACCGGTCAGCTCCGGGTGGAAGGACGTGGCGAGCACGTTACCCTGCCGCACTCCCACGGTATGTCCACCGTACGTCGCGAGGACCTCCACGGAGGCGCCGACCGACTCGACCCAGGGCGCCCGGATGAAGACGCCCTCCACCGGGCCGCCGTCGATCCCGGCCACCTCGACGGCCGCCTCGAACGACTCGTTCTGCCGCCCGAAGGCGTTGCGGCGCACGATCATGTCGATCCCGCCCAGCGTCTCCTGGTCGTCCCGGGCGTCCAGCAGCTTGTCGGCGACCATGATCATGCCGGCGCAGGTGCCGTAGACCGGCCGCCCCGCCCGCACGAACGCGCGCAGCGGCTCCAACATGCCGAACACGACCGCCAGCTTGGACATGGTCGTGGATTCGCCACCCGGAACGACCAGGCCGTCGATTGCGTCGAGCTCCTCGGGACGACGGACCGGCAGCCCCCGGGCGCCGGCGTCCGCGAGCGCCTTGAGGTGCTCGCGGACGTCGCCCTGGAGCGCCAGCACGCCGATGATGGGAGTGGTGCTCATCAGTTCCTGCGTCCTTACCAGCCGCGGTTGGCGTAGCGCTCGGCCTCGGGGAGGGTATCGCAGTTGATGCCGACCATGGCCTCGCCCAGGTTGCGGGAGACGTCCGCGATGACCTTCGGGTCGTCGTAGAAGGTGGTGGCCTTCACGATCGCGGCGGCGCGCTTGGCCGGGTCGCCGGACTTGAAGATGCCGGAGCCGACGAAGACGCCCTCGGCGCCGAGCTGGCGCATCAGCGCGGCGTCGGCCGGGGTGGCCACACCGCCGGCGGAGAACAGCACGACGGGGAGCTTGCCCAGCTCGGCGACCTCCTTGACCAGCTCGTAGGGGGCGCGCAGCTCCTTGGCGG
This sequence comes from Streptomyces sp. VTCC 41912, assembly GCF_045799175.1. Classification (NCBI taxonomy): domain Bacteria; kingdom Bacillati; phylum Actinomycetota; class Actinomycetes; order Kitasatosporales; family Streptomycetaceae; genus Streptomyces; species Streptomyces sp. VTCC 41912. The sequence continues at coordinate 157,370 of NZ_JBJMAB010000017.1, forward strand.
CGGCGAACAGCTCGTTGTGGTCGCAGCCGCGCAGCTTGGCGATCTCGCCCTTGATCTGACGCAGGTGGCGGACCGCCTCGACGACGTTGCCGGTACCGGCCTCGCCCTTGGAGCGGATCATGGCCGCGCCCTCGGCGATCCGGCGCAGCGCCTCACCGAGGTTGGTGGCGCCGCAGACGAACGGGGTGGTGAAGGCCCACTTGTCGGAGTGGTTGACCTCGTCGGCCGGGGTGAGGACCTCGGACTCGTCGATGTAGTCGACGCCGAGCGACTGCAGGACCTGGGCCTCGACGAAGTGGCCGATCCGGGACTTGGCCATGACGGGGATCGAGACCGCGTCGATGATGCCGTCGATCATGTCCGGGTCGGACATCCGGGCCACGCCGCCGTCCTTGCGGATGTCGGCCGGGACCCGCTCCAGGGCCATGACGGCGACGGCACCGGCGTCCTCGGCGATCTTCGCCTCTTCCGGCGTGACGACGTCCATGATCACGCCGCCCTTGAGCTGCTCGGCCATGCCGCGCTTGACGCGCGCGGTTCCGGTCTCGGGGGTCTGGGGCGTGGTGGGCGTGCTGGACACGTTGACCTCACTCAGTGCGGGTGGTTGCGCTTCGGCGCCTACACAACCGTGGGTCAGCGACCTGGGAAAAGGGCCAATTAGAGGCCGGTGGCTTGCCGACCTCGACCGTCCCACCAGCCGGATGGTCTGCTTCCGCTTCGTGGTCGGTCAGTTCCCGACCGAGCGGTCGTCCAAGACGGCCGGCGGCTCGTCGTCCATCTCGAACGCCATCGGGAACGGCGCATGCCCGGCCAACCGCACATAGCGCACCACCCGATGCCGACGGACCGCCCGCGCCGCCCGCACCGCGTCGTTGTGGAACCGCCGCGCCATCGGGACCCGGCGCACCGCAGCGGTCAGCTCCACGACCGTCCGCTCCCCGCCCGGCGCCTCCCGCACCGCCGCCAACTGCGCCTCGTCCTCGAAGACCGCCCGCAACGCCTGGCTCAGCTCGCTCTCCGCGACCTCGCGCTGCTCCTCCGTCGCCTGCCGGGCGTCATGCGCGGCCTGGTAGAGCACGATCGAAGCCGCCGGATCCAACACCCCCGACGTCCCCACCTCCTGCGCGACCGAAGCCCGCCGCAACAACTGGGCGTCCAACGCCGCCCGCGCCGCGTCGATCCGCGCGTGCAGCCGGTCGAGCCGACCGGCCGTCCAACTCAAGTAGAGGCCGATGAGGACGATCGCCGCGGCGATCCAGATAAACGTTGTCACGCCGAGTCACGCTATCGCTTGCGCGGGGCCGCTGCGCGGGGCGTCGTCGTACGTCGTCGGCTGTCCCGCCGTGGGGGTTTCCGTTTGCGCCTGCGGCGCGGGGCCGCTGCGCGGGGCGCCGTCGAACGTCTCCGGCCGTCCCGCCGTGGGGGTTTCTGTTTGCGCCTGCGGCGCGGGCCGCTGCGCGGGGCTTCGTCGAACGTCTCCGGCCGTCCCGCCGTGGGGGATTCCGTTTGCGCCTGCGGCGCGGGCCGCTGCGCGGGGCGCCGTCGAACGTCTCCGGCCACCCCGCCGTGGGGGATTCCGTTTGCGCCTGCGGCGCGGGCCGCTGCGCGGGGCGCCGTCGAACGTCTCCGGCCGCCCCGCCGCGGGGGATTCCGTTTGCGCCTGCGGCGCGGTGCCGCTGCGCGGGGCGTCGTCGAACGTCTCCGGCCGCCCCGCCGCGGGGGTTTCCGTTTGCGCCTGCGGCGCGGGGCCGCTGCGCGGGGCTGGTCGGGTGCGGTGCCGGGGGTGCGGGTGGTGGGGTGTCCG
>NZ_JBJMAB010000018.1:0-154776 GCF_045799175.1 Streptomyces sp. VTCC 41912
CATGTTCAGCCGCGGGAACGCCACGTCCGGCGCGCCGATCTGCAGCGGCATGATCCAGTTCGCGAACCCGGCGAACAACGGCGTCGCGAACATCAGCAGCATGATCGTGCCGTGCATCGTGAACGCCTGGTTGAACTGCTCGTTCGACATGATCTGCGTACCCGGACGGGCCAGCTCGGCGCGCATGAGGAGCGCCATGATGCCGCCGATGCAGAAGAACGCGAACGACGTGACCAGGTACATCGTGCCGATGGTCTTGTGGTCAGTGGTCGTCAGCCACTTGACGGCAGCGATACCGGGTTGCTTCTTGCGTACGGGTGGTGCTGCCGGAGCCGATTCGGCGGCGGCACCCTGAGGTTCGTTGAGGATGCTCACTGGTTCTTGGTCTCCGCATTCCTGGCGTGGTCAGTCTGCTCGATACCCGCCGGCAGGTACCCGGTCTGTCCCTTCGCCGCCAGGTCCTTCAGGTGCTGCCGGTACTTGGCAGGCGAGACGACCTTGACGTTGAAGAGCATCCGGGAGTGGTCGACGCCGCAGAGCTCCGCGCACTTACCCATGAAGGTGCCCTCCTTGTTGGGGGTCACCTCGAATACGTTGGTGTGGCCCGGGATGACGTCCTGCTTCATCAGGAACGGCACCACCCAGAAGGAGTGGATGACGTCCCGCGAGGTCAGCACGAACTGGACCGTCTCGCCCTTCGGCAGCCAGAGCGTCGGACCGGGGTTGCCGGTCTGCGGGTTGCGCGTGGCCGGCGTGCCGTAGTCGTAGACGCCGTCCGCACCCTGCGGCGCGGACTTCTTCCACTTGTCCGGGATCGCCTTGAGCTCCGGAGAATTGATGTTCGTCGTCTTCGGGTTGCCGTCGACGTTCTCCAGGTAGTTGAACGCCCAGCTCCACTGGAATCCCACGACGTTGATGACGTGGTCCGGCTTCTTGGACGTCTTGAGGAGCGCGCTCTCATCACGCGCGGTGAAGTAGAACAGCACCGCGATGATGATGAACGGGACGATGGTGTACAACGCCTCGATCGGCATGTTGTACCGCGTCTGGGCAGGAACCTCCACCTTGGTCCTGCTGCGACGGTGGAAGATCACGCTCCAGATGATCAGGCCCCACACCAGCACGCCCGTTGCGAGGGCGGCGGCCCAGGAGCCCTGCCAAAGAGAGAGGATCCGCGGCGCCTCGTCGGTGACGGGCGTTGGCATGCCGAGGCGGGGGAAGTCCTTGTATGTGCAACCAGTAGCGGTCGCCAGGACCAGGCCCGCAGCAAGCACCTGCGGCAGCTTCCGCCGCATCGGGCGCCGCGACGAGCGGTCGGAGCCGTTGGGACTCACGTAGCGCCTTCCCGAGAGTCTCGCCCGAGCGGTCGGCTGCGGCCTTACTCGCTGGTCGGTCGCCGCCCTGCTTCGGGCAGGGGTTTGGATGTTTATGCGGACCAAACCCTACTGGACGCTATTTGGGGTCGCGCGGGGAGGGTGCCCAACGCGCCGCATCGCACCCCTAAGGGGTGGCCGAGCCCTTCCCCCACCGGCGTCGCGGGCCCCGATCGCCGCCCGCCGCGGGGCATCTGACGGCCCGCCCGGCACCCCCGCGAAGGGTGCTCTACCGTCTCGTACGTGCCCTACTTCGACGCGGCGTCGGCCGCTCCGCTGCACCCGGTCGCCCGGGAGGCCCTGCTCGCCGCGCTCGACGAGGGGTGGGCCGATCCGGCTCGCCTGTACCGCGAGGGACGGCGGGCCCGGCTGCTGCTGGACGCCGCGCGGGAGGCCGCCGCGGACGCGGTGGGGTGCCGCCCCGACGAGCTGACGTTCACCCCTTCGGGGACACATGCGGTGCATTCCGGCATGTTCGGCGTCCTGGCGGCCCGTCGGCGTGTCGGGCGGCGGCTGGTGCACTCCGCCGTGGAGCACTCCGCGGTGCTGCACGTCGCCGAGGTGCACGCCGCGGCCGGCGGGACGGTGACCGAGGTACCGGTGGACCGGACCGGCCGGGTGGCCCGGGCCGCGGTGGCCGACGCGCTCGGCGAGGACGCCGCGCTGGTGTGCCTGCAGTCGGCCAACCACGAGGTGGGCACCGCACAGCCGGTGGAGGAGGTGGCCGCGGACTGCCGGGAGGCCGGGGTGCCGCTGCTGGTGGACGCGGCGCAGTCGGTGCCGTGGGGGCCGGTGCCCGGCGCCTGGTCGGTGCTGACGGCGAGCGCGCACAAGTGGGGCGGGCCGCCCGGGGTCGGACTGCTGGCCGTCCGCAAGGGGACCCGGTTCGCACCCCAGGGGCCGCTGGACGAACGGGAGTCGGGGCGCAGCCCGGGCTTCGGGAACCTTCCGGCGGTGGTGGCCGCGGCGGCGGCACTGCGCGCGCTGCGGGCCGCGGCGGCGGGCGGGGCGGACGAGGCGGGGCGGCTCGGCGGGCTGGTGGACCGGATCCGGGCCCGGGTGCCGGAGCTGGTGCCGGACGTGGAGGTGGTCGGCGATCCGGTGCGCCGGCTGCCGCACCTCGTCACCTTCTCTTGTCTCTATGTCGACGGTGAGGCGCTGTTGCACGAGCTGGACCGGGCCGGCTTCTCCGTTTCTTCCGGTTCGTCGTGTACGTCCAGCACCCTGACGCCGAGCCATGTGCTGCGGGCGATGGGGGTGCTGTCGGAGGGGAACGTCCGGGTCTCGCTGCCGTACGGCACGGAGGCGGCGGACGTGGAGCGGTTCCTGACGGTGCTGCCGGAGGCGGTGCGGTCGGTGCGGGAGCGGTTCGGGGTGCCGGTTCAGGAGCCGGCGGCCCGGGCCGCGGGGGCGGCGGAGGTCGCCGAGCCGGCGGCGGCGCCGGGGTTGGTGGTGGACGCGCTCGGTCGGCGCTGTCCGGTTCCGGTCATCGAACTGGCGAAGGTGATCGACCGGGTGCCGGTCGGCGGCACGGTGACGGTGCTCTCCGACGACGCGGCGGCCCGGCAGGACATCCCCGCGTGGTGCGCGATGCGGGAGCAGGAGTACGTCGGCGAGGAGCCGGCGGAACGCGGCGCCGCCTACGTGGTGCGGCGCCGCGTCTGAGGCCGGGCGGCCCGGTGGGTCAGAGCAGGAACTGACGGACCTCGCCCGCGGCGTCGTGGCCGTACGCCTTGGTGAAGCGGTCCATGAAGGAGCTGCGGTGCAGCTCGTACTCCTGGGTGCCGACGGTCTCGATGACCAGGGTGGCCAGCATGCAGCCGACCTGGGCGGCGCGCTCCAGGCCGACGCCCCAGGCCAGGCCGGACAGGAAGCCGGCGCGGAAGGCGTCGCCGACGCCGGTCGGGTCGGCCTTGGCCTTCTCCTCGGGGACGCCGACCTCGATGTCCGGCTCGCCGACCCGCTGGATGCGGACGCCGTTGGAGCCGAGGGTGGTGACGCGGGTGCCGACCTTGGCCAGGATCTCCTCGGCGGTCCACCCGGTCTTGGACTCGATGAGCCCGGCCTCGTACTCGTTGTTGAAGAGGTAGGTCGCGCCCTCCATGAGGATGCGGATGTTCTCGCCGTCCATCCGGGCGATCTGCTGGGAGAAGTCGGCGGCGAAGGGGATGCCGCGGGTCCGGCACTCCTCGGTGTGCCGGATCATCGCCTCGGGGTCGTCCGCGCCGATCAGGACCAGGTCCAGTCCGCCGACCCGGTCGGCCACGGTCTGGAGCTCGATCTGCCGGGCCTCGCTCATGGCACCGGTGTAGAAGGAGCCGAGCTGGTTGTGGTCGGCGTCGGTGGTGCAGACGAAGCGGGCGGTGTGCAGGACCTCGGAGATGTGCACCGAGTGGGTGTCGACACCGTGCCGGTCGAGCCAGGCGCGGTACTCCTCGAAGTCGCTGCCGGCGGCGCCGACCAGGATCGGCCGGATGCCGAGCTGGCCCATGCCGAAGCAGATGTTGGGCGCGACCCCGCCGCGGCGGACGTCGAGCTGGTCGACCAGGAAGGAGAGGGAGATCGTATGCAGCTGGTCGGCGACCAACTGGTCGGCGAAGCGGCCGGGGAAGGTCATCAGGTGGTCGGTGGCGATGGAGCCGGAGACTGCGATACGCACGGCGGGTCTGCTCCTGCGGAGGGCGTGGGGTTGTGCGGACGGAGGGCAACGCTACCCGGCGAGGGGCCCGGCTTCTGCCCATTCCTGGACACTTCGAAAAGCGCGAAAACATCTCATGATAGGTCGTTTCGATCGGGGCGTACGGACGTCTCACGTGGTGCGCACCGTCCGCTGTGAGGGCCGTCACAGGGGGTGCGGGGCGGCGGGCCGGACGGCGCGCAGGGAACCGTCCGCGCCCCCGCTCCGTCCCATCGGCGTCCACCCTGCCGGGTGGCACGTCAGATGACCGGCGGAGCTGAAGGAGCGAAGCGGTGAGCACCGAGGAGACCCCGGAGACCCAGGACACCCCCCAGGCCACCCGACCCGAACGGCGCGGCCGGCGCACTCCCCTGGTGGTCGCGTCGGTGGCCGGCGCGGTGCTGGCCGTCGGAGGCGGCGCGGCGTACTGGGCCTCGTCCGCGTCCGACGGCGCCGGGCCGGCCGGCGCGGCCGACGGCGGGCCGCCGCCACTGGCGCTGGATTCGGCGTCGATCGCGGTCGGCGAGCCCGCCCCGCACCACGATCAGTACCGCGTGGTGGGCAAGCTCCCCGACGGCCCGCGGTCCGCGCCCGTCTACCGGCCCACGGGCGGAATCGACCAGTCCGCCGTGGCGCGACTGGCGAAGGCGTTGGACGTGGCCGGATCGGTGCGGTCGGACGGCAACTGGTGGGCGGTCGGCACGCCCGGCCCGGACGGCCGGGGCACCACGCTGCGGGTCGCCAAGACCGGCGCGGGGAACTGGGTGTTCAGCCGGTTCGGCAGTGGGGACGGGACCAAGTGCCCACTGACCGACGGCCCGTCGGGCTGCCCGTCGTACCGGGGCGGGACGGACGGCGGGAGCGGGGCCGGCGGGGACGCCGGCAGCGGTCCGGCGTCCGAGGCGACGGCCCGGCAGGCGGTGCGGCCGGTGCTGGCGGCGCTCGGCCAGCCGGACGCCCGGCTCGACACGCACCAGACGTTCGCCGCGGTGCGGGTGGTCACCGCCGACCCGGTGATCGGCGGGCTGCCGACGTTCGGCTGGCAGAGTCGGCTCCAGGTCGGCTCGGATGGGCAACTGGTCAGCGGCAGCGGCGAGTTGGCGAACCCGGTGAAGGGGGCGGAGTACCCCGTCCGGGATGCCCGGACGACGCTGACCGAGCTGAACGGCGACGGTCGGACGATGCACCCGCTGGGCCACTGCCCGTCGGCGCCCACCTTCCAGCACAAGGGCGACAAGGCCCCCCAGGGCGGCGGGATAGCGCCCTGCGAGCCGTCGCCGAACGGCAAGCCGGCGGTGTCCGAGGTGACCGGTGCGGTCTTCGGTCTCGCCACGCGGTACTCGCACGGCGGGCAGGTGCTGGTGCCGTCCTGGCTGTACACGGTGCGCACGCCGGGCGCCGCGGGCACGCCGGGCACCACCTCGACGATCGCCGGGACCGCGGTGGACCCGAAGTTCCTGCGGGGCAGCGAGCCGGCGGGGCCGAAGCCGTCCGAGCCGGGGACGACGGCGATGACGCTGTCCGGCTACCAGGTGGCGGACGACGGTCGGACGCTGACCGTCCACTTCTGGGGCGGGGTGTGCAGCACCTACGAGGCCAGCGTGCAGGAGTCGGGCGGCACGGTACGGGTCACGGTCACCGGGAAGGACAAGCGCCCCCACCAGATCTGCGTGAAGATCGCCAAGGACTTCAGCAAGACGGTGACGCTGGAGAAGCCGCTGGACGGCCGGAAGGTGGTGGACGCCACGTCCGGCAAGACGGTGGCACCGCGGTAGCCGGCGGTCTCACGCGTGAGAGGCAGCACGCGTGAGAGGCGCCACGCATGAGAGGCGCCACGCATGAGAGGCAGAACGCGTGAAAGGCGGCACCCCCGGCCGGGGGTGCCGCCTTTCTCACGTGCCGTGGCCCGTGGGCCCGAGCAGGATCAGCTGAAGGAGTCGCCGCAGGCGCAGGAGCCCGTGGCGTTCGGGTTGTCGATCGTGAAGCCCTGCTTCTCGATCGTGTCGACGAAGTCGATGGAGGCGCCGCCCAGGTAGGGAGCGCTCATCCGGTCGGTGACGACCTTGACGCCGTCGAACTCCTTGACGACGTCGCCGTCGAGCGCGCGCTCGTCGAAGAAGAGCTGGTAGCGCAGGCCCGAGCAGCCGCCGGGCTGGACCGCGACGCGCAGCGCGAGGTCGTCCCGGCCCTCCTGCTCCAGCAGGGTCTTGACCTTCGACGCGGCCGCGTCGGACAGGATGATGCCGTCGGTGACGGTGGTCTCGTCCTGAACGCTCATCTACATCTCTCCCGGGTTGTACGGACCGCTTGCCATCGGTTGCGAACAGGTCTAACCAGTGGCGTCCCGGATTAATTCCGGCTGCGCGTGATCTGTCCTTCTCTTCCTTCATGCTCGCACACCGACGGGCGGACGCCCCAGGCCCGACCGGCGGGCGGAGCGGCCCGCGTACCCCGCGGCTGACGCGTCACATCGACGCTATGGCCATCGTCAAAGTGACGTGAACCAGCTATGATAGATAGCGTCAAATAGACGAAAAGGCGGAGCCGCAGCGCATCCCGCCGCCCCCGCAGAGACCGTCCGCAAGGACTTTCCGCAGAGAAGAGAGGGTGCGTGTCGTGACCACCGCCCAGCCCCTGGACGTCCAGCCGACCCCGCTGGCGCTGCTCCTCCTCGGCCGCGAGGCCGACCCGAAGAGCGAGCGCGGCGTGGAGTGCCCCGGTGACCTGCCGGCGCCCTCCGACCCGGACCTGGTCGAGCGTGCCCGCGCCGCCAAGGCCAAGCTGGGCGAGAAGGTCTTCGTCCTCGGGCACCACTACCAGCGCGACGAGGTCATCGAGTTCGCCGACGTCACCGGCGACTCCTTCAAGCTCGCGCGGGACGCCGCGGCCCGGCCGAACGCCGAGTACATCGTCTTCTGCGGTGTGCACTTCATGGCCGAGTCCGCGGACATCCTCACCGGCGACGACCAGCAGGTGATCCTCCCCGACCTGGCCGCGGGCTGCTCGATGGCCGACATGGCCACCGCCGAGCAGGTCGCCGAATGCTGGGACGTGCTGACCGAGGCGGGCGTCGCCGACCAGGTCGTGCCGGTCTCGTACATGAACTCCTCGGCCGACATCAAGGCGTTCACCGGCAAGCACGGCGGCACGATCTGCACGTCGTCGAACGCCGAGCGGGCGCTGGAGTGGGCCTTCGGGCAGGGCGAGGACCGGGCGACCACCAAGGTCCTCTTCCTGCCGGACCAGCACCTGGGCCGCAACACCGCCGTGCGGGACCTGGGCCTGTCCCTGGACGACTGCGTGGTCTACAACCCGCACAAGCCGAACGGCGGCCTGACCGCCGAGGAGCTGCGGGCCGCGAAGATGATCCTGTGGCGCGGTCACTGCTCGGTGCACGGCCGCTTCTCGCTGGACTCGGTGAACGACGTGCGGGCCCGCATCCCGGGCGTGAACGTCCTGGTCCACCCCGAGTGCAAGCACGAGGTCGTGGCGGCGGCGGACTACGTCGGGTCGACCGAGTACATCATCAAGGCCCTGGAGGCGGCGCCGGCCGGCTCGAAGTGGGCGATCGGCACCGAGCTGAACCTCGTCCGCCGCCTGGCCAACCGCTTCGCGCCCGAGGGCAAGGAGATCGTCTTCCTCGACAAGACGGTCTGCTTCTGCTCGACCATGAACCGCATCGACCTCCCGCACCTGGTGTGGACGCTGGAGTCGCTGGCGGACGGCAAGGTCGTCAACCGCATCCAGGTCGACGAGGAGACCGAGCACTTCGCCAAGCTGGCGCTGGAGCGGATGCTGGCGCTGCCGTAGCGGCGCGCCGCAGCAGGGCGGGGCGTCCCTCCGGGGGCGCCCCGCCCTGCCGTTTCCGCCGCCTGGTGCCCGCTGGTCGGTGAACTCGACTAGCCGGTGTACTCGACCGTCACCGGCGCGGAGTTGTTCTCCTGGTTGGGATCGGCCGCGGGGTCGGAGGGCGCGGAGACCGTGCCCCGGGCGCCGTCGACCCGCTCGTCGATGCGGACCACCAGGGTTGTGCCGTGCGGGCCCCAGGAACAGCTCGCGCCCCCGTCGGCGGGTCGGCAGAACGTCATTTCGCTGGGGTGCTCCTCGGGGTTCACCGGGGCCGGGCTGACGCCCTCGGGCAGGGTCACCCTGACGTCCCCCTCGCCGAGGTTGCGCGGCCACGGCACGTCGACCTCGACCACCTCGCCGACCTTGCCCTTGATGGCGAACCCGACCGCCTGCACGTCATGGATCTGGTCGGTGTCGAAGGCCAGGTCGCCGCCTGCCATCTCGGCCTTCCAGTGCGCGGACGTCGCGAACTCGGCGCCACTGCCGTCGATCGGCCGGAGGCCCAGCGGCGCGCCGGTGCCCCGTACGGCCGTGGCGGGCAGCTGCTCGCCGGGGTAGCGCGCGTCCAGCCGGTCATGGGCCCGGTACACGGCGTAGGTGAGCTTGCCGTGCATCGCGGTCGCGTCGGCCACCGCGGTGAGCGGCCCGTCGGTCTCGTACGCCGCCCCGACCCGCAGCGGTCCGGGGAACGTGCACTCCGCCTTGGTGGGCGCAACGGGCTTGTCGTAGCGGCAGTTGCGGTACTGCGGCCGCAGCGTGGCCTCGGTCGCGCGCACCGTCACGAGGATGTCGTCGTCGACGTCGGTGTCCCCCTTGTTGCCGAAGGCCGGTGTCAGCGGCACCTCGGAGCCGGGCTTCACGCCGGTCAGCGGCTTGTCCTGGCGCGCGGTCAGGCGGGGCGCACCGACGACGATGTCCGTGGTGCGCCGGACGGTCGGTGCGTTGGCGCTGGTCACGGTGATGTGCAGGGCACCGGCCGGGCCCTTGGGCGCGCCCGGCAGCACGGACACCGCGAACGGCGAGAAGGACGCACCGAGTTCGACATCCTTCAGGTCGCAGGTCAGCTCGTCACCGGAGCGGACGCAGGTGTCCGGATGCCGGTTCCCCTGGTTGATCCAACGGACGGTGGCGATGTCCTTGAAGACCGACAGGTCGAAGTGCGCCTTGACGTCCTTGACGACCGACGGCTTCGCGCCGGTCCATCCGGTGGACTGCAGGTTGACTTGGTACTCGGTGGGCTCGTCGTTCGCGTCCGATCCGGTTGGCCGCGGGAGGTAGTACGTCCGCATCGCCGCCGTGATCTCAAGCTTCGTCCCCTGGGGGTGCTTCACGCCGGCCGGCGACGAGTGCGCTCCTGCCGTGGCCGGTGTGGTCACTTCCTTTCCGACACCCGGAGACCGCTGCTCGCCGCAGGCGGCCATCCCGGGTGCGAGGACGACCAACAGGGCGACCGCCCCCGTCCGCACCGCACGCCGCCTTCGCCCGCTCGTGAGTGATCCCTTCATGCGGGTCCAGACCACGAGGCCGGCCGAACGGTTGCACGATGCACGGAGGGTGTGCCGATCCGTTACCCGGCCTCGTCACAGTCGAGATCCGGCAACCGCTCGCCCCGGCTGACGGCGATCCGCCGGACGTCGCGCAGCGCCGCACGCAGCCCGGCGACCAGCCCGCGCAACTCCCGTCGGCCGGCCTCCGGCCCGGGCGGCGGGTCGGTGGCGGCGAGCAGTTTCCCGGCGGCGGCGAGCATCTCCTCCTCCACGTCGTCGGCCAGCAGCGACATCCGGCTGCACGGGTCGTCCGTGATCAGGTAGCACGGCGCCCCGTCGTCCCGGGTCCAGGGCAACAGCCTTGGCGAGGTGGTGCGTTGGGCCATGGGGGCGTCCTTTCGGCGGGCTCCGCCCCGGGGCGAGAAGCACGCTTGCGGGGGCTGGAGTTCGGATCTCGACTGCGCTTACCGTCTGTATCGCCATCGTCGCGCTGTGAGACATGGCCTCAATAGGTCCGCACCGTCCCCGCGTTGAGAGCGGGAGCATTCGAAAGCCCGAAACCCCGGAAGGCGCAACAGTGAAGTACGCACCCAAGTCCCTGACCCCGTACGTATCGGCCCGGCACTACTTCGGCTCGGAACTGCGCCGCCACCGCGAGGAGGTCGGGATGTCGCTGGTGCAACTGGCCGACATCGTGAACTCCAGCAAGAGCAACCTGGCCCGCGTCGAGACCGCCGAGATGATGCCCCCGCCGGAACTCCCGTCCGCCCTGGACGCGGCCTTCGGCACGGGCCAGCACTTCCACGGGCTGTACCAGTTGGCGAAACGGGAGGTGCATCCGGATCAGTACCGGCGTTACATGGACCTCGAAGCGCAGGCCGAGAACATCACGCAGTACGGGGGCCAGGTGCTACCCGGATTGCTACAAACCAAGGACTACGCGTACGCGTTGCTGCGTTGCCAGGAAGACCGGACCGAAGCGCAGGTCGAAGAACGCGTCACCGCCAGGATGGCCCGCCAGGAACGACAGCGCTCAGACTCGCCCCCGCTCCGTTGGGCGATCATCGACGAGGCCGTGTTGCGCCGGCAGGTTGGAGGCCGGAAATGCATGGCAGAGCAGCTGACTTCGCTGCTTGAGCAGGCGGATACTCCGGACAGTAAGGTTCAGGTCATGCCGTTCCGAGCGGGCCCGCACTCGCTCATGGGCGGTGCGCTTACTCTGCTGAGGCTCCCCAACGGGGCCGAAGTCGCCTACGAAGAGGGCATCGAGGCCGGTCACCTCAACGAGGATGCGGAAGCGGTGAAGAAGTGGCAGCGGCGGTACGACGTACTGCGCGCCAATGCCCTGTCCCTAGGCGAGTCGGCAGAGCTGATCCGGCAAGTACTGGAGGACTACTCGTCATGCGACACACCCCCGAACTGAGCACCGCCCGCTGGCGCAAGAGCAGCTACAGCAACACCAACGGCGGGGAATGCGTCGAGATCGCCGACCACTTCCCCGGCGTCGTCCCCGTCCGCGACAGCAAGACCCCCGACGACCCCGCACTCGTCATTCCCACCACCGCCTGGACCGCCTTCGTCCAGACACTCAAGGGCTGAGGCAGAAGAGCCGGACAGCGCGAGGAAGCCCAGGTCAGCCCGTCCCGATCGACTCTCGGGACGGGTTGATGCCGATGCGGTGGGCGGAGCGCGGCGGGCTGCCGGCCGCGTGCCAGTCGCGGTAGGCCGCCGCGACCTCGCCCCACAGGCGGCAGAACGTCGCGTACATGACACCTCTTGTCGCTCTCCGCGCGAGAGACCCCGTGACCAGCAGAAACAAGACTCCGCCCCCCTTCCTCTTTTCCGGTGCGGCGCGGGAACCTCGGGACCGCGGGAACCGGGGAAACCATCGGGCCCGGTACGGCACAGGGGCCAAGGAGGCAGAAGGACCGTGAACACCACAGCGGACGACCGGTCGGCGCCCTTAGCGAAGGACGGCGGCGGTGAGTGGTACGTGGACGACCGGTGCACCAACTGCGACGTGGCGCGGCAGCTCGCGCCGGAGCTGATCGAGGAGGTCGACGGGCGGTCCGAAGTGGTCCGGCAGCCGCGCGGGGACGCGGAGGAACGGCAGCTGCACGCGGTGGCGTTCGCCTGTCCGACGCGGTCGGTCCGGCGGCGCGAGGGGCGGGTTGCGGCGGAGCTGGACCCGTTCCCGCTGCGGCTCGACGACGCGGTCAGCTTCTGCGGGCACAACTCGCCGCACACCGCGGGGGCCAACGCGTACCTGCTGCGGCGGCCGGGCGGCACCCAGATGATGGTCGACACCCCGCGGTTCAGCGAGGCGTTGGCCGGGCGGTTCGAGGCGGCCGGGGCGGTGACGGACGTGCTGCTCACCCACCGGGACCACGCCGCGCACGGGCGCCGCTACGCCGACCGCTTCGGGGCGCGGCTGTGGATCCACGAGGGCGACCTGGACGCGGCGCCGGACGCGGACCGGGTGCTGCGCGGCACCGATCCGGTGGAGGTCGCCGCGGGGGTGGTGGTGCACCCGCTGCCCGGCCACACCCTGGGCAGCGTGCTCTACGTCGCGGACGAGCGGTACTGCTTCAGCGGCGACAGCTTCTACTGGTCGCGGGCGACCGGGGACGTCGCGGTGGCGGACAGCGTCACCTGGTACTCCATCACGGAGTTGGCGGCGTCGCTGGCCCGGACCGCCGGCCGGCTGCGCTTCGAGTGGCTGCTGCCCGGGCACGGGGACCGCAAGCGGCTGCCGGCGGCGGAAATGGCCCGGCGGATGCGGGAGTTGACCGAACGGACACAGGCCCTGCGGCCGCGGCCGGTGGACTTCACGGTCGTCCGGTGGTGAGCCGGGCCCGGGCGTCCCGGGCCTGACGCGGGAGCCCCCGCGGCCGTCGGACGCGGTCGCGGGGGCTCCGTGGGGTCGTGCGGTGGAGGGCCGTCAGACGCCGGCCGGCTCCGGGGTGCGGTCGGCGTCCGCGGGGGCCGCGGGGCCGCCGCCCTGCCCGGCCCGCTTCGCCGCCTTCTTCTTCGCCCGGCGCTCCTTGCGGAGCTCGATGATCGCGTAGAGCGTCGGGACGAGGAGGAGGGTCAGCAGCGTGGAGGTGATCAGACCGCCGATCACGACCACCGCCAGCGGCTGGGAGATGAAGCCGCCGCTGTCGCCGGTGATGGACAGCGCCATCGGCAGCAGCGCCATGATCGTGGCCAGGGCGGTCATCAGGATCGGGCGGAGGCGGTGCCGGCCGCCCTCGATGACCGCCTCGACGACGCCGTAGCCCTGCGCCCGGTACTGGTTGATCAGGTCGATCAGCACGATGGCGTTGGTGACCACGATGCCGACCAGCATCAGCATGCCGATCATCGCCGGGACGCCCATCGGGGTGCCGGTGGCGACCAGCAGGCCGAGCGCGCCGGTCGCCGCGAACGGGATCGAGATCAGCAGGATCAGCGGCTGGACGATCGACCGGAAGGTGCCCACCAGCAGCAGGAAGACGATCGCGATGGCCGCCAGCATGGCCAGGCCCAGCTTGCCGAACGCGTCGGACTGGTCCTGGGAGACGCCGCCGATGGTGGCGGTGGCGCCGGCCGGCAGCTTCAGTGCGTCGATCTTGCTCTGGAGCTTGGTGGAGACCGCGCCGGTGTTGTCACCGGTCGGCTTGGCGGTGACGGTCGCCGAACGGGCGCCGTCGATCCGGGTCATCTGGACCGGACCCGCCACGGTCTTGACGGTGGCGAGGTCGCCGAGCCGGGCCATCCCGGACGGGGTCGGCAGCGGCAGGTCCTTCAACTGGGCCTCGGTGGTGGCCGGGTGCGCCGACTTGATCACCACGTCGCGCTCGGTGTCGTCGAGCACGGCCTTGCCGCTGGGGGTGCCGCTGACGGCCTGCGCGACGGCCTGGCCGAGCGTGGCCTGCGAGTAACCGGCCGCGGCGGCCTTCTCGTTGGGCGTCACGGAGATCCGCGGCACCGACTGCGAGAGGTCGCTCTGGACGTCGGTGACGTGGTCCAGGCTCGCGACGGCCTTGCGGACCTGCTCGCTGGCCTGCGCCAGGACGTCGGCGTCGCCGGCCTTGACGACCACGCTGAGGTTCTGGTTGCCGAAGCCGCCGCCGCCCGCGGAGACGGAGGTGTCGCCGGCTGCCTTGCCGAGCTTGGCCAGGTCGGCGCGGAGGTCCTCGGTGACCTTGTCGGAGTCGGCGGAGCCCTTGAGCTTGACCTGGTAGCTGGCCTGGTTGGCGCCGGAGCCGCCGCCGAAGGCCGCCATCATCCCGGAGGAGCCGACGGTGACCTGGTAGTCCTGCACGTCCTTGTTGGCCGCGAGGACCTTCTCGACCCGCTTGGCCTGCGCGTCGGCCGCGCTCAGGCTGGTGCCCGGCTTCAGCTCCTGCTTGATGCTCAGGGTGTCCTGCTTGCCCTGGTCGAAGAAGGTGGTCTTGAGCAGCGGGGCCATCCCGAAGGTGCCCAGGAGGACCACCACGGCGATCAGCACGCTGATCGCGCGGCGCCGGGTGGCGAAGCGCAGCACCGGGACGTAGAGCCGCTGCAGCGCGCTGCGGGTCTCCTTCTCCTCGGCCTTGCGGCGCAGTTCCTCGGGGTCGGCGCCCTCGGGCAGCCGCGGGGCGCGCAGGAACCAGTAGGACAGCACCGGCACCACGGTCAGCGAGACCAGCAGCGAGGAGAGCAGGGCGACGGTGACGGTGATGGAGAAGGAGCCGAAGAGGGCGCCGACCATGCCGCCGACCACGCCGATCGGGAGGAAGACCGCGACCGTGGTGAGGGTCGAGGAGGTGATCGCGCCGGAGACCTCCTTGACGGCCTTGAGGATCGCCTCGCGGCGCTCCTCGCCGTAGCCCAGGTGCCGCTTGATGTTCTCCAGGACGACGATCGAGTCGTCGACGACCCGGCCGATCGCGATGGTCAGACCGCCCAGGGTGAGCACGTTCAGGGAGAGGTCACCGGTCCACAGCACGATCAGGGTGATGACCACGGACAGCGGGATGGAGACCGCGGTGACCAGCGTGGAGCGCAGGCTCAGCAGGAAGACCAGGATCACGATCACGGCCATCACCAGGCCGAGCAGGCCCTCGGTGGTCAGCGACTCGATGGACTTGGAGACCTGCGGGCCCTGGTCGGAGGCGATGGTGACGCTCGCGCCGGTGCCCAGGTCCTTGCGGATGGCGTCCAGCTTGCCCTTGACCGCGTCGGAGATGGCGACGGCGCTGCCGTCCTGGTTCATCGTCACGGTGACCGAGAGGCTGGGCTTGCCGTCGGTGCGGGTGATCGAGGTCGGGGTGGCCGACGCCTCCTTGACGGTGGCGACGTCGCCCAGCCGGACCGGCTTGCCGCCCTGGCCGCCGCCCATCGGGCCGGCCGCCGGGGTGACCATCAGGTCCTTGATCTGCGCGACGGAGGTGAAGCCGGCGCCGACCTGCACGGTCTTGCTGCGGCCGTCCTCGGAGAAGGCACCGGCCGGCACCGACGTGCCGTTGGCCTGGAGCGCCTGGCCGAGCGCGGCGGAGTTCAGGCCCGCGGCGGCCATCTTCTTGTCGTCCGGGGTGACCGCGACGATCCGGTCCTGCACGCCGCCGACGTTGACCTGGCCGACGCCGTCGATGTTCTTCAGGTCCGGGACGACGGTGCGGTTCAGCTGGTCGGCGAGGGTCTGCTGGTCCTTCGTGGTGGAGGAGACGGCGAGCACGACCGTGGGCAGGTCGTCGGTACCGCCGGAGACCACCTGCGGGTCCACGTCCTTGGGCAGCTTCGCCCGGGCCCGGTTGACGGCCTGCTGGACGTCGGCGACCAGGGTCTTGGAGTCGTTGCCGTAGTCGAACTGCGCCATGATGACGCCGGAGCCCTCGCTCGACGTCGAGGTGACGCTCTTGATGCCGTTGACCGCCTGGATGCCGTTCTCCAGCGGCTCGACGACCTGCTTCTCGACGACATCGGGGGAGGCGCCCTGGTACGGGGCGATCACGGAGACCATCGGCAGGTCGATGGAGGGCAGGAGCTGCTGCTTGAGCTGCGGGATCGCGATAGCGCCGAAGGCGATCGCGACGATCGACATCAGCGCTATCAGGCCCCGTTGTACGAGGCTGATTCGGGACAGCCAGGACATGGGTGGGGTCTCTCTCTTCGGTTCAGAAAAGCGGGTACCGAGGGCGGGGAACGCCGGCGGGAGCCGTGTTCGGGCCCGGCGGGAGGGCCGACACCGGCCCACCTACACCTTCGGCCATGGCCAGGCCGGTTTTCCTCGCTCGCAGGTCGGTTTCCGGCCGCCGCCCGTACCGCGTTCGGAGTACGGGGGACTCCACCCGCCCTGCACCCCTGGGCGTACGGGCCGGGCCTCCGCTCAGTGCGCCCGCGGGCGGACCAGTCCCGACTCGTAGGCGATGACGACCAGTTGGGCGCGGTCGCGGGCGCCGAGCTTGGCCATCGCGCGGTTCACGTGCGTCTTGACGGTGAGCGGGCTGACGTCGAGCTGCACGGCGATCTCGTCGTTGGACAGACCGCCGGCCACCAGCACCAGCACCTCGCGCTCCCGGCCGGTCAGCGTGGCCAGCCGCTCGGCGCCCGCACCGCCGGGCCGTTCCCCGTCCGCGTCCTCGCCCTGGGCGAGGAACTTGGCGATCAGTCCCTTGGTGGCGACGGGCGACAGCAGCGCCTCCCCGCCGGCCGCGATCCGGATCGCGTGCAGCAGTTCGTCCGGCTCGGCGCCCTTGCCGAGGAAGCCGCTGGCGCCGGCCCGCAGCGACTGCACGACGTAGTCGTCGACCTCGAAGGTGGTGAGGATGACCACCTTGACGTCGGTCAGGTCCGGGTCCTGGCTGATCATGCGGGTGGCGGCCAGGCCGTCGGTGCCGGGCATCCGGATGTCCATCAGGACGACGTCCGGGCGCTCCTCGCGGGCCAGTTCGTACGCCTGCGCCCCGTCGGACGCCTCGCCCACCACCCGCATGTCCGGTTCGGAGTCGACCAGGATGCGGAACGCGCTGCGCAGCAGCGTCTGGTCGTCGGCCAGCAACACCTTGATGGTCATCCCCGTCGCCCTCGCGCTCATGTCGTTCCGCCGGTGCGCGCGCCGCCCAGGGGCAGGGTGACCCGCACCTGGAAGCCACCGGCCGCGCGGGGGCCGGTGACGACCGTGCCGCGCAGCGCCTGGACCCGTTCGCGCATGCCGATCAGACCATGCCCGCCGCCGCCCTCCGGCACGGCCCCCTCCCCCGAGGTGCCCGCGGCGTGCGCCCCGGCGCCGCGCCCGTCGTCCTGGACGGTGACGGTCAGCGCGCCCTCGGTCCGCACGATCCGCACCGCGGCGCGGGCCCCGTCGCCGGCGTGCTTGTGAACGTTGGTCAGCGCCTCCTGGACGACCCGGTAGGCGGTCAGGTCCACCGAGGCGGGCAGGGCGGGCTGCGGTCCGGGCGGCAGCTCCAGGGCGACCGGCAGCCCGGCCCGGACGAACCCGTCGACGAGCTGGTCCAGGACGCCGAGGCCGGGCGCCGGCTCGGTGGGCGCCTTCGGGTCGTCGGACTGGCGCAGCAGACCGACGGTGGCGCGCAGCTCCTCCAGTGCCGACCGGGACGCCTCCCGGACGTGCGCCAGGGCCTGTTTTGCCTGGTCGGGGCGGTTGTCCATGACGTGGGAGGCGACCCCGGCCTGGACGTTGACCAGGGCGATGTGGTGGGCGACCACGTCGTGCAGTTCGCGGGCGATGCGCAGCCGCTCCTCGGCGACCTGGCGGCGGGCCTCCTCCTCGCGGGTGCGTTCGGCGCGCTCGGCCCGTTCGCGGATGGCGTCCACGTAGGCCCGGCGGCTGCGGACCGCGTCGCCGGCGGCGGCCGCCATGCCGGTCCAGGCGAAGATCGCGAGGTTCTCCTGGGCGTACCAGGCGCGGTGCCCGAAGAACATCGCGGCGGCGGTCAGCACCACGCAGGTGAGCGCGCCGATCCGCCAGGTGGTGGGCCGGTCGGTGTGGGAGGCCACGGTGAACAGGGCGATCACCGCCGCGCCGGCGACCGGGGCGCGCGGGGCGTTGGACTGGGCGACCAGCTCGACGATGGTCAGCGCGCCGGTCACGGCCAGCACCGTGCGGGGCAGCCGGCGGCGCAGCACCAGCGCGCCGCAGGCGAGCGCGGCCAGCAGCACCGTGGTGACGGTGAGCTCGCGGGCGGCGAACCGGGGCAGGTGCGTGCCGTGCGCGCCGTGCGGGCCGGCCACCGCGCCGCACAGGATCGCCACGAACGCCACCACCGCCACGGCCGCGTCGAACGCGAGCCGGTGGTGGCGGTGCCACTGGCGAAGGCGGGCGACGCGGGTCGCGTCCCCGTCGGCCTTGTCGCCGTCGCGGCGCGACGCGCCGGGGCTCGGGGCGGTGGCGGGCCGGGGGCACCTCCCGGCGGCAGCCGGGGCACGAAGGGGTGTCACAGCAGGCAACGGTAACGCCCCGGTCCCCCGAAGGGGCCGGGGCGCTGTCGGTAGTGCGCTGGGTGTGCGGTGCGGCCCGGGACTCAGCCCGGGATCAGGCCGTCGTCGCTGAGCATCTCCCGGACCTCGGCAAGACTGGCGTCGGGGCCGGGCAGGATGAGTTCGGAGGGTTCCAGGGCGTCGTCCGGCAGCGGGGTGCCGAGGCGGCGGACGGAATCCAGTAGGGCCCCGAGGGTGCGCCGGAATCCGGCTTCGTCACCGCTCTCCATTTCGGCGAGCAGCTCGTCGTCCAGCTTGTTGAGCTCGATGAAGTGGGCGTCGTCCAGCTTCACCTGCCCCTCCCCCATGATCCGTACGATCACGACGGTCTCCCTTGTTCCGGTCGGGCGGGGTCGCCGCGGCGTCGCCGGACCTGCCGCGGGGGCGGTCCGGCGACGTCCGTCACTGCTTGTCGAGACGCGGGTGCTGCTGCTGCGGAGCCTGCTGGGCGGCACCGCCCTGGCCGCCCTCGATGGCCTGCTGCTGGGCGGACGAGCCGCCCGCCAGCTCGGCCTTCATCCGCTGGAGCTCCAGCTCGACGTCGCTGCCGCCGGAGAGCCGGTCCAGCTCGGCGGCGATGTCGTCCTTGGCCATGCCGGACGGGTCGTCCAGCGCGCCGGAGGCCATCAGCTCGTCGATGGCACCGGCCCGGGCCTGGAGCTGCGCGGTGCGGTCCTCGGCGCGCTGGATCGCCAGGCCGACGTCGCCCATCTCCTCGGAGATGCCGGAGAACGCCTCGCCGATCCGGGTCTGCGCCTGGGCGGCCGTGTACGTGGCCTTGATCGTCTCCTTCTTCGTGCGGAAGGCGTCGACCTTGGCCTGGAGCCGCTGCGCGGCGAGCGTCAGCTTCTCCTCCTCGCCCTGGAGGGTCTGGTGCTGCGTCTCCAGGTCGGTGACCTGCTGCTGCAGCGCGCTGCGCCGGGACAGCGCCTCGCGGGCCAGGTCCTCGCGGCCGAGCGCCAGCGCCTTGCGGCCCTGGTCCTCCAGCTTGGCGGACTGGCCCTGGAGCTGGTTGAGCTGCAGTTCCAGGCGCTTGCGGGAAGTCGCCACGTCGGCGACTCCGCGGCGTACCTTCTGCAGCAGTTCGAGCTGCTTCTGGTACGAGTAGTCGAGGGTCTCGCGCGGGTCTTCAGCCCGGTCAAGGGCCTTGTTGGCCTTCGCGCGGAAGATCATCCCCATCCGCTTCATGACACCATCGCTCATGGGCCTCGCGCGCCCCCTTCTGACCGACTTGCATCGGGCTTCGGCTCCAGCACATCTACAGACCCCACAGTACGGGCCCTGGTTCCATTACCGCACTGTTCGGGCCCGGATGCGCTCCTCCTCCAGGACGATCGGACCGCCCGGCTTCTCCAGCCCAGGGAGTAGTGCGGCCCCCAGATGCCACCGCGCCGCCCGGTCCGTCCCTTTATGCCCCCACGGGAGGGCCGGTGCCGTTGCCGGATCGTTCCCCGTCGCCCCGTGGCCCATTCCCGGCGAGCACGTACTCTTGGGTGTTGTGTTCCGAAGCCGTTCGAAGGATGAGCAGGCCGCGGCCGCCAAGGTGACCGCGTCCCAGCCCCAGCAGCCCCGCGATCCGCAGGCCCCCAAGGGCCGTCCGACGCCCAAGCGCAGCGACTCCCAGTCGCAGCGCCGCACCCGCGCGCAGACGCCGACCAACCGCAAGGACGCCTCGAAGGCGCAGCGGGAGGCCCGCCGCGCCGACATGGCCCGCCAGCGCGAGGCGCTGGCCAACGGCGACGAGCGCTACCTGCCGGTGCGCGACAAGGGACCGGTGCGTCGCTTCGCCCGGGACTACGTCGACTCCCGGTGGTGCGTGGCGGAGTTCTTCCTGCCGGTCGCCGTGGTGATCCTGGTGCTGACCATGATCCGGGTGCCGCAGATCCAGAACCTCGCCCTGCTGCTGTGGATGATCATCATCGTGTTGATCGTCCTGGACTCGGTGGTCATCTGGATCCGCCTGGGCAAGCGGCTTCAGGAGCGCTTCCCGAAGGAGAACGTCAAGGGCGCCCGCGCCTACGCGGTGATGCGCACACTCCAGATGCGGCGCCTGCGCCTGCCCAAGCCGCAGGTCAAGCGGGGCCAGCGGCCCTGACGCCGCACTGAGCTCGGACGACTTCCCACGGGGGCCGGCGGCACGCCGGCCCCCGTTCGCTCATTCCGCGTCGGCGTGCAGGCTCATCGCCTGCGGGTAAATCTCCGTGTCGTCCTCGAACAGCCGGACCTGGTCGACGCCGCCGTCGCGCAGGTCGCGCCACTGCTCCCCGATCCAGGACTCGGCGTCCCCCTGGGTCGTGAACTCCTCCGGTTCCACGGTGGGCACCGCCTCCGAACCGTCCGTCTTCTCGAACCGCCACGTCCACGCCATGTGCGCCTCCTGGAGTCCCACCGGGTCCGCCGGGTCCGCCGATCCCACCGCGCACGCCGGGGACCCCCGTCGTGCGCCGTGCCCGAGATCGCGCCTTCCCGCTTGATCGGAAGCCTAACGGCCCTGTCGAGGGGCGTCCGGTGCGTTCGGCAAGCCCAACGGCGGCGCCCGAAGGCGCCCCGCGCGCTGGTGCCGGTGGGACGCGAGAGACTTACCCGGGTGGACCTGACTCTTCTCGGCACCGGGGCCCCGCAGGGGCTGCCGCGCCCCGACTGCCCGTGCGCGGCCTGCGCGACCGCCGTCGGCGACGCGGCGCGCGCCGCGACCGCCCTGCTCCTCGACGGCGCGCTGCTCATCGACCTGACCCCCGGCCCGGCGTTCGCCGCCGCCCGGGCGGGCCGGTCCCTGGCCGGAATCCGCCAGGTCCTGCTCTCGCACCCGCACGACGGGCCGGCGCTGGAGGTGCCCGCCGGGCTGCCGCAGCCGGGCCGGGTCGCCGACGGGCGGGAGCTGGCGCTGCTGGACGGGCACCGGGTGCGGGCGGTCGCGGTGGACGTCCCCGGCACCGGCTACGAGGTCACCGGCGCCGACGGCGAGCGGCTGCTGTACCTGCCGCCGGGTGCCGCGCCGGCCGGACTGGGCGAGCCCGGCGGCCCGAACGACGGGGGCGCGGCACCGGGTGGTCCGGCGCCGTACGACCTGGTGCTGTTGGACGCGCTGGCGCGGCCGGACGCGCTGGCCCGGCTGCGGGCCGGCGGCGCCGTGGACGCGGCGACCGACGTGGTCGCGGTGCACCTGGACCACTCCGTGCCGTCCGGGCCCGAGCTCCACCGCCGGCTGGCGTCGCTGGGCGCGCGGGCGGTGCCGGACGGCACCTCCCTGGTGGTCGGCGAGTACCACGCGGTGCCCGATCTGCCGCGCCGGACGCTGGTGCTGGGCGGGGCGCGCAGCGGCAAGTCGGTGGAGGCCGAACGACGGCTGCTGGCGTTCCCCGAGGTGCTGTACGTGGCCACCGGGGGCACCCGGGAGGGCGACGAGGACTGGGCGCAGCGGGTGGCGCTGCACCGCGAGCGGCGGCCGGCGGGGTGGCGGACCGCCGAGAGCTGCGACCTGGTGCCGCTGCTGGCGGAGCCGGCGACCGCGCCGCCGCTGCTCGTCGACTGCCTGGCGCTGTGGCTGACGCACGCCATGGACGAGGTCGGGGCGTGGGACGACGCGAGTTGGGAGGCGGGCGGCCGGCGGGCGCTGCGGGAGCGGTGCGACGCGCTGGTGGCGGCCGTGCGGGCGACCCGGCGGCGGCTGGTGGCGGTGAGCAACGAGGTCGGTTCGGGGGTGGTCCCGGCGACCCCGGCGGGCCGTCGCTTCCGGGACGAACTCGGCCGGTTGAACGCCGCGTTCGGCGCCGAGTGCGAGCAGCTGTTGCTGGTGGTCGCGGGTCAGGCGCTTGCGCTGCGCGGCTGACAGCGGCCCGGTGCGGCCCGTGTCCGCTTGCCCGGGGGCGCGGCGGCGGGTCCGCTGGGGACGTGACCGAACTTTCCCGTCATCACGGACATCGCCTACCTTTTCGCCACTCCCCCGTACCTTCGTCGCCGCTCCGTCGGCCGCTGCGGTGGCTGTCCCGCACCCTGGGGCGGCCCCACACCGGGCGTTCCGGGCCGGGCGGGCCGGGTGAGTTGAGCGCCCCGGCCGAGGCGGCCGTCCGCGGCTACCTGGCACACCGGCCGGACGCCACCGTGGTGGTGCTCGGCGAGGGCCTGGGAACCGGCTTCGGCCGGCTGGACAACGGGCGGCTGACCTGGCTGTCGGTGCTGCCGCCCGGCGACGCGGCGGCCCGCCGGCTGCTGCTGCCGGACGGCCCCCGGCGCCGCACCCTCGACCGCCCGGGAACCGGCGCCGACTGGCCGAGCCTGGTGGCCGCGCCGGAGCACGGGGTGGTGGTGGCGGTGCCGGACGCGCCCGCGCGCCTGTCCACCGTCGCGGTGCGGGAGTTGCTGGCGGTGTGCGCGGCGCGCTTCCCCGGCGGGGCGCTCGTCCTGGACGCGCTGCCCCGGTGGAGGGCGGCGGCGGTGCTCGCGGCCGGCCGCCACCCGGCCGTCGCGGCGGTGCGCACCCGGCCCGTACCGGCGGGCGCTCCGTCGTCCGGCCGGCCCCGCCGGGGGTGGCGGTGGCCGGTGCGGACGGTGGTCTGCGAGGTGCGCTTCGCGGTCCGGGCGGCCGCCTGACGGACCGTGGACGGCACCGGCACCGGCCGGTTCCCCACGTGCGCCGCGTCACCGCGCGGTTGCGGGTAATCTGCGCCGAATGAGCGCCCTGAACCTCGATGACTTCGCCCAACTGATCGAGCGCCCCGACGCCGACCTGCGTCGGGCCGCCGAGGACCGACGGGCCCGCACCCCGGTGCCGCCCGGCGCCCTGGGGCGGCTGGACGAGCTGGGCGGGTGGCTGGCCGCCGTGCAGCAGCGGGTGCCGGTGCAGCCCGTGAAGCGGCCGCGGGTGGTGCTGTTCGCCGGCGACCACGGCGTGGCCGAACTGGACGTCTCGGCCCGGCCGGCCGGCGGGACCAATGACCTGGTGCGGGCCGTGCTGGACGGCGTGAGTCCGGTGGCGGTGCTGGCCCGCGACGCCGCGGTGCCGGTGCGGGTGGTCGACATGGCCGTGGACTGCGATCCGGCGGAGCTGCCCCAGGAGGTCACCCGGCACCGCGTCCGCCGGGGTTCGGGGCGGATCGACGTCGAGGACGCGCTGACCGCCGAGGAGGCCGAGGCGGCGTTCCGGGCCGGCATGGCGATCGCCGACGAGGAGGCGGACGCCGGCACCGACCTGGTCGTGCTGGGCGATCTGAGCGTGGGCGGCACCACCGCCGCCGGCACCCTGATCGCGGCGCTGTGCGGGACGGACGCCTCGGTCGTCACCGGGCGGGGCGGCCGGCCGATCGACGACCTGGCGTGGATGCGCAAGTGCGCGGCGATCCGGGACGCGCTGCGCCGGGCCCGGCCGGTCCTGGGCGACCAGTTGGAGCTGCTGGCCACCGTCGGCGGCGCCGATCTGACCGCGACCACCGGCTTCCTGTTGCAGAGCGCGGTGCGCCGCACCCCGGTGATCCTGGACGGCGTGGTGTCGGCGGCCTGTGCGCTGGTGGCGCAGCGGGTGGCGTTCCGGGCGCCGGACTGGTGGGTGGCCGGGCAGGCCAGCGGCGAACCGGCACAGGCCAAGGCGCTGGACCGGATCGCGCTCAACCCTCTGCTCGATCACGGCGTCACAGCGGGCGAGGGGGCCGGGGCGCTCCTGGCCCTGCCGCTGGTCCGGGCCGCCGCCGCCCTGGCGGCGGAGCTTCCGGTACGCGACTGAATCCACCGGACGCGCCCGCGCACCGCCCGCTGGCCACCGCACCGCGTCGGCCCCGCGTCGGCTCCCCGTAAGATCGCGTTTTGCACGTTTTTATCGGGAGACATCGCTGTGAATCCGGAGGATGGACGCCGGCCGAGACCGACGGCCGCGGCGTGGTGCCACGGGCCCGCCGACCGCGGGGTGCGCGTCGAGGGCCGTCGCGCCGCGCCGGCCGGGGCCGGGCGACGCCGCGGGCCCGCGGAGCGCACGCGATGAGCACATCCGGGGCGGACCGCCGGCGCGGCACCGCCCTGCGCCGCGCCGCACGCGTCGAGTGGGGCCCGCTCCTGCGGACCGTGTGGCCGGCCCTGGTGGCCCGCCGGCTCCGGGCGATCCCGCTGACCCTCGCCGCGGTGGGCCTGACGCTGGCGTTCCACTTCATCCAGCAACAGCCCTGGGGCTACCGGACCGTCCAGAACATCGGCTCGGTGCAGGCGTACGAGCACCTGTGGTTGGCACTGCTGCGGACCCCGCTGTCGCTGTTCGTGCCGGCGCTGGACCTGCCGGTGTGGGGCGCGCTGGCGCAGGTCCTGGTCGTCTTCGGGATCGCCGAGATCTGCCTCGGCCGGTGGCAGACGCTGCTGGTCGCCTACGCGGCCACGCTCGCCGGGACGACGTACGCCCGGATCGGCCTGTGGCTCGGCCCGGACAGCCCGGTCGGGCTGTCGGAGGTCGACAAGTTCGTGGTCGACACCGGCCCGTCGGCGGCGGTGGTCGGCCTGGCGGTGGTCGTCTGCTGGCGCTACCGGGCCCGCTTCACCTGTGCCGCGGTGGTCGTCGCGATGGTCGTCGAGGTGGTGTTCATCAAGAACAACCTCGCCGGCAAGGAGCACGTCGCGGCGGTGCTGGTGGTGCTGGCGCTGTGCGCGGTGTGGGACTGGTGGCGGCCGCGGAAGCCGTGGGACGTCCAGTACGCCCGGGGCCGGACCGGCCCCTGAGCGGCGGCGCGGGCCGCCCCGGCCGGGCCCGACCGGGCCCCGGGTACCCTGCCGCGGTGAACGACACCGCCCCCGCCTCCCCTGCCTCCCCCGCCGACGCGCTCCGCTTCGCGTTCGGCACGCTGACCGTGCTGCCGGTGCGGGTGACCCGCTGGGACCGGGCCGCGGCCCGCGGCGGGATGCTGTGCGCGCCGGTGGCCGGGCTGGTGGTCGGCCTGTGCGCGGCGGCGCTCGGCGGGCTGCTGTTGCTGCTCGGCGGCGGGCCGCTGCTGGCCGCGGTCGGCAGCGCCGTGGTGCCCGCGGTGCTCACCCGCGGACTGCACCTGGACGGGCTCGCGGACACCGCCGACGGCCTGGGCAGCGGCAAGCCCGCCGAGGAGGCGCTGGCCATCATGAAGCGCTCCGACATCGGACCGTTCGGCGTCGTCACCCTGCTCTTCGCGCTGCTCGCCCAAGTGGCCGCGCTGTCCGGGCTGTACGCGGCGGGCTGGGCGGTCGGCGCGGTCGGCGCGGTGGTGATGGCGGTCACCGCGCGCGCCGCGCTGACCCTGGCCTCCCGGGCGGGGGTGCCGGCGGCCCGTCCGGAGGGGCTGGGCGCGGCGGTCGCCGGGAGCGTTCCGGTGCCGGCCGCGGCGGGGTGCGCGGCGGTGGTGGCGGTCGGCTGCGCGGCGGCCGGTGCCGGGGTGGGCGGCCCGTACGGGGCGCTGCACGCCGGGTTGGCCGCGCTGTTGGGGCTGGCGGGCGGGGAGTTGCTGCTGCGGCACTGCCGGCGGCGGTTCGGCGGGGTGACCGGCGACGTCTTCGGGGCGCTCGCGGAGGGCGCCGGGCTCACCGCGCTGGTGCTGCTCACGCTCGGCTGAACATCCGACGGAACCGACAACTGCTCCATATGGCGGGATAGTTGGCGCATCCGCCCGTCGCCAGCCGACGCCCCGTCAGATCCCGGTGCCGTAACCGGCCGGGCCAGGCGCCGCTCCCGAGCGTAGGCTCGGCCGCAGCAGCGCGTACGCGCGAAACGGATTCCCCGGACGGAACAGGACCTTCATCACCGTGACTGCACTGAGCCTCAGTACTTCTTCCGCCGCAACGGTGCGTGCGGATGCCGTCGTCGTCGGCGTGGCCAAGGGCGCCAAGGGCGTCGTGGTGGCCCCCGGCGCCGAGGCCGTGGACGACGCGTTCGGCGGCAAGCTCGCCGCCGTCCTGGAGACCCTCGGCGCCACCGGCGCCGAGGGCGAGGTGACCAAGCTGCCCGCCGCCGACGGCATCAAGGCGCCGGTCGTGCTGGCGGTCGGCCTGGGCGGCGCCCCGGCCAAGGACGACTCCTACGACCACGAGGCGCTGCGCCGCGCGGCCGGCAGCGCCGCCCGCACCCTGACCGGCGCCAAGAAGGCCGCCTTCGCGCTGCCGGTCGAGCACGCCGGAGCGGCCGCCGCGGTGGGCGAGGGCGCCCTGCTCGGCGCGTACTCCTTCACCGCGTTCCGCAGCAACGGCGCGAACGGCAAGGGCGCCAAGGCCCGGAAGGACGACGCCAAGTCGGCGCCGCTGGGCGAGGTCGTGGTCCTCGGCGGCAAGCCGCGCGACAAGGAGTTCAAGGCGGCCGCGGAGCGCGCCGAGGTGCTGGCCGCGGAGATCAACCGCGCCCGCGACCTGATCAACACGCCCTCCAACGCCCTGGACCCCAAGCAGTTCGCCACGCACGCGCAGGCGGCGGCCAAGGAGTTCGGCCTCACCGTCGAGGTGCTGGACGAGAAGGCGCTCAAGAAGGGCGGCTACGGCGGCCTGATGGGCGTCGGCCAGGGCTCGGAGGCGCCGCCGCGGCTGGTGCGGATCGCGCACACGCACGCGGCCGCTGAGCGCACGCTGGCGCTGGTCGGCAAGGGCATCACCTACGACTCGGGCGGCATCTCGCTCAAGCCGGCCGGCCACAACGAGACCATGAAGTGCGACATGAGCGGTGCCGCCGCGGTGTTCGCCGCGGTGGTGGCCGCCGCCCGCCTTGACCTCCCGGTGAACGTCACCGGCTGGCTGGCGCTCGCCGAGAACATGCCGTCCGGCTCCGCCACCCGCCCCGGCGACGTCCTGACCATGTACAGCGGCAAGACCGTCGAGGTGCTCAACACCGACGCCGAGGGCCGGCTCGTGCTGGCCGACGCGCTGACCCGGGCCTCGGAGGAGACGCCGGACGCCATCGTGGACGTGGCGACGCTCACCGGCGCGATGGTGCTGGCGCTGGGCCACCGCCACTTCGGGATCATGGCCAACGACGACGCCTTCCGCACCTCGATCCACGAGATCGCCGAGGAGGTCGGCGAGGAGTCCTGGCCGATGCCGATGCCCGCCCACCTCCGCAAGGGCATGGACTCCCCGGTCGCCGACATCGCCAACATGGGCGAGCGGATGGGCGGCGGCCTGGTCGCCGGCCTCTTCCTCAAGGAGTTCGTCGGCGAGGGCATCCCCTGGGCCCACCTGGACATCGCCGGCCCGGCCTTCCACGAGGGCGCGCCCTGGGGCTACACCCCCAAGGGCGGCACCGGCTCCGCGGTCCGCACCCTGCTGCGGCTGGCCGAGCGCACCGCCGAGGGCGACCTGGGCTGACCCGGCGGCACGACCGCAGGACCACCGACGGCCCCGGGTGCCCCCCGGGGCCGTCGGTACGCTTACCACGTCGTGTTCGCCCTCAACGAAATCCGTACGTGAGTACGCAGCAGTAACCCCCGATGGAGCGGCTGATCGGCCGTCCAGAGCCCGGCCCCGCGTCCCGCCTTCGTTGAACAAGTGCGAAGATGGGTTCTCGGCAGGACAGGGCCCCCCTTACCCAGGGCCGAAGCAAAGCGGCCGAACAACAGCCGCGGTCCGGTCATCGCAGACCGGCTCCGGCGCACCCATGCATGGAGGACGTGACGTGGCGAACGACGCCAGCACCGTTTTCGACCTAGTGATCCTCGGTGGCGGCAGCGGTGGTTACGCCGCCGCCCTGCGCGGGGCGCAGCTGGGTCTCGACGTCGCCCTGATCGAGAAGGGCAAGGTCGGCGGCACCTGCCTGCACAACGGCTGCATCCCCACGAAGGCTCTGCTGCACGCCGGCGAAATCGCGGACCAGGCTCGCGAAAGCGAGCAGTTCGGTGTCAAGGCCACCTTCGAGGGCATTGACATCGAAGCGGTCCACAAGTACAAGGACGAGGTCATCTCGGGCCTGTACAAGGGCCTCCAGGGCCTGATCGCTTCCCGCAAGGTGACCTACATCGAGGGTGAGGGCCGGCTGTCCTCGCCGACCTCCGTCGCGGTCAACGGCCAGCAGGTCCAGGGCCGTCACGTCCTGCTCGCGACCGGCTCCGTTCCGAAGTCGCTGCCGGGCCTGGAGATCGACGGCAACCGCGTCATCTCCTCGGACCACGCGCTCACGCTCGACCGCGTCCCGAAGTCGGCGATCATCCTGGGCGGCGGCGTGATCGGCGTCGAGTTCGCCTCGGCGTGGAAGTCCTTCGGCACCGACGTCACCGTCATCGAGGGCCTCAAGCACCTCGTCCCCGTCGAGGACGAGAACAGCTCCAAGCTGCTGGAGCGGGCCTTCCGCAAGCGGGGCATCAAGTTCAACCTCGGCACCTTCTTCGACAAGGCCGAGTACACCGCCGACGGCGTCAAGGTCACCCTCGCCGACGGCAAGACCTTCGAGGCGGAGGTGCTGCTCGTCGCCATCGGCCGCGGCCCGGTCTCGGCCGGTCTCGGCTACGAAGAGCAGGGCGTCGCGATGGACCGCGGCTACGTCCTGGTCGACGAGTACATGCAGACCAACGTCCCGACCATCTCGGCCGTCGGCGACCTCGCCCCGACCCTCCAGCTCGCCCACGTCGGCTTCGCCGAGGGCATGCTGGTGGCGGAGCGGCTGGCCGGCCAGAAGGTCGTCCCGATCGACTACGACGGCGTCCCGCGCGTCACGTACTGCCACCCCGAGGTCGCTTCGGTGGGCATCACCGAGGCCAAGGCCAAGGAGCTGTACGGCGCCGACAAGGTCGTGGCTCTGAAGTACAACCTTGCGGGCAACGGCAAGAGCAAGATCCTCAAGACCTCGGGCGAGATCAAGCTCGTCCAGGTCAAGGACGGTGCCGTGGTCGGCGTCCACATGGTCGGTGACCGTATGGGCGAGCAGGTCGGCGAGGCCCAGCTGGTCTACAACTGGGAAGCCCTGCCGGCCGAGGTTGCGCAGCTCATCCACGCGCACCCGACGCAGAACGAGGCGCTCGGCGAGGCCCACCTGGCCCTCGCCGGCAAGCCCCTCCACTCCCACGACTGACCCCCAGTCCCGGGCGCGACCACATCCGTACTTGCGATAGGAGCAACTGAAACCATGGCGGTTTCCGTAACCCTGCCGGCGCTCGGCGAGAGCGTCACCGAGGGCACCGTCACCCGCTGGCTGAAGGCCGAGGGCGAGCGCATCGAGGCCGATGAGCCGCTGCTCGAGGTCTCCACCGACAAGGTTGACACCGAGATTCCCGCGCCGGCCTCCGGCGTGCTGGCCTCCATCAAGGTGGCCGAGGACGAGACCGTGGAGGTCGGCGCCGAGCTGGCCATCATCGACGACGGCACCGGTGCGCCGGCCGCCGCGCCGGCGCCGGCCGCGGCCGAGGCTCCGGCCCCGGCTGCGCAGCCCGAGCCGACTCCGGCCCCCGCGGCCGAGGCCCCCGCCCCCGCCGCCGCCCCCGCGGGTGGCGCCGAGGGCACGGACGTCCTCCTCCCGGCGCTCGGTGAGAGCGTCACCGAGGGCACCGTCACCCGTTGGCTGAAGGAGGTCGGCGAGGAGGTCTCCGAGGACGAGCCCCTGCTGGAGGTCTCCACCGACAAGGTCGACACCGAGATCCCCGCCCCGACCTCCGGCACCCTGCTGGAGATCCTCGTGGCCGAGGACGAGACCGCCGAGGTCGGCGCCAAGCTCGCGGTGATCGGTGCCAAGGGTGCGGCTCCGGCCGCCGCCCCGGCCCCGGCCGCCCCGGCTCCGGCCGCGGCACCCGCCCCGGCGCCCGCGCCCACCCCGGCGCCCGCCCCGGCTCCGGCTCCGGCCGCTGCCCCGGCTCCGGCTCCGGCCCCCGCGCCGGCTCCCGCTCCGGCTCCGGCCCCGGCCGCCGCCCCCGTCACCCCCGCCCCGGCGGCCGGTGAGGCGGACGGCGCCTACGTCACCCCGCTGGTCCGCAAGCTCGCGGCCGAGAACGGCGTCAACCTCGCCACGGTCAAGGGCACCGGCGTCGGTGGCCGGATCCGCAAGCAGGACGTCATCGCCGCCGCCGAGGCCCTCAAGGCCGCCGTCCCGGCTCCGGCCGCGCCGGCCGCCGCCCCGGCCAAGGCCGGCGCTCCGGTCATCGAGGCGTCGCCGCTGCGCGGTCAGACCGTCAAGATGCCGCGGATGCGCAAGGTCATCGGCGACAACATGATGAAGGCCCTGCACGGCCAGGCGCAGCTGACCTCCGTGGTCGAGGTGGACATCACCGCGATCATGCGGATGCGCAACAAGGCCAAGGACGGGTTCGCGCAGCGCGAGGGCGTCAAGCTCTCCCCGATGCCGTTCTTCGTCAAGGCCGCCGTCCAGGCGCTGAAGGCCCACCCGGTCGTCAACGCCCGGATCAACGAGGACGAAGGCACCATCACCTACTTCGACACCGAGAACGTCGGTATCGCGGTGGACGCCGAGAAGGGCCTGATGACCCCGGTCATCAAGGGTGCCGGTGACCTCAACATCGCCGGCATCGCCCGCAAGACGGCGGAGCTGGCGGGCAAGGTCCGGGGCAACAAGATCACCCCGGACGAGCTGTCCGGCGCGACCTTCACCATCAGCAACACCGGTTCGCGCGGCGCCCTGTTCGACACCGTCATCGTGCCGCCGAACCAGGTCGGCATCCTGGGCATCGGTGCCACCGTCAAGCGTCCGGTGGTCATCAACCACCCGGACCTCGGCGAGACCATCGCGGTGCGCGACATGACCTACCTGGCTCTCTCCTACGACCACCGTCTGGTGGACGGCGCGGACGCCGCCCGCTACCTGACCACGGTCAAGCAGATCCTGGAGGCCGCGGAGTTCGAGACCGAGATCGGTCTCTGATTCCGACTCCCGTCAGGGAAGCGGTAGTTGTGCAAGGGGTCGGCCCCGGTTCGTTCCGACGAGCCGGGGCCGGCCCTTTTGCGTGCCCGAGTCCGGCGATAATGGCCCCCGCACCACCCGCGGCCCCACCCGCTCTGAAGGAGCACCTCATGACCCCGCCCGTCGTCCACTCGCTGCGCGAACAGATCCGCGAGCACATCCTGGAGGGGATCGTCAGTGGCCGCTGGCAGCCGGGTGAGCGGATCGTGGAGCGGCGGATCGCGGCGGAGCTGGAGGTCAGCCAGACGCCGGTGCGCGAGGCGCTGCGGGAGCTGGAGTCGCTCCAGCTGATCGAGTCGGCACCGAACAAGGGCGTGCGGGTCCGCAACCTCACCGCGGACGACCTCAAGGAGAGCTACCCGGTCCGGGCCGGTCTGGAGCAGGTGGCGGCGGAGCTGGCTGCGGGGCGGCTGGCCCAGGACACCGCGGCGCTGGAGCGCGAGGTGGCGGCCCTGCGGGACGCGGACGCGGCGGGTGACGGCGAGGCCCAGGTGCGGCACACGGTGGCCTTCCACCGGGAGATCGTCCGGGCGGCCGGGAACGCCGTGCTGCTGCACACCTGGGAGTCGCTGGGCGTGGAGGTCTGGACGACGCTGTCGATCCGCTGGTTCAGCCCGGAGCCGCGCTCGCACGCCCAGGACCACCAGGAGCTGGTGGACGCGTTCCGGCGGCGCGACCCGCGGATCGGGGCGCTGTTGAAGGCGCACGTGCTGAGCTGCGCGCCGCGGGTCTAGCCGGCCTCGGACATCCCGGTCGGGCGGCCCCGCCGAGCGTCGTGCGGGGCCGCTTCGCCCTGTCGGGCGGGAGCGTTCCGGGGTGGTCGGTTCCGGGGTGTGCCGGAGGGGCTCCGGGGCGTAACGGAGGGGGGCTCCGGGGCTGGCACGCGGTGCCCTGCATCGCGGCACCCCGTGCCGACCTGCGGTTTTTCCTCCGGCCGGCGTTGATCGATCATCGATCAGAGGGTTATCGTCGATGACTGGGGCGCGACACCCCTGCCTGCCGAATGCCTGCCGAACTCGCATTCCCACCCGTCCGGAAAGGGGCCACCCATGCCCGACCCCGTGCGCCTGCCGTACAGCCAGCTCGACCAGCTCCCGGACCGCGACCCCGAGGAGACGGCCGAGTGGCGCGAGTCGCTGGACGCCGTCGCCAAGGCCGCGGGCCCGCATCGCGCCGCATACCTGATGCGCCGCGCCCTGGAGCACACCGCCCGCACCGAAGGCACCGACCTGCCGTCGCTGCTGGAGACGGACTACGTCAACACCATCCCGACCTCCGCCGAGCCCGCGTTCCCGGGTGACGAGGCGCTGGAGGCCCGGATCACCGCCTGGAACCGCTGGAACGCGGCGGCCATGGTCACCCGCGGCTCCAAGCTGGGCCTCGGCGGCCACATCGCCACCTTCGCCTCGGCGGCCTGGCTCTACGAGACCGGCTTCCAGCACTTCTTCCGCGGCAAGGAGGGCGACGGCTCCGGCGACCAGCTCTACATCCAGGGCCACGCCTCCCCCGGCATCTACGCCCGCGCCTTCCTCGAAGGCCGGCTGACCGAGGAGCAGCTCGACCACTTCCGCCAGGAGGCCGGCGGCGAGGGCCTGCCCTCGTACCCGCACCCGCGGCGGCTGCCCTGGCTGTGGGAGTTCCCCACCGTCTCGATGGGCCTCGGCCCGCTGTCCGCGATCTACCAGGCGCGCTTCAACCGCTACCTGGAGCACCGCGACATCAAGGACACCAGCAACTCGCACGTCTGGGCCTTCCTGGGCGACGGCGAGATGGACGAGCCGGAGTCGACCGCGGCACTGGCGCTGGCCGGCCGCGAGGGCCTGGACAACCTGACCTTCGTCATCAACTGCAACCTGCAGCGCCTCGACGGTCCGGTCCGGCCGAACTTCAAGATCGTGCAGGAGCTGGAGGCCCAGTTCCGCGCCGCCGGTTGGAACGTCGTCAAGGCCCTGTGGGGTCAGGCGTGGGACGAGATCTTCGCGCTCGACGCCGACGGCGCGGTCATCCAGCGCCTGCGCGAGACCCCCGACGCGCAGTTCCAGACTTACGCCACCCGCGACGCCGCCTACCTGCGCGAGCACTTCTTCGGCGCCAACGACGCCCTCAAGGCGATCGGCGCGCAGCTCTCCGACGCGAAGCTGCTGGAGCTGTTCCAGACCTCCCGCGCCGGCCACGAGCCGCGCAAGGTGTACGCCGCGTACAAGGCCGCCGCCGAGCACAAGGGCGCGCCGACGGTGATCCTGGCGCAGACCGTCAAGGGCTACACCCTCGGCACGGGCTTCGAGTCCCGCAACGCCAACCACCAGATGAAGAAGCTGACGATGGCGGAGTTCCGCACCATGCGGGACCTGCTCGAACTCCCCATCCCGGACAGCGCGCTGGAAGGCGACACGGTGCCGTACTGGCGCCCGGCCGAGGACTCGCCGGAGATGCAGTACCTGCGCACCCGGCGCGCCGCCCTCGACGGCCCGGCCCCGGCCCGCCAGGTCGCGGCCAAGCCGCTGCCGATGCCCGCCGACAAGAACTTCGACGCGCTGAAGAAGGGCTCCGGCAGCCAGGAGATCGCCACCACCATGGCGTTCGTCCGGCTGATCAAGGACCTGATGCGGGACAAGGAGACCGGCAAGCGCTGGGTCCCGATCGTCCCGGACGAGGCCCGCACCTTCGGCATGGAGTCGCTCTTCCCGACCGCCGGCCTCTACTCCCCCAAGGGCGCGACCTACGACCCGGTCGACCGGGACCAGCTGCTCTGGTACAAGGAGGCCAAGAACGGCCAGATCCTCAACGAGGGCATCACCGAGGCCGGTTCGCTGGCCGACTTCACCGCCGCCGCGACGTCGTACGCGACGCACGGCGAGCCGATGATCCCCTTCTACATCTTCTACTCGATGTTCGGCTGGCAGCGGACCGCCGACCAGTTCTGGGCGCTCGCCGACCAGCTGGGCCGCGGCTTCGTGATCGGCGCCACCGCCGGCCGCACGACGATGACCGGTGAGGGCCTCCAGCACGCCGACGGCCACTCGCACCTGATCGCCTCGACCAACCCGGCGGCGCTGTCGTACGACCCGGCGTTCGCCTACGAGGTGGCGGTGATCGTCAAGGAGGGTCTGCGCCGGATGTACGGTCCGGACGCCGAGGACGTCTTCTACTACCTGACGGTCTACAACGAGACCAAGGTGCAGCCGGCGATGCCGGAGGGCGTCGAGGAGGACATCCTCAAGGGCCTCTACCGCTTCAAGGAGGCCACCACCATCGAGGGCGCCGAGGTCCCGCGGCTCCAGCTGCTGGCCTCCGGCACCGCGATCCACTGGATCCTGGAGGCGCAGCAACTGCTCGCCGCCGACTGGGGCGTGGCGGCGGACGTGTGGTCCGCGCCGTCCTGGACGGAGCTCCGCCGGGACGCCCTGGAGTGCGACGCGGCCCGCCTGGAGGGCGAGGACCGGGTTCCGCACGTCACCCGTGCGCTGGCCGGTGCGCCCGGCCCGGTCGTCGCGGTGAGCGACTGGATGCGGGCGGTACCCGACCAGATCGCCCCGTGGGTGGAGCAGGACTGGACCTCCATCGGGACGGACGGCTTCGGCCTGTCCGACACCCGTGACGCGGCCCGCCGCCACTTCGGCGTCGACCCGCAGTCGGTGGTCGTCCAGGCGCTGGCGGCCCTCGCCCGGCGCGGGGACGTCAAGCCGGAGACGGTCAAGGAGGCCCGCGAGCGCTACGGGCTGTGACACCGGGCCCTCGACGGTGCCGAGGCGCCGCAGGGCCCCCGGGACGCGGGCGGCCCCGGCCGACACCGGGCGCCGCCCGCCCATGAACTCCCGTGCGGAGACCACCCACCGCGCCCGGGGTCTTCGCACGGGATCCCTCCCGTCCCGCGTCCGCGGGGCGTTGTCAGTGCCGGCACGCATGATGGATCCATGCGTGCCGCACGGCTGATCAAGATGGTGTTGCTGCTCCAGTCCCGGCCGTCGATGACGGCCGGCGAGCTGGCGCGGGAGCTGGAGGTCTCGGAGCGCACCGTCGCCCGGGACGTGCTGTCGCTGTCGGAGGCCGGCGTGCCGGTCTACGCGGACCGCGGCCGCTCCGGCGGCTACCGCCTGATAGGCGGCTATCGCACCCGGTTGACCGGGCTCGGCCGCAGCGAGGCGGAGGCGCTCTTCCTGTCCGGAGTGCCCTCCGCGCTGCGCGAGATGGGCCTGGCCGACGTCGCCTCCGCGGCCCGACTGAAGGTTTCCGCGGCGCTGCTGCCGGAGCTGCGGGACGCCGCGTCGGGCGCCGCCCAACGCTTCCACCTGGACGCGCCGCGCTGGTACCACGATCCCGAGACGCCCGAGCTGCTGCCGGTGCTCGCCGACGCGGTCTGGGACGACCGCCGGCTGACCGTCCGCTACCTCCGACGGGACCGCGAGGTGGTCCGTGAACTGGAGCCGTACGGCCTCGTGCTGAAGGCCGGCGTCTGGTACGTGGCGGCCCGGGCGGCATCGGAGCGGGCCGCGTCGCCGCCGGCCGGTGCGCCGCCCGACGGCGACGGGGAGCGGGCCGGGTTCCGGGTCTACCGCGTCGACCGGTTCACCGCCGCGGCGCCGACCGTCCCGCCCGAGGACCTGCGGAGCGGCCCGCCCGGCGCCGACCCGGTGCGCGCCGGGCGGTTCGTCCGCGATCCGGAGTTCGACCTGCCCGCGTTCTGGGCCGAGCGGGCCGCGCAGTTCCGCCGCTCACTGCTGCGCGAGGAGGTCGTGGTCCGGCTCTCCCCGCGCGGGGTCCGGCAGTTGCCGTACGTCACCGAGCCGGCCGCGGCACGGGAGGCCGTCGAGCGGGCGACCGCCGCGGGCGGGCCGGACGCCCGGGGGTGGTTGACGGTCACCCTGGCCGTGGAGTCCGAGGAGGTCGCCTACGGCCAGCTGTTGGGGCTCGGCCCGGAGGGCGAGGTGTGCGAACCCCCCGCCCTGCGGGAGCGGTTCGCGGTGGCCGCCCGCCGCGCCGCCGCGCTCTACGCGCCGTCGGAAGAAGCAGCCGCCGACTCGCGGTAGTCCTCGGGGCCCGCGTCCTTGCCGCCCATCACCACGTCCAGGAAGTAGCCGAAGCAGTCGGGCCGGGTGTCGTCCGTGTCCGTGAAGTCGTACTCCTTCGCCAGTTGGCCGCTGGAGAGCGAACGGCCGGTCCAGCGCGCCCGGTCCGGGTCGGCGGCCAGGGCCCGCACCGCGCGGCCGATCAGCGCCGGTGACTCGGCGATGGCGAAGTGCGGTTCCTGGGCGATCGCGTCGCGCCAGGTCTCCTCGGTGACGCCGAAGTGGTCCAGCATCTCCTCGGACCGCAGGAAGCCCGGGGTGAGCGAGACCGCCGTGCCGCCGTACTCCGTCAGCTCGCTGGCGAGTCCGAAGGCGATCCGGTGCGGGACGTTCTTGGTGATGTCGAAGCAGAGGCTGTCGCGGTAGGTGCCGTTGAACTCCGCGGTGCCGTCGGTGACCTCGACGACCAGTCCGCCGGGCCGCCGGATCAGCAGCGGCAGCGCGAAGTGGTGGGTGATGACGTGGGAGTCGATGCCGAGCCGGAACATCCGCAGTCCGCCGGCCAGGTCGAGGTCCCACACCTTGGTGTCGAACTGGATCAGCCGGTCGCCGCCCCAGATGCTGTTGACGAGGACGTCCAGCCGCCCCTGCTCCCGGTCGATGCGCTCGACCAGCGCCTTGACCTGGTCCGGTTCCAGGTGGTCGGTGGGTACCGCGATCCCGGTGCCGCCCGCGGCCGTCACGAGTTCCGCCGTCTGCTCGATGGTCTCCGAGGGCCGGCCGACCTCGCTGGTGCGGTGCCGGGTCGTGCGGCCGGTGACGTAGACCGTCGCGCCGGCCCGGCCCAGTTCCACCGCCATCGCCCGTCCCGCGCCCCGGGTGGCCCCGGCGACCAGGCCCACCCGGCCGGTCAGGTCACCCGCGGGGTGCCGCCCGCCGGGTGCCGCCGCTGCCGTCCGCCGGTCCGCCGCCTTCTCCTGCGCCGTCACGTGTCACTCCTCGCTCTGCTGCCTGCTGTGCGGTCGTACGCGGTGACCCTGACAGCCAATCCCGACACCTTCTGTCGGGATTCCTCGGGCGGTTGCCGGGCGTCGCCACGGACCCGCCGGCGGCCGGCGCGCCCCGTCCGCTGGCCCCGCCGGAGCCGCCCTACGGGCGCAGCGCCAACAGGCTCCGGCCGTCCCGCAGCCGCCCGGCGACCTGCGCCGGGGCCTGGGGCCCGGCCGGCACCGCCAGCGTCGTCGCCGCGGCGCCGGCCCGCACCCCGCCGGTCACGTCGATCCCGGCCACCTCGCTGCTGCCCGCCGCGAGCAGGTACCACTTCCCGGACTTCGCCTGCCAGTGGACGTCGCCGAGCACGTGCCGCCCGAACGGACTGCACGCCGCGGTGCCGACCGCCCGGCCGGCGGTCCTCCCGGGGTCGGCCGGCCCGGTGGCGGGCGGCAGGAACTGCACCACGGCCCGGCCCGGTCCGCGCCAGGTGTCCGCGCGGTTGCAGACCCAGGTGGCGGTGCCGCCGCCCTCGGGGAGGTCCTGCTGCGCGTAGGCCCAGTTGTTGACCGCCCGCACGCCGGTGCCGCGCAGCGACCTCAGGGTGCACGCGGTGCGCGCCCAGCTGTGCAGCGCGGGTGCGCCGGTCACCTCGCCGGGGCCGCCAGCGGTGGGCGACGCCAGGTACGTCAGGTGCGCCGGCGCCAGGTCGCCGAGGTCGGTGACCAGGAACGAGCGCCGGTCGTCGATCCGCGGTGAGGAGCGGAACTCGGCCACCGGCCAGTGCCCGCAGGGGGCACCGTCCGCCGGTGGGAGCGGGATGCGGTCGGTGACGCCGTCCGGGGCCAGGTGCAGCCCGTGCGGCGGCGCGTCGGGGGCGAGCAGGTCCCGGACGGCGACGTCGGAGACCCAGGGGGCGATCAGGTACCGCAGCCAGCCGTTGCCGCGGCCGATCACCAGTCCGCCGGCGGAGGTGAGGTCGGCGGCGTCGACCCGGGCGAAGTGCAGGGTGGGCGTGGCCCCTTCGGGCTCCGCGTACCGCACCAGCCGCTCGCCGTCGTGGAGGACCACCACCATGACGTTGTCGATCAGGCCCGCGTACAGCAGCCGGGGCGGGGCGGCGGGCGGCCGGGTGGAGGTGTCCGCCGCGGCGACGATGCGGGTGCCCGGGGGCGGCGCGGCCCAGACCCGCAGCGCCCGCGCCAGCAGCTGCCGGTCGCCGGCCTGCCGGCCGCGCGGCGGCCAGGCGGTGAAGTCCACCCGGGAGGTCTCCGCCCACTGCTCGTGCGGCGTCCGCAGCAGCCGGTCGGGGTCGAGGGCCTGCTGGGCGGCGGTGGGGACGGGGCCGGCCGCGGGGCGGCCGCCGGGCAGCGCCGCCACCGCGACCGTCCCGGCCACCAGCACCGCAGCCAGCACCGCCGTCGCCCGCACCCGCTGTCGACGGCGCAACAGGTCCGTCGGCCGGGCCTGGACCGTGCAGGGGTCGAACTCGCCCGAGTTCAGCAGGGCCGCGGTCCCGGCGGTCCGCCGGTCCAACTGGCCGGCCGCCCGCTGCGCCGCGTCGGGGTCCGCGACGCCGGCCCGCACCAGGACGGCGCGCGCCGCGTCCGCGTCCAGCCCCTCCAGCTGCCACAGCCCCAGGGCGGCCCGCACCGCGGCCGGGACCGCCGACAGGGCCTGGTCCAGGGCGAGTTCGTCGGCGCCCCCGGCGCGCGGGAAGAGCCGCAAGCCCCAGACGAACGGCACGGTCGGCAGCAGCACCGCGGGCCGCTGACGCTCCTCGTAGGCCAGCGCCAGCTCGACCGTGCGCTGGCGGACCAGGTCGTAGCCGGCGCCGGTGTCCGCGCCGCGCTGGGCGGGCAGCGCACCGGCCGGCCGGCGCGGCGCGCGCCATGGCAGCGCCCGCTGCACCAGGCCGTGCGCGGTGAGGACCTTGCGGTGCCGGCCCATCGACGGGGGCAGCACCAGATAGGCGAGGCGGACCAGGCGCGGGTAGTGCTCGACGAGGGCCGCCTCGGCGCGTTCGACCTCGGCCCGGGTTCGTTCGTCCATGGGCATGGCGGTGTGCGCCCTTCACGAAGTGGGAGTGCCGGTGGGGGGAGGAGAGGTGGGGTGCGGGGGGCTGCGGTGGGGGGCTGCGGTGGGGGGCTGTGTGGGGTGTCTGTTCTGCCGTCGTTGCATGCCGCACAACGAGGGAGTCCCGGCGCGGTCACCCGCCGGAGCGTCGCTCCTGACGCCCCGGCGCGCCGCCCGGAAGGGCGCCCGGCCGGGTCCGGGGCACTCCGCGTGCGGGCCGCGGCGGCAGGACGGATGCTGGAGCGGTGATGGACGAGACGGAGTTCTGGGAGCTGGTCGACGGCTCCCGCGCGGGGGCCGCCGGCGACCCCGAGGAGCAGGCCGACGCGCTGGTCGAGCGGCTGCTCGGGCTCGACCCGGACCGCATCGTCGACTTCGCCCGCCACTTCGAGGCCCGCTACAACCGGGCGTACACCTGGGACCTGTGGGCCGCCGCGGCGTTGATGCTGGACGGCGCCAGCGACGACGCCTTCGACTACTTCCGCTGCTGGCTGATCGGTCAGGGCCGGC
Source organism: Streptomyces sp. VTCC 41912 (assembly GCF_045799175.1). Lineage (NCBI taxonomy): Bacteria > Bacillati > Actinomycetota > Actinomycetes > Kitasatosporales > Streptomycetaceae > Streptomyces > Streptomyces sp. VTCC 41912. Next base: position 39,252 of record NZ_JBJMAB010000018.1, read on the forward strand.
ACGTCTTCGAGGGCGCGCTGCACGACCCGGACCAGTTGGCCGCCCTCGTCGGGGACTTCGACGAGGAGACCGACGGCGACGCCGAGGAGCTCGGGTACGCCGCCGACGAGGCGTACGAGCAGCTGACCGGCGTCGTCATGCCCGACCTGGAGCTGCCCCCGGCCCCGCCGGAGCCGCTCGGCACCTACCTCGACCTCGACGACGACCCGGCCCTCGCCGAGCGCCTGCCGCGGCTGTGGGACCGCTTCCGGCGCTGAGTTCCCGCGCCGCCGCCGCGGACTCCCGCCCGGCGCACCCCTGACCCTCCCCGGTGGAGCCCCGGATTGCGGGCAGGATGGCCCCATGCGGATCGCGATCACCGGCTCGACCGGACTCATCGGCACGGCCCTCGTCCGGAACCTGCGCGCGGACGGCCACGACGTCGTCCGGCTGGTCCGCCGGCCGTCGAAGGCGGCCGACGAAGTGACCTGGGACCCCAAGGGGCGGCGGCTGGATCCGGCCGCCCTGGCCGGCTGCACGGCGGTGGTCCACCTCGCCGGGGCGGGCATCGCCGACCGCCGCTGGACCGCCGCGTACAAGCAGGAGCTCCGCGACAGCCGGGTGCTGGGCACCCGCACGCTGGCCACCGCGCTGGCCGCGATGGACGACCCGCCGCGGGTCCTCGTCTCGGGCAGCGCGATCGGCTACTACGGCGACACCGGGGACCGGCGCACGGACGAGGACGCGCCGCCCGGTACGGGCTTCCTGCCGGAGCTGTGCGTGGCGTGGGAGGACGCCGCGACCCCCGCCCAGGACGCCGGGGTGCGGACCGTCTTCGCCCGCACCGGTCTGGTCGTGGCGGGCTCCGGGGGCGCCTGGGGGCGGCTCTTCCCGCTGTTCCGGCTGGGGCTGGGCGGCCGGATCGGCGACGGCAGCCAGTACTGGAGCTTCATCTCGCTGCGGGACCACGTCGCGGCGCTCCGCCACGTGCTGGCCACCGAGGAGCTGTCCGGGCCGGTCAACCTCACCGCGCCGGAGCCGGTCACCAACCGCGAGGCGACGGCGGTGATGGGGCACGTGCTGCGTCGCCCCACGCTGTGCACCGTGCCGGCGCCGGCGCTGCGGATCGCCCTCGGGGAGTTCGCCGAGGACGTGCTGGGCAGTCAGCGGATCGTGCCGCGGCGGCTGCTGGACTCCGGTTTCGCGTTCACGGACCCGCGGATCGGCGACGCGGTGCGCGCCGCGCTGGCGTCGTAGAGCGCCGGGGGCCGGGGCGTGGCGCGGGGACGCTCCGACGCGCCCCCAGGGCGCCCCTGTCGGCCGGGCGGCGGTGGTCCCTACGGTCCTCGGACACACCACTGGCATCCCGGCGGCCCGCACCGGGCATGAGAACCGTGCGCTGCCGCTGGGACCGACCTCGGGAGGGGCATGTGCTGCGCTCCGCATCGGCCGTCGACGTCGTCATCGTGGGGGCCGGGCCGGCCGGCCTCGCCGCCGCCCGCCACCTGACCTCGGCGGGGCTCGCGGTCACCGTCCTGGAGGCCGCGTCACGGGTCGGCGGCCGGTCCGTCACCGACGAGGTCGACGGCTTCCGCCTGGACCGCTGCGGGCGCCCGCTGGCGGTCTCACCGGCCGCGCTGCGCCGCACGCCCGGCCTGGGCGAGTTGACGCTGCGTCCGTTCGCGGCCGGGGTGAGCCTGCACAACGGCCAGCGGGCGCAGCGCATCAGCCCGCTGCGGTGCACGAGGGGCGCACTGTCCGCGGCACGCGCCCTCACGCGCGCCGACCGGCGCACGGAGCGTTCCGCCGACCGTCCGGTCAGCGACGTGCTGGCCGGCCGCCCGGCGTTCCCGCCGCGCACCCACGACACCTTCCTGCGACCGCTGTTGGGCGCGCTGCTCTGCGACCCGCGGCTGCACGGCTCCGGCCGGGGCGCCGCACAGGTCCTGCGGGCCTTCGCGGAGGGGCGGCTGGCCCTCCCGGCGGGCGGCGCCTCGGCCGTCCCGGAGCTGCTGGCGGCCGGTCTGCCGCCGGGCACGGTGCGGACGTCCGTGGAAGTCACGGCCGTCGACACCAACGGGGTCAGCACCCGCGAGCACGGGCGGATCCCGTGCCGGGCGGTGCTGGTGGCGACCGGCGCGCGGGACGCCGCCGCGCTCCTGCCGGGGCTGCGCCGGCCGGCCTTCCACCCGGTGACCGTGCTGCACCACACCGCCGCCGCCCCCGCCGGCACCCGCGGCGGCCCGGTCCGCGACACCGCCCTGATCCTGCCGACCGAGGGCCCGATCGGCTTCAGCTACCTCGCCGGCGCGATCGACCCGTCCCGCACCCCGCCCGGCCGGTCGCTGGTCACCACCGTCGTCCTGGGCCCGGCCTCCGCGCTGCCGCTGGACGTCCTCGACAAGACCGTCCGGCCGCAGCTGGACCGGATCTACGGGGTGCGGACCGACGACTGGCAGCTGCTGACCGGCCACCACGATCCGTACGCGGTGCCCGCGATGGCCACCCCGCACGACCCGCAGCGCACCGTACGGGTGTTGGCCGGGCTCTACGTGTGCGGTGACCACCGCGACACCAGCACCGTGCAGGGCGCGCTGCGCTCCGGCCACCGGGCCGCCCGCGCCCTGCTCCAGGACTTCGGCATCCCCGCCCGCACGGAACCGGACGCCGTGCGGGCCGCGGCGTGACGGGCCGGGACGCGTCGCCACCGGCCCGTCGTCACCCCAGCGCGGCCACCCGCTCCCGGTAGCCGCGCACGGCCGCCGCGTCCCGGTACGGCTCCAGCCGCCGCTCGAAGTCCCGGACGTACTCGTGGGCGCGGGCGGAGCGCATCTCGGACGCCTGGAGGGCCGCCTCGGCGCCGAGCGTGCACGCCTGCTCCAGCTCGCCCAGGCCCAACCGGGCGGTGGCCAGCACCACCCGGCAGAACAGCCGGCTGCGGGCGAACCCCGCGGCGCGCAGTTGCAGGGAGCGCTCGGCGTGCTGGGAGGCGGCGCGGAACTGCTGGAGGTCGCGGTGGCAGTGCGCGAGTTCGTCCGCGAGCTGGGCCTCGTCGAAGAACCGCGCCCAGTAGGGGGTGTCGTCGCCGGGGCGGGCGCCCTCCAGGGCCCGTTCGGCGCGGGCCAGTGCGGCCGTGCAGGCCCGGACCTCGCTCAGGACGCCGTGCCCGCGGGCCTCGGCGGCGTGCAGCAGCGCCTGCACCGCGGGCGGCACGCTGCTGCCGACGCCCTGCTGGGCGACCCGGGCCAGTTGGACGGCCTCCCGGCCGTGCCCCAGATAGACCGCCTGCCGGCTCATCGTCACCAGGACGTAGGCGCCGTACCCCCGGTCCCCCGCGGCCTGCGAGAGCCGCAGCGCCTGCACGAAGTACCGCTGCGCCAGCCCGTGCGCGGCGATGTCGTACGAGGTCCAGCCGGCCAGCCTGGTCAGGTCGGCGGCGGCCGCGAACAACCGGCGGCCGATCGCCTCCCCGTAGGTGCCCCGGAGCATCGGCTCCGCCTCGTGCTCCAGATAGCGCACCAGGGCCTGGCGGGCGTGGCCGCCGCCGTAGGCGTGGTCCAGGGCGCGGAACAGCTCGCCGACCGAGCGCAGCGCCGCGATGTCGCCGGAGGTGACCCGGCCGCCCTGGGTGCGGTCGACGCGCTCCGTCTGGCGCTGCCGGGGCACCGACGTCCGGCCGCCCTGGACCGGCACCCGCTCGACGGTGTCGGCCGGTTGCTCGCCGTGCGCGACGCGTTCGTCGGGGCGGCCGATCAGCCAGTCCCGGCTGGGCACCACGAGCCCGGCCGGGGTGAAGGCGATCTTGCGGAGCTCGGCGTGACTGCCGGAGTCCTTGCGCCACAGCCCGCTGACGATGTCCACCGCCTCGGCGGGGGTCGAGGCGAATTCCAGCCCGGCGTACACCGGCGCGCAGGCGTCCAGGCCGAGGTCCTGGGCGGACAGCCGGCGGCCCAGCCGCCGGGTGAAGACCTCCGCGATCAGCGCGGGGGTGGTGCCTCTGGGCTGCTGGCCGCGCAACCAGCGCGTCACCGAGGTCTTGTCGTAGCGCAGGTCCAGGCCATGCTCGATGCCCAGTTGATCAACCCGTCTGGCCAGCCCTGCGTTGGAGAAGCCCGCCTCGGAGATGAGCGCGGCGAGCTGGCGGTTGGGCGTGTGGTGCGGGGGTCGTTCCGTCATCAGCTTTACCGGTCTCCTGCCTTCCGGGCCGGGCCGCCGGCCTCGACTGACCCCGTCCGGCGTGCTCTTCGCCCTTGTGGAACGGCGTGAATGTAACGGCCTTCAGCGCCTTTCTCGCGACTTGCGCCTCGCGTTCATCCGATCGTGTGAGCACGTCACAGGCGCGTCGAGGGCCGTGCGGCGCACCGACCCCGTGCGGGGGGCGCGCGCGGCGGCCGTACAGTTGCATGGGCGCGATGTGGCATCGCAAGTGCTTCGCGTGAGGCATCAAGCGTCGCGAAGAACTGCGACAACAGTTCGAAGAGGAGCTGCCGTGACTGCGATCTCTCGGGGGGAGACCCCCGCACCCGAGGGGCTGCGCTTCGTTCATCTGGGCTTCGGGGCGGACGCCGTCGCGTACGAGCCGGCGTGGCAGGAACAGCGTCGCGTCCACGCCGCCCGGTTCGCCGACGAGGTCCCCGACACCTGCCTGCTCCTGGAGCACCAGGAGGTCTACACGGCGGGTCGGCGCACCTCCGACGACGAGCGCCCGTTGGACGGCACACCCGTCGTCGACGTGGACCGCGGCGGGAAGATCACCTGGCACGGTCCCGGCCAGTTGGTCGGCTACCCCATCCAGAAGCTGCCGCGCCCGGTCGACGTGGTCGCGCACGTCCGCCGGCTGGAGGACGCGCTGATCCGGGTCTGCGCCGAGTTCGGCGTCAAGGGCACCCGGGTCGAGGGCCGCAGCGGCGTGTGGGTCCTGGGGGACCCGGTGGAGCAGCGCCCGGCCCTGGGCGGTCTCCAGCTCGACTTCGACCCGCGGACCACGGACGAGCTGTTCGACCCGCGGCTGAACGGCCCCGAGTACGCGCCGTCCAACGCCGGGCAGCGCCGCGAGGACCGCAAGCTGGCCGCGATCGGCATCCGCGTCGCCAAGGGCGTCACGATGCACGGCTTCGCGCTCAATGTGAACCCGGACACCACCTCGTTCGACAAGATCGTGCCCTGCGGCATCCGGGACGCCGGCGTCGCCTCGCTCTCCGGCGAACTGGGCCGCGAGGTCACCATCGCCGAGGTCCTGCCGGTGGCCGAGAAGCACCTGCGGGACGTCCTGGAGAACGCCGACCTCCTGCCCCGCGCGGTCTGAGCGCCGCACCCGCGGCATGACCGTGGGAATGCCGTCCTCCCGTCCGAGGTTGGCCCTGCACCACCCGCACGTGGATATGCGTGCGAATTGACGGGCGTACCCTGGTGTACGCCGAAGAATCGAAGTTGTTAGGGAGCCGACGTGTCCGCAGTCGCACCCGACGGACGCAAGATGCTGCGCCTGGAGGTCCGCAACAGCCAGACCCCCATCGAGCGCAAGCCCGAGTGGATCAAGACCCGGGCGAAAATGGGTCCCGAGTACAACCACCTCCAGGGCCTGGTCAAGAGCGAGGGCCTGCACACGGTCTGCCAGGAGGCGGGGTGTCCCAACATCTTTGAGTGCTGGGAGGACCGCGAGGCGACCTTCCTCATCGGTGGTGACCAGTGCACCCGCCGCTGCGACTTCTGCCAGATCGACACCGGCAAGCCGCAGGAGCTGGACCGCGACGAGCCGCGCCGGGTCGCGGAGTCGGTCCAGACCATGGGCCTGAAGTACGCCACCATCACCGGCGTCGCCCGCGACGACCTGGAGGACGGCGGCGCCTGGCTCTACGCCGAGACCGTGCGCCAGATCCACGCCGCGATGCCCGACACCGGCGTGGAACTGCTGATCCCCGACTTCAACGCGGTCCCGGAGCAGCTCGCCGAGGTCTTCTCCTCCCGCCCCCAGGTGCTGGCGCACAACGTCGAGACGGTGCCGCGGATCTTCAAGCGGATCCGCCCCGGCTTCCGCTACGAGCGGTCGCTGGAGGTCATCACCAAGTCCCGCGAGGCCGGCCTGGTCACCAAGTCCAACCTGATCCTGGGCATGGGCGAGACCCGCGAGGAGATCAGCCAGGCGCTCCAGGACCTGCACGACGCGGGCTGCGAGCTGATCACGATCACCCAGTACCTGCGCCCGTCGGTGCGGCACCATCCCATCGAGCGCTGGGTGAAGCCGGCCGAGTTCGTGGAGCTCAAGGAGGAGGCCGACGAGATCGGCTACGCCGGCGTCATGTCCGGCCCGCTGGTCCGCTCCTCCTACCGCGCCGGTCGGCTGTACCAGCAGGCGATCGAGCGGCGCGAGGTCGAGGCGTCCAGTCAGGCGGTTTGACGCGTCCGACGCGCCATCTTGTGAAACGTGGCACATGCTGAGAGACGCGGCCCCGCACTCCCCCAGGCTGGGGGGGCGTGGGGGCCGCGTCAACGTTTCATAGGTGTTTGACCGGCAGGTCATCCGTTGGTAACACCCTTCAGTGACGATGGATGTACGCACCGCTCGACACCTCCCATCCCCGCATCCCCCTGCTCGTTCCGTTCGTCCGAGGGAGACCACCACCATGGAGGCCGCGCCGCTCCGCGCCACCCCCCGCCCCATCCCCTCCGTCACCGGTACCCTGCGCGCCATTGAGGCCGTGCTGCTGCGCAACGGCCAGCGCACCGCCCGCCGCAACGCCTGGACGTCGGTCCTGGAGGACCGCCGGCGCGCCAAGGACCGGTACGACGCCGAGTACGTCCTGGAGGCCGCGGCCACCCGACGCCCGCACGCCACGTAAACTTCGCTGTATGGCGAGGAAGGCAAACGCAACCGGCGCTGGCGGCGCTGAGAACACCGGGCGGCTGAAGCAGATCGCCCTGACCTACAAGATGACCCGTCGGGTCGATTCCAAGGTCGGTCTTGTCGTCGCTGGCACAGGAATCGTCGTCTTCGGCGTGCTCCTCGCCATCGGCTTCCTGATCGGCCACCCCGTCTACGCGGGCATCCTGGGCTTCGTCCTGGCGTTCCTCGCGATGGCGATCATCTTCGGGCGGCGTGCCGAGCGGGCGGCGTTCGGACAGATGGAGGGCCAGCCCGGCGCGGCGGCCGCCGTCCTGGAGAACGTGGGCCGCGGCTGGACGGTGACCCCCGCCGTCGCGATGAACCGCAACCAGGACGTGGTGCACCGCGCCGTCGGCAAGGCCGGCATCGTCCTGGTCGGCGAGGGCAATCCGAACCGGCTGCGCGGGCTGCTGGGCGCCGAGAAGAAGCGCATGGCGCGCACCGTCGCCGACGCCCCGGTGCACGACGTGATCATCGGCGAGGGCGAGGGCCAGGTTCCGCTGAAGAAGCTGCGCACCCACCTGCTGAAGCTCCCGCGCGTGCTCCCCGGCCCCCAGGTGACGGCGGTCAACGACCGCCTGCGCGCACTCGGCGACCTGATGAGCAACATGCCGGTCCCGAAGGGGCCGATGCCCAAGGGCATGCGGATGCCCAAGGGCGGCGGCAAGGCCCGCTGACCCCGACGCCCCACTCGTCCCCGGCCGCACGGAAACCACCGCCCGGCCGACACCCACAAGAACAACACAAGAGCAACGCCCGACGCCCCGAGGCTTGGCCTCGGGGCGTCGGGCGTTGGGACGGGTGCGCTGCTCCGCCGCGGGCGGCGGGCGAAGTCATGAACGGCGGACGGACCCCGCCGGGCCCCGCCGGGAGCGGACCGCGCAACGGAGCCGATGAGGCAGCGGAGAGATCAGCGCATGAGACCAGCGGAGCAGAGATCAGCCCCCGTGGCGGATCGGCGAGCCGGTCAGATCCGCACCTGCACCGAGCGGCTGAGCCGGTCGTGCAGCCCTCGGCCGTCCCGGTCCCAGATCGCGGCGGGGATGACCAGCACCAGCAGCACCGTGCGCAGCACCACGCGCGGCAGGGTGATCCGGCCGCCGCCCTCGGAGACGACGCGCAGCCCGAGCAGCCGCTTGCCGGGGGTGCAGCCGACGGTGCCGACGGTCAGCACGCTGAGCACCGCGAACACCACCAGCGCCCAGTTGCTCGCCGACTGCGCCTTGCCGCCGCTGAGCAGCCCGTAGGCGACGAGCAGGCACAGCGCCCAGTCGATGAAGAGCGCGCCGAAGCGGCGGCCGACCCGTGCGATCGAGCCCGGGCCCTCCTCGGGCAGCCCGAGTTGCTGACCCCGGTACCCGAAGTCGACGCCCATGTCCTCGGCTGCCGCCCGGGGCCCGGAGATCCACGATCCGAATGCTTGCCTGTTGTCCACCCGTCCACGGTACTGCGACCGCATCCGTTCCCCCGGTGGCGGGTTGCCGGGCCCCGGTTTCCGACGCGTTTCCGACACGTCCCCCTGCCCGGGGCCGGCCCGGGACCACCGGGTCGGCCGGAGACAACCGGGAGCCCCCGGGCGGCCCGGAGTCCCCCGAGGCGGACGTCGGGGCCGGCCCGTCGCGGCCCCTTCTCCCGGCCCGCCGAACCCGTTTCCACAGGCGTCCCCGCACCCGCCCCGACAGGCGCACACTGGGGGTGGGCGGACAGCGTGCCGGTTAACCTCGGCGAAACAAATGGGTCATGCTTGGGAAATCCCGCCTGCCTATGGTCGGGCGAGCGCACCACTGCACGAGGTCGCGCTCCGAGTCGCAACCCCGCGTCCGCCGAGCGGTGACCGGGCTAGGAGGAGTTGGATGTTCCAGAACGCCGACGACGCGAAGAAGTTCATCGCGGATGAGGACGTGAAGTTCGTCGACGTCCGTTTCTGCGACCTGCCGGGCGTGATGCAGCACTTCACGATCCCCGCTACGGCGTTCGACCCGGACGAGGAGCTGGCGTTCGACGGTTCGTCGATCCGCGGTTTCCAGGCGATCCACGAGTCCGACATGGCCCTGCGCCCGGACCTGTCGACGGCCCGCGTGGACCCGTTCCGCCAGGAGAAGCACCTCAACATCAACTTCTTCATCCACGACCCGATCACGGGCGAGCAGTACAGCCGCGACCCGCGCAACATCGCCAAGAAGGCCGAGGCGTACCTCGCCTCCACCGGCATCGCGGACACCGCGTTCTTCGGCCCCGAGGCGGAGTTCTACGTCTTCGACTCGGTCCGCTTCGAGACCTCCGCGAACCAGGGCTTCTACCACATCGACTCCGAGGCCGGCGCCTGGAACACCGGTGCCCTGGAGGACAACCGCGGTTACAAGGTCCGTTACAAGGGCGGCTACTTCCCGGCCCCGCCGGTCGACCACTTCGCCGACCTGCGCGCCGAGATCTCCCTGGAGCTGGAGAAGTCCGGCCTTCAGGTCGAGCGCCAGCACCACGAGGTCGGCACCGCCGGCCAGGCCGAGATCAACTACAAGTTCAACACCCTGCTCGCCGCCGCCGACGACTTGATGCTCTTCAAGTACATCGTCAAGAACGTCGCCTGGCGCAACGGCAAGACCGCCACCTTCATGCCCAAGCCGATCTTCGGTGACAACGGCTCCGGCATGCACGTCCACCAGTCCCTGTGGCAGGGCGGCCAGCCGCTCTTCTACGACGAGCAGGGCTACGCGGGCCTCTCCGACACGGCGCGCTACTACATCGGCGGCATCCTCAAGCACGCCCCGTCGCTGCTGGCGTTCACCAACCCCACCGTGAACTCCTACCACCGCCTGGTCCCCGGCTTCGAGGCCCCGGTCAACCTGGTCTACTCGCAGCGCAACCGCTCCGCCGCCATGCGCATCCCGATCACGGGCTCCAACCCGAAGGCCAAGCGCGTCGAGTTCCGCGCCCCGGACCCGTCGTCCAACCCGTACCTCGCCTTCTCGGCCCTCCTCCTCGCCGGCCTCGACGGCGTCAAGAACAAGATCGAGCCGGCCGAGCCGATCGACAAGGACCTCTACGAGCTCGCCCCGGAGGAGCACGCCGGCGTCCCGCAGGTCCCGACCTCCCTCCCCGCGGTCCTCGAGGCCCTCGAAGCGGACAACGAGTACCTCCAGCAGGGCGGCGTCTTCACCTCCGACCTGATCGAGACCTGGATCGACTACAAGCGCACCAACGAGATCGCCCCGATCCAACTCCGCCCGCACCCGCACGAGTTCGAGCTTTACTTCGATCTCTAAGAGGCGTGCAGGTCAGAGTCGCCTTGTAGCGCTCTGGCGATACTTGGGCCGTGTCCTTTCCCGTCGGGGAGGAGGGCACGGCCCAGTGTCGTTGGACAGGTCGTCTGCGCGGCGGGGCGTTCCCGATCGCGTCGCGCAGTCGCCCAGACGCGTGTGTCCGACCTATCGATCCCTGGCCGACGGATTCTCCTCGGTAAGACGAGTGCCGTCCGTACCGGGCTACTACGCGGCCCTGGCATCACACTCGGGCCGACCATCGGCCACCTTCCTGCTTCGGAGATCTTCAGCGGGTCCGGGCAAGCGCCATCGCTACGCCGCTCGCCGAGACGGCACGTGGCCCGTGGGGCAGCATGGACGACATCGGACCGTGCGACCCGCTACCCGGCGTACCCCGCCCCGTTCTCCACGTCATCCATGTGAACGATCGCATCCGGAATTTCCATATGATGCATGACCGCTCGCACGAACACCTGATAGCTCCGGCCAGATGAATTCACAGGGCAGGGGAAGTCCCCATCCCTTACCTTTCGATATGCAGCAGACTCGGCGATTCCCATCACTTTGGCGGCGTCACGCAGTCCCATGAATTTTGGGTAGAAATCAGATACGTAGTAGTACCGCTCCGCGCCGTCAACCCAGGCCCTTGTCACCGTCCCACTCTTCAGAACCTTCTGCGCGATTCCAGGATGCAGTCCGCCACGGATCTCCTGATGGAACGACGCCATGCGTTCGACATACCCCATCTTCCGCAGAAGCGCACCGAAGCGCTCACCACGAATCTGCTCGGCAACGACGGGATCTCGCACGTCGGCAAGATTTACGACGGCCGAAGCCTTGATCGTAAACCCTGACGAGACCTCCGGCAACGAGGGAAGATCGTCCATTCCATCAGATGATCGCTCTTCCCCATACGCCTTAGCTCTCTTGTAAGCGAGATCGTAAGCGCTCTTGACCACATGATGGCGCACACTCCCTGGTGGGCACCCTCGCTCCGTGTCCCCCCACGCGAGAAGTGTGGCCTCGAACATATCCGAGAGCACATCCTCAAAATCCGTACGGAGATCTCGCGAAATAATTCTTGAACGTCGCCGAAGTACGGGTGAAAGGCAGTCGACGAAGGCCATTTTCCACGTATCGTCACCGACCGTGTCTGCCAGTCTCCCCATGGCAATGAGCGCTTCCCAGCGCTTAGAGCGACCCCCCTTCCTTCTAGTCAGGTCATCCACCATCTCGCTACGGAAACGCGAGTATTCAGGATGCCTCTGGATAGCGCACTCCCGCACATCGCCCGTATGCACACAGACTGCAGCGCCAGCGAATGCCTCGAGAACATACCTCTCTGTACAAGAAAAAACATCCAACATGATTCGACCTCCGAATAAGCTCCTCAGCAGGTGGTCGATAGAAGCATGGCGCGACAACGTTCCCCTGAATCCCAACTTCCGGCGAATGCTCTTTTCGGGTGAACCATGTTTACCGATGCGTCCCACCCCAATACGGCCGGATGCGCGGGAGGCACACATATCACTTGGACCGTGTCCTTTGTGGTGAGGCAGATGTTGGCCCCTATCGTTCGCAGCGACTACTCGTCAGTCGTGGTTGGGGTTACCGACCGCCATGTGCCGATCCTGCGCCGTCGACTCTCTGCGGTCGCTACTCCGCATTTCGGGTCGGGCCTGCCTCGAACGCCATGAGCGTCAAGCCCATGACGTGGATGACGGCGTTCCACTCGTCGTGGGTCGAGTCCGGAAGTTCCTCCCGTACGCGGCTGAGGACAGGGCAGCCGTCAGCGCTCAGCGCTAACTTCGCGAGGGCCAACCCCGAGCGGCTGAGGCACAGGCGCGGCCCCTTCCAGGGCTCCCACGGTGTGCAGCACCGTGATGCGCCGAGTGGCCTCCTTGTTGTCGGGCGTCTCCGATGCGAAGTTCAGGAGCGCGGCCCGCAATTGCGCGGTGAGTTCGTCCTGGTACAGGTCAGGGCGGTCCGAGATGGCGGCCAGCGCCAGACAGAACCGCTCTCGCGCTGCCGACCGGGGTGGCCCGCTGGTGCCGGCCGGCATCGTCGTGCACAGGCTCGGACTCCGACTGAAGACCCGTGAAGATGAGCTTGGAGACCAGCAGTGCGGCCTGCCACTCCTCCTGGTTCAGAGTCGGGCAACTCTCCTGGACCTGGGGCGGAAGGTCGCTCTCGTCTGCGTGCCAGAGCACGTCCCACAGCCCTACGTCATAGTCCGCAAGCCGAAGACCGAGGCTTCGTCCCCAGGGGTGATCCTCAGCGCCCACGGTGACCAGGTCGACGCGCGATCGCTCGCCCAGCGTCTCCGAAGCCAGTTCGCGCAGCGCGGTGGCGACTGCCGCACCGAGGTCGGCCTCGTCCACGTCACTTCCTTCTCCGACGCGCAGCAGCGCATCGCGCAGGCGTCCGCGCGGCGATGACGGATTCATCTCCTCCTCCGACGGCCGCCGCCGGAGTCGAGCGGCTGGACGGTGTTGAACTCATCGGTCTTGCCCGCCGGTACCGCATGGCGACCTGGCTCGTTGGTCGGCTCGACCTCGTACGGTTCCGCCAGGCCAACACCTCTGGTTCACCGCGCGCTGGTATAGGTCAGCTGCTCGGCCCGCAGGTGCGGGGCAGCGCAGCATTTCTTCGTGGTTCGAGAAGCGCCCCAACCGCCCCTTGGGGCAGGTCGGTTGGTCGGGGCGGTGAGGGCCGTCACCCGTGGTGGGTGGCGGCCCTCGGGGGTGTGGAGGGTCAGGTGAGGTGGGTGGGCGGGGTCAGCAGTTGTCGTAGATGAGGGTGCGGACCAGGCGGCAGGTGGTGTCGGAGGGGTGGTGGACGCCGATGGTGTGGGCGGTGGCGCGGATCTTGGTGTTGGTGGCGTGCTCGGGGCGGTAGGTGCCGGTGTCGAGGAGGGCTATGGCCAGGCGCATGGCCTTGAGGCGGCGGTTGTGGGATTCGTACCGCTCGCGGGGCCAGCCGGCGGGGAGCGGTTTCTTGGGCAGCGGGTGGGCCGGGAGGGGTTTCGTCATGAGTGTGGCAGCAGCCATCCGGCGGACCTCCTGGAGCTTCGGTGAACCCTCATTTACTGGTTCCCATTTTACCGCCGGGCACTGACAAAGGCCCCTGGCCAGGGGGGATTTGGCGGGGTCGGACGGGGGGCCGCCGGTGGATTCAGGCGGTGGGGGTGGGGGCCGTGCGGGCGCGGAGGAGTTTCTTGTCGGGCTTGCCGACGGAGGTGAGGGGGATGGCGTCGACGACGTGGACGGCGGCGGGGGTGTAGAGGGCGCCCTTGTGGGTGGTGACGAAGTCGCGGAGGGCGGTCGGGGAGAGTTCGTCGGCGGCGTGGCCGGGGGCGGGGACGACCGCCACGTGCACCTCCTCGGTCTCGTCGGGGGTGCGGACGCCGTAGACGGCGGCGTGGGCGACGGCGGGGTGGGTGTGGAGGAGGTCCTCGAGTTCGGAGGGGTGGACGTGGCCGCCGACGACGATGATCACGTCCTTGACGCGGTCGACGAGGTAGAGGCGGCCGTCGGCGTCCAGGTAGCCGACGTCGCCGGTGCGCACCCAACCGTCCTGGAGGACCTGGGCCGTGAGGTCGGGGCGCTTCCAGTAGCCGCGCATCACGCCGGCGGAGTGGACGTGGACCTCGCCCGGTTCCCCTTGGGGCAGGTCGCGGCCCTCGGGGTCGCGGACGGCGAGGGTGACGCCGGCCATCGGGCGACCCACGGTCATCGGGCGGTCCGTGCGGATGTCGGCGTGGTCGTCGGGGCCGGCCTCGGTGATGGACATCGCCTCGGACTGGCCGTACAGGCCGTAGAGGACCGGCCCGAACGCCTCGGCCGCCTGGCGCATCCGGGGCGCGGAGGCGGTGCAGCCCCCGTAGGAGATGCGGGTGAGGGAGCTGAGGTCGGTGGTGGGGAGGGTCGGGTCGTCCAGGAGGCGGTAGAGGAGCGGCGGGAGCAGCCAGAGGTGGGTGATGCGTGCGCGGGCGACGGTGGCCAGGACGGCGGTGGGGTCGAAGCTCTGGTGCAGGACGACGCTGCCGCCGGCCACGAGGGTGATGTCGGCCACGATGCCCGCCAGGTGGGCCAGCGAGGTGCAGGCCAGGAAGCGGGGCGAGTCGCCGGCGGACTGCCAGGTGGCGTGGGTGAGCAGTGCGGCGATCGCGCCGTGGGTCATCCGAACGCCCTTGGGGACGCCGGTCGTTCCGCCGGTGTGGCGGATGCACCAGTCGTCCTCGGGGCGGGCCGAGCCGGTGACCGTCGGGGTGCCGGGCAGGGCGGCACAGGCGGCCAGCAGGTCCGGGCCGAGCGGGGTGGCGCCGTCGGTGGTCGGGCCGAAGGTCATGACCTGGGGGCGGGTGCCGGTGAGTCCGTCCAGGAGGGCGTGGGCGGTGGCGTGCAGGTCGGGGTCGACCAGGAGGACGGCGGTCTCGGCGCTCTCGGCCACTAAGGCCAGGGTTTCGGCGGCCATGCCGTCGTAGAGGAGCACCACGCGCGCGCCCAGGAGGTTGACGGCGTAGCGGGCGGCGAGCGCTTCGGGGCGGTTGCGGCTGAGGACGGAGACGGTCTGGTCGCGTCCGACGCCGTGGGCGCGGAGGGTGGCGGCCATGCGGTGGACGGTGGCGTGCAGCGCGCCGGCGGTGACCTCGTGGCCGTCGGCCGCGGTGACGACGGGGCGGTCGGGGTCGCGGGCCAGGACGGCGAGGACGAGGTCGACGTAGCTGGTGAAGGGCGGGGCGGGGGTGGTGGACGGGTCGGCGGTCATGGTGGGTGGGCTCCTTGGTGAGCGAGGGGACGGGATCGGGTGGGGCAGGTGGGGAGGGAGGGGCGGGGGTGGAGTGGGGAAACGGTCACTTGTGACGTTAGGCGGGGTCGGGGGTGTGATCCATGACCAAATGCGCCATGTGGTCATGCGGCGGCCGGCATAAGGGCGGTCGCGCCGCGGACGGGGGCGTCGGCGAACTGGGGCGCCGGGGAGGGCACTTGGGAGCGCGGGGCCGCCGGCGGGTGAAACGACCTCGCGCCAGACACAGGAATGCCAGGCGATTTATGGCGAATCGTCGCGGAATCAGAGGATGTCCGAGTGGGTAACCTGTGGTTCACATACGGGCAACGGACGGGAAACGGCCTGTTGCGAGAGTGCTCCGGTACGCCCGCACGCGTACCCGCACCGACCCGTATAAGAGGACCCCCGTGAGCATCAAGGCCGAGTACATCTGGATCGACGGCACCCAGCCCACCCCCAAGCTCCGCTCCAAGACCAAGATCCTTGCGGACGCCGGCTCGCTGCCGCGCTGGGGCTTCGACGGGTCCAGCACCAACCAGGCCGAAGGCCACTCCTCGGACCTCGTGCTCGACCCGGTGTTCAGCTGCCCGGACCCGATCCGCGGCGGCGAGCACCTGCTGGTGCTGTGCGAGGTGCTCAACACCGACCTCACGCCGCACTCCTCCAACACCCGGGCCCTGCTGCGCCCGGTGGCGGAGCGCTTCGCCGCGCAGGAGCCGATCTTCGGCATCGAGCAGGAGTACACCTTCCTCAAGGGCGACCGTCCGCTGGGCTTCCCCGAGGGCGGCGGCTTCCCGGCCCCCCAGGGCGGCTACTACTGCGGGGTCGGCGCCGGCGAGATCTTCGGCCGGGAGATCGTCGAGACGCACCTGGACCGTTGCCTGGCCGCCGGTCTCGGCCTGTCCGGCATCAACGCCGAGGTGATGCCGGGCCAGTGGGAGTTCCAGGTGGGCGCGCTGGCGCCGCTGGTGGTCTCGGACCACATGTGGGTGGCGCGCTGGCTGCTGCACCGCACGGCGGAGGAGCACGGCGTCACCGCCTCCCTGGACGCCAAGCCGGCCCGGGGCGACTGGAACGGCGCGGGCGCGCACACCAACTTCTCCACCCGCGCGATGCGCGAGGGGTACGACCCGATCATCACCGCCTGCGAGGCGCTGGGCGAGGGCGACAAGCCGATGGAGCACGTCAGCCAGTACGGCACCGGCATCGAGGAGCGGCTGACCGGCGCCCACGAGACGGCGCCCTGGAACGCGTACTCCTACGGGGCCTCCGACCGCGGTGCGTCGGTGCGCATCCCGTGGCAGGTCGAGGTCGAGAAGAAGGGCTACATCGAGGACCGGCGGCCCAACGCCAACGTCGACCCGTACGTGGTGACGCGGCTGATCGTGGACACCTGCTGCACGGAGCTGGAGCGGCGCGCGCAGGTGTGACCCACCACCCGCCGGAGCGCGGGAACGGACGGGGCCGGACCGGCGGGTCCGGCCCCGTCCGCGCGTCCGGGCCGGGTGGCGGCCGGGCGGCACAGGCGGTCGGGGCCGGCGGTCGGGACGGGTTGTCAGTGCGGGATGGCACGCTGGAGTCATGCTTGCGATCACCGTGCAGACCGAGTCCGGTCCGGCCCTCGCCCGGCCGTCCGCGGACGAACTGGCCGCGCTGCTACGGCGGATCGGCGGCGACGACGACCACTTCGCCATCGCCGAGCGGATCCCCGGCGCGGACCAGGTCTTCCTCCAGACCTGGCGGGAGGGCGCCGGGCCGTTCGCCGTGGAGCACCGCGACGGCGGGCCGGACCGGCACTTCCGGGCCGAGTGCGCCGACGCCGGCGCGGTCGCCGAGGTCTTCCTCGCCTGGGCGCGCGGCACGGAGTCCTGGCAGAGGGCGCTCGACTGGCGGCCGGCGGACCCGTACTCCACGCCCGGTCTGGATGCGCAGACCCGGGCGGCGGCCGAGGAGCGGGCCCGCACCGACATCCGGACCGGCTTCTGGACGGCCGAGGAGGTCGCGCAGGGGGTGTGCGACGCCTTCGCCCCCGACGAGACACCGGTCACCGTGGAACAGGCGCGGCGGATCGTGGCGCAGCTGTGGCAGGAGCGGCTCGCCGAGCAGGCGCAGTGGCCCGCGCAGACCGATCCGGACCGGGTGGCGCGGGCGTTCGGCGCGCTGGCCTCACAGGGGCTCACCGCGCTGATGAACTTCGCCTGTTGCAGCAGCTGCGCCCTGAGCGAGGTGGCCGGTGAACGGGCCGAGGGCGACCGGGGTTTCGTCTTCTTCCACTACCAGGACACCGCGGCCGCGGCGGACGGGCACGGCCTGTCGATACGTTACGGCGGGTACCCGGACTCCGGGGCGGAGGCGGACAGTGCCGCGATCGGGCGGGCGGTGACGGCCGCGTTGGCCGCCGTCGGACTGCCGGTGGCGTGGGACGGCGACCCGACGAAGGTCATCGAGGTCGCCCCGCTGCGGTGGCACAAGCGTCTGCCGTCCGGGAGGTGAGGCCGCGACGAGGAGGGGGCGTACGGATGGGCGTACGGAGGGGCGCAGGGGAAGACGGCGCGGTGGGGGGACGCGGGGCGGGGCGCGGCCCGCGGCGCGGGGCGGTGCCGTGGGTGACGCCGCTGTACGTGGGGGCTTTGCAGTGCGGGGCGCTCGCCACCGCCCGGCTGCCGGCGCCGCGGCGCACCGCGCTGCTGCGGGCGCACTCCACCAACGTGGCCAATCTGCGGGCCGGCCGGTGGGGCACGCTGGCCACCAGCGCGGCCTTCGTGGAGGAGCCGCTGCCGGTGGCGTACGGGGCCGCGCTGCTGGCGACGCTCGGGGTGGCCGAGGTGCGCTGGGGCACCGCCCGCGCGGCGACGGTGTTCGCGGCCGGGCACATAGGCGCCAGCCTGCTGGTCTACGCCGGGCTGCGGGCGCGGCGGGGCGGCGGCGCCCGGCCGGCACCACGGGCGCCCGGCGGGGACGGCGGCACCGCGCACGCCCTCGACGTCGGGGCGAGCTACGGCTTCTACGCCACCCTCGGCGCGCTGGCCGCGTCGCTGCCCCACCGGGGCACCCGGGCGGCGGCGACCGGCGGGTTGCTGGCGCTGGGCGCGGTGCCGGTGGTCCGCCGCGGCCGGACGTTCACCGACGTCGGACACCTGACGGCGTTGGTGCTCGGGGTGGGCATGGGGGCCGCCGGGGCACCGGTGCGGGGGCGAGTTCCGGCCACCGGTTGGTGGCGCCGCCGACCGGCGGGCTCCACAACTCCGGCGCGGTCAGGGGTAGTCGGGACGGGCCCGGCGGCGGTCCGTCGGGGAGCGGGGTCGACGCACGGCGGGATCGCGTCACCACGGGGAGTGGTGTGAAAGACAGATCAGTGACCGTCTGGTTCAATAGGGCCATGGCCAGCCTCACAGATACCGCGACGGGTCGCAGCGACCTCGAGCCGTTCTGGCCGTCCCGACAGGCGCACGCCTTCGACCGTCTGTGTTGCCGCGCGCACTGAGCGCGGGCCCGCACCCTCCTCTTCGACACCGCTGACCGGTGTCGCCAGCCCTGCCCGCGCGCATGACGTCCCCCGACGGTCCCCTGCGCGAAAGAGCTGACGTTCGATGACCAATCTCCGTACCGTGCCTGCCGGTTCCCCCACGGCCGCCGTTCCGCATCCCGCCCACCACCGTCACCGACTGCGCGCCGTCGCACCCGACGAAGCCGTCCCGGTGCCCGCCGCCCCGGGCGCCGGCGCCACCCGCCACAGCGCCCAGCAGGTCGCCGAACTGCTGAACTCCGGGGCGACCTGGCTGCCGGCGCCGCAGCACAGCCTGCCCGCCCTGCCCGGGCAGCCGCCGATGGTCGGCTACCTCGTCCTGGTGCCGGCCGAGCAGGCCCCCGCCGCGCCGCAGCCGCCCGTCGGGCCCGCCCCGGCGTCCCGGACCGGCGACGCGACGGTGCGGATCGACCCCGAACAGCGCACCGTGCACGTCCAGGGCCGGCAGCTGGACCTGACGTACCTGGAGTTCGAGCTGCTCGCCCATATGGTCGCGCATCCGCACCGGGTGCACACCCGCGACCAGTTGGTGACCACCGTGTGGGGCTACGGGCACGTCGGCGACGGCCGCACGGTCGATGTCCACGTCGCCCGGCTGCGGCGGAAGTTGGGCACCGAGCTCCGCGGGTCGATCGTCACCGTCCGACGGGTCGGCTACAAGTACGTGCCGAGCGCCTGACCGGCCCGGTCGGGCACCCGGCCGCCGCTCGGCGGCGACCAGATGCCGCGCGACGGCCGGGTGCCGCCGAGCACCACCCGCTCGGCGGCGGCCGCCAGGGCGCGCCGGTCCAGGCCGCGCCCGGCGGTCGGCAACGCCGGATGGACGGTGGCCCGTACGGCCAGTCCGCGGGCGGCGACGACCCGGCGCAGCGACGCGGCGAAGGTGTCGGCGCCGCAGAAGGCGGCCACCGTCGTGGGGCACCCCTGCTGGACGTAGTCGACGGTGACCGGGCGGACGGGGGCGCCGGCGTCCAGCGCGGCCTGGAAGGTGGCCCGGCGGAAGCCGCCCTGGTCGGCGGTGCACCAGGTGGTGGCCTGGGGGAAGACCGCGACCGAACGGCCGGCGGCCAGGAGCGCGGACAGTTCCGCGACGGTGCGCGGGAGTCGGCGGGGGTGTGTGCGGTCGATGAAGTGGGTTCCGGCGCGCCGGGCCAGGCCGCCGACCAGCGGCCAGCTGCCGACCTCGCGCTTGGCGAGCAGGACGGCGGGCTCGACGGCGAGCAGGGCGACGATGTCCAGCCACGAGATGTGGTTGAGGACGATCAGGGTGCCCGGGGTGCGCGCCCCCGCCCCGGGGCCGGGCACCGTCAGCGGCCCGTTCGCAGCCGCCCCGCGGACCTCCAGCCCGACGCCCAGCGCCGCCAGCAGCGCCCGGGCGTGGGTCCGGAGCCGCACCGGGTCCGCCAGGTGCGGGCCGGCCGACAGGGCGCGGGCGGCCGCGCCGGTGAACGCGGCGGTGCGGCGGGCGGCCGTGGGGAGGGGGACGGGCGTGGTGGCGTGCGCGGCGCAGTGCGGGGTGCACACCGCGCGGACGTCCCAGGGGCCGTTCACCGCTCCCCCAGGAAGAAGCGGCGGTAACGGTCGCCGAGCCGCTCGATGTCCAGGACGGTGAAGAAGTCGGCGACCCCGAAGTCCGGGTCGTGGGCGGGCGCGCCGCAGATCCAGGCGCCGATGCGGAGGTAGCCGCGCAGCAGCGGGGGGAGTTGGGTGAGGACGGGGCGCTCGGGCAGCGGGCCGGTGGGGTGCCAGGGGCGGCGCGGGGCGACCAGGAACGCGGCCGGCGCGGTGTGGCGGGTGCGGGCCAGGGCCCAGGCGTGGGTGGCGGCGGTGCCGCCGTCGGCGAGCGGCACGGAGGCGCAGCCGGCGAGGTAGCGGTGGCCGGAGAGCAGGGTGTAGCGGGCCAGGGCGGCCCACATCTGGTTGATGACGGCGCCGTTGCGGTGGTCGGGGTGGACGCAGGAGCGGCCGGCCTCGATGAGGGCGGGGCGTACGGCGTCGAGCGCGGTGAGGTCGAACTCGCCGTCGGAGTAGAGGTGTTGGGTGCGGCCCGGGGGCAGCAGGCGGTAGGTTCCGACGACCGTGTCGGTGGCGGTGTGGACGACGACGAGGTGGTCGGCGAGGTCGTCGACCGGGTCGACGTCGTGGCCGGGCAGGGGGGTGTCGAGGGTGGCGCCGAGCTCGTCGCCGAAGACCTGGTGGCGCAGCCGCTGGGCGGCCCGGACCAGGTCGGGGGTGTCGGCGATCAGCGCGGTGTAGTCGGGGGCGGCGGCCGGGGCGGCGGCAGTCGCCGCGGTGGGGCCGGTGCTCGCGGCGGGGGCGGGGGTGTGCGGGGTGCCCGCTCCGCGGGTCGTCGTGGGTGCCGTGCTCATCGGAGCCTCCGTAGGTGGTGCTGGGTACACCCCCATGGGGTGCGCAACCCAATGACCTGGCGTTCTCCTACGCGGCAGACTGTTCCCGCGCCCGAGGTCCGGTCGCGTGAAGCCCAGGGAGCGTACGGATGAGGGTCCGCAGAACACTGGTCGCCGCGGCGCGGGGGCTGGCGCTGGCGGTGGCCGCGGAGGCGGGATCGGTCGTCCTCCTGGTGCTGGTCCTGCTGTCGTTGGCGCTCCTGGTCATCGGCGTGGGGGTGCTGACCACGCCGGTGGTGCTGACGTGGGCCCGCGGCCACGCCGATCTGCGGCGGGTGTGGGCGCACGCGCTGAGCGGGGTGCGGATCCCGGCCGGGTACCGCCCGTTCCCGCCGGGGCTGCGGCGCGGCCCCGCGGGCCAGTGGCGGCGCTGTGCGGTCATGTTGCGCGACCCGGCGACCTGGCGGGAACTGCTGTGGTTGGTGGTCGACCTGTCGGTGGGGCTGGCCCTGGCGCTGCTGCCGGCGACGCTGGTGGTCTACGGCGCCGGGTTCGTGCTGCTGCCGGTGGTGCAGGGGCTGACCGGAGCGGGCGGCGAACTGCTCGGGGTCGGGTCGCTGACCGTCGACCACCCGTTGCTGCTGCTCGTGGCGCCGGTGCTCGGCGCGGGGTTGCTGCGGCTGGCGTGGCGCGGCAACCCGGCGCTGTTGCGGGCGCACTTCCGCCTGGCGGCGGTGTTCCTGGCCCCGCCGCAGGCGGAGTTGGCGGACCGGGTGGCGCGGCTGACCGAGACCCGGGCCGACGCGGTGGACGCCTCGGCGGCCGAACTGCGCCGGATCGAGCGCGATCTGCACGACGGGGCGCAGGCCCGGCTGGTGGCGATGGGCATGGAGCTGGGCGTCGTCGCGGCGCTGATCGAGAAGGACCCGGCCCGCGCCAAGGAGCTGGTGGGTCGGGCCCGGGAGTCGTCCGCGGAGGCGCTGGCGGAACTCCGCGACCTGGTGCGCGGGATCCACCCGCCGGTGCTGGCCGAGCGGGGCCTGGGGGACGCGGTGCGGGCGCTGGCGCTGCGGATGGCGGTCCCGGTCGAGGTGACGGTGGAGCTGCCGCGGCGGTTGACGGCACCGGTGGAGTCGGCCGCGTACTTCGCGGTCGGCGAGCTGCTGACGAACGCCGCGAAGCACTCCGGCGCCGACCGGATCGCGGTGGACCTCCGGCACGTCGACGGCCGACTGCGGGTCACGGTGTGCGACGACGGGCGGGGCGGGGCCGCGGTGCGTCCCGCCGGGGCCGGCGGGGGCGCGGAGGGTTCGGGACTGCGCGGGGTGGCGCGCCGGCTCGGTACATTCGACGGCGTGCTCACCGTCGACTCCCCGGCGGGCGGCCCGACGTCGGTCACGATGGAGATCCCGTGCGCGTAGTCCTCGCCGAAGACCTCTTCCTCCTGCGGGACGGTCTGGTCCGGATGTTGGAGGCGTTCGACTTCGAGATCGTGGCGGCGGTGGCGTCGGGGCCCGAACTGAGCCGGGCGCTGGCCGAGCTGGAGCCGGACGTGGCGGTGGTGGACGTCCGGCTGCCGCCGTCGTTCACCGACGAGGGGTTGCAGTGCGCGCTGCGGGCCCGCGCGGCCCGGCCGGGGCTGCCGGTGCTGGTGCTGTCGCAGCACGTGGAGCAGTTGTACGCGCGGGAGTTGCTGGCGGACGGCAGCGGCGGGGTGGGGTACCTGCTCAAGGACCGGGTCTTCGACGCGGAGCAGTTCGTGGAGGCGGTGCGCCGGGTGGCGTCCGGGGGGACCGCGATGGACCCGCAGGTCATCGCCCAGCTGTTGTCCCGTCGGGCCGGGGACCGGCCGATGGCGGGGCTGACGCCGCGCGAGGTGGAGGTGATGGAGTTGGTGGCGCAGGGCCGGTCCAACGCCGCCATCGCGGCCCGGCTGGTGATCACGGAGCGGGCGGTCGCCAAGCACACCTCCAACATCTTCGGGAAGCTGGCGCTACCGCCGTCGGACGACGACAACCGCCGGGTGCTGGCGGTGCTGGCCTACTTGGACCGCGGCTGAACGCGCGCGCGGCGCCGGCTCGTCGCGGGCGTATGTGCGGTGAGTTTCGGCCAATCGGCGGCCCGTGGGCGGGGTGCACGGCGTCCCGCCGGCCGCCGTACGCCGCCAACTCCCCTGCCGGGCGGGGCGGACGGCCGTCCCGGCGCCGCTGGTGGGCGCCCCGGGCGCCGCGTACGCTGACCGGCACGGCTCACGCGAGTAAGGGGATCAGACATGGGCACCGCAGCCGACAAGGAATGGCTCTACGGCCTCGACATCTCCGACGCCGTCTGGCAGCGCCCGCCCGGCGACCCCGAAGCGGAGGCGGTGGAGATCGCCTTCCTGGAGCGCGGCGCGGTGGCGATGCGCAACTCCACCGACCCCGACGTCGTGCTGCGCTACACCGAGGCGGAGTGGCGGGCGTTCGTCCTGGGCGCCCGGGACGGGGAGTTCGACCTGGACCGGCACCAGTCGGCCTGACCCCGGCGTCGGGTCCGCCCGGGGTGCGGTCACCCGTTCGGGTCGGCCCGGTCGGTCGGTGACCATCACAGGATTCACTCGTTCCACCGAACGTGGAGCAGCAGCAGGCGGCAACCCCGCGCCCGGACCGCACCTCCCCCGTCGGTCCTGCCGACGGGGGTGACCCCATCGACGTCGAGCAGGCCGAGGCGGCCCTGGTCGAGCACTACCCCCGGCTGGCCCGGCTGGCCTACGTGGTACTGCCGCCGGGGCCCAGCCGCGGGCGGCGGGTGCTGGCCGCCCACGCCGTGGTGCAGCGGGCCCTGCCCCGGCGGGCCGGCCCCGGCGTCGTGCTGCCCGCGCAGCGCGGCGGGGACGAGGCCGTCGATCCCGGTTACGCCCTGATGCGGCTGCGGGTGCTGCGGGCGGCGCTGGCCGCCGGGCGGCGCCGGTGGCAGCCGCCGGCGCCGCTCCCCCAGGTGTGGGGCCTGCGGTTGTTCCCGCGCTCCGGCGGTGCCGACGAACTCGCCCTGGACCAGGCCCTGTCGGCGCTCTCCGGGCCGGCCCGGGCCGCGTTCGTGCTGCGGGACCTGGAGCGGCTGTCGGTCCAGGAGACCCGGCGGGTGCTGGAGGCCGCGGGGGTCGCCGACGTCCCCGCGGCACTGGCCGCCGCCGACGGGGCGGCGCTGCCGGCCGGGAGCCGGGACCGGGCGCTGCTGGAGTCGGTGGAGTTCGACCCGTGCGCCCTCCAGGCCCGCCCGACGGACCTGATCCGGCGCCGTCAGCACGGCCGGGCGGCGCTGGCGGCCGGCGCGGCGGTGCTGGTCTGCGGGGCGCTGCTGGGCCTGCCGGGCGGGGGCTGGGGGGCGGACGGCGCCGCGGCCCCGCCGTACGCCCGCAACGCCGCGGCCGAGGCGGCGCTGGACCCGGGCCGGTTGACGGTGTCCTCGGCGTCCGCCTGGAAGGGCGCGCCCCGGCCGGACTTCTCGTCCTGGCCGGCCCGCGGCGACCGGCTCGGCGACAAGGCGCTGCTGCGGCGGGCGTTGGCGGTGTGGGCCCGGCCCGGCGACGGCGTGCCGGTCACCGCGACCCCCGGCACGCCCACCGGTCCCGCCGCCGGGCCGCCCCAACTGCTCTTCGCGGGCGTGGTGGACCACGCCGTGGTGGTGCTCTTCCACGACGGGCTGCGAGTGGTGCGGTACGCGGAGCGGGTCGACGGCCAGGGGCAGGGCGACGGCTCGGGGGCGAGCCTGGACTTCGCCCGGACGGACGGCGCGACGGCGGACGTGGCGAGCGCGTTGGTGGTGGGCCGCACGGAGGGCAACGTCCGTTATCTGACGGCCCCTTGGGTCACCTCGGTGCGGCTGCTGGACCTGCTGGCGCCGGCCGCGGCGGGCCAGCCGGTCGCCGTCGAGGCGGACGGCCTGACCGCACCGGTTCCGGCGCCGCGCGCCGACGGGAACTGCGCCGGTTGGCCCGCCCTGCGGGTCGGCGGCCGGTTGGACGGGCAGCCGGGCGGGGTGCCGGGCGGGCGGTCCGACGGCGAGTTGGTGACCGACCTCGGGGAGTTGTCGCCCGCGCGCCTGACCTACGGCCCGCCGGACGCGCCGGATCCGGTGGTCGGGCCGGAGGGGCGGACGGCCTGGGCGCGGACCGCCTGCCAGCTGCCGGCGGTCCGTTCGCAGGGCGTGCGGTCGGTGAACACCTGGCGGTTCGCCCAGCAGCCGCTGCCCGAGGGCGCCGGGGTCGCGGCCTGGCTGTGCACCCGGGCGGAGACCTGGCGCGGGGCGGGCAGCCGGACGATGGCGCAGTTCCAGGCGCCGCCGCCGAGCGGGCAGCCGTACCCGACGGGGGCGGTGACCGCGCGGGCGGACGGCGGTACGGCCTGCGGTCCGCGGGCGCCCCGGGTGCTGTCGGGCGTGCTGTGGAAGAGCGGCGGCGGCCGGTGGTGGCTGCTGGCGGCGGGCAGCGAACAGGTCAGGTCGGTCGCCGCGAGCGGCGGGGTGCGGGGCCGGGCGGCGGGCCGGCTGCTGGCGGTGCCCGCCGCGGCGGGCGCGCACGCCGATCTGGTGGGCGAACTGGCCGACGGCAAGAAGGTGCGCGCGCTGCGCTGAGCCCGCGGGGCGCCGGTCGTGGCCGGCGCCCCACCCGCCCTCCCGTTTTCTCGGCTTTCGGTGTCCGGGGGGTACCGGCATTCCTTACCCGCCAGTACATTGACGCCATGTCTAATACGGCCTCGTTGCGGCCCCAGCCGGTCGCGTCCGAGCACACCCCGCTGAAGGCCCGCAACGTGGCCTTCGACTGGGCGGACACCCCCTTGCACTGGATCCCCGGCGATCCGGCCAGCACCCACACGATCAACGTCCTGCACCTGCTGCTGCCGGCCGGCGAACGCTGGTTCGTGCACGTCTACAAGCAGGCGCTGCCGTACGTCCGCGACCCCGAACTGCGGGCCGACGTCATCGGGTTCATCGGCCAGGAGGCCCTGCATGCGCAGGCGCACGACGACGTCCTGCCGCACTTGAAGGAGCAGGGGCTGGACCCGACCCCGTACACCGCGCAGGTCGACTGGCTCTTCGAGAAGCTGCTGGGTGACCGGACGCTGCCGCCGGGGCGGGCCCGCGCGTGGTGGCTGCGGGAGCGGGTGGCGATGATCGCCGCCATCGAGCACTACACGGCCTTCCTGGGCGACTGGGTGCTCAACGCCGAGGCCCTGGACGCCAAGGGCGCCGACCCCACCATGCTCGACCTGTTGCGCTGGCACGGGGCGGAGGAGGTCGAGCACCGCTCGGTGGCGTTCGACCTCTTCGTCCATCTGGACGGCGGCTACCGGCGGCGGGTGCGGACCTGGGCGACGGCCTTCTCCGCGCTGGTGTTCCTGTGGCAGCGCGGCACCCGGTTCTTCATGGAGAACGACCCGACGCTGGTGGGCCAGAAGGCCGCCGTGAAGGACTTCGTACGGGGCGGGCGGCAGGGCGTGCTGCCCACCACGGGGGCCATCGCGCGCTCCATCCCGCAGTACCTGAGCCGGACCTACCACCCGTCGCAGCACGGCAGCAGCGCGCAGGCGCTCGCCTACCTCGACCGTTCGCCCGCCGCGACCGCCGCCGCCTCCGAAGGAGCCTGAGATGCCCGCGCCCGTCCGCGTCCCGTCGTCCACCGGCCGGGGCGGCCCGCTCCGTCCGGGCCTGCCGCGGCTCCGCACCGTGCTGACGGTGGCCGGTACCGCCCTGGTGGTCCAACGGGCGCTGCGCCGGCGGATCCGGCGTTCGCCGCTGTGGCCGTTGCCCGCGTTGGAGCAGCCGATCTCCGGGCGGGGACGGGAGGCGGCCCGGAGAGCGGCCCGGGCCAACGGCCTCGACGGGGCGCAGCCGGCGCCGGGGCGGCCGGCGACGCTGCGGCTGCGGGTGGCCGAGCGCACCGAGGTGGCCGACGGGGTGGTGGCGCTCCGCCTGGAGGGCGAGCGGCTGCCCGTCTGGGAACCAGGTGCGCACCTGGACCTCGTGCTGCCCTCGGGGGCCGTGCGGCCGTACTCGTTGTGCGGCGAACCGGCCGACGCGGTACGGGCGGACGGCGGCTCGTACACCCTGGCGGTCCGGCTGATCGAGGACGGTCGGGGCGGTTCGCGGGAGGTGCACGAGGTGCTGCGGGCGGGCATGACCGTCGAGGTGCGCGGCCCCCGCAACCGCTTCCCCCTGGAGGACTGCCACGCCTACCTGTTCGTCGCGGGCGGCATCGGCATCACGCCGATCCTGCCGATGGTGCGGCAGGCCGAGGCGGAGGGGGTGCCGTGGCGGCTGGTGTACGCGGGGCGTTCGCGGGCGTCGATGCCGTTCCTGGCGGAGGTCGAGAAGCTGGCCGGGGGCGGGGCCGGCGGCGCCGGCGGCGAGCGGCTGACCGTCGTCGCGGAGGACGTGGACGGACGGCCCGATCTGGCCGCGGCGCTCGCCGACGCGCCGCCGCACGCCGCCGTCTACTGCTGCGGTCCCGAGCCGCTGATGGACGCCGTGGCCGACCTGCTGCCGGACGGGCCGGCCGGGCTGACCCTGCACACCGAGCGGTTCGCGCCGACCGCCACCGGCCCGGCCGCGGCGGGGGGCGCGGACGGGGCGTCGGACGACGTGGCGTTCGCGGTGGAGCTGCGGCGGACCGGCCGCACGGTGACCGTCCCGGCCGGCACCAGCGTGCTGCGCGCGATCCGCGAGCAGGCCCTGCCGGACCTGGCGTACTCCTGCGAGGAGGGCTTCTGCGGCACCTGCCAGCAGCGGGTGCTGGCAGGTGAGGTGGACCACCGCGACGCGTTGCTGACGGACGCGGAACGCGACGACTCGCTGCTGGTCTGCGTGTCCCGGGCGAAGCGGGGGTCCGGGCTGGTGCTGGATCTCTGACGTCGGCTCTTCGGGGCGGTGGGCGGGGGCGCAGGGCGTGCGGCACCGGGGCGAGGCGGGCGGTCCGCGCGCTGGTGCCGCCGCGCGGCCGGTCGTTAGGGTGGACGCATGACCACCGGGGCACGCCGCAGGATGGGGGTCGAGGAGCGACGGGAGCAGTTGATCGCCGTCGCGCTCGGCCTGTTCAGCCACCGCTCCCCCGACGACGTCTCGATCGACGAGATCGCCGAGGCGGCCGGCATATCGCGACCGCTGGTGTACCACTACTTCCCGGGCAAGCAGCAGCTCTACGAGGCGGCGTTGCGGCGCGCCGCCGACGAGTTGACGGCCCGGTTCGTGGAGCCGCACGAAGGCCCGCTCGGCGCCCGGCTGTTGCGCGTCATGCAGCGGTTCTTCGACTTCGTCGACGAGCACGGGCCCGGTTTCTCGGCGTTGATGCGCGGCGGCCCGGCGATCGGCTCGACCCGTACCAGCGCACTGATCGACGGCGTGCGCCAGGCCGCCTTCACGCAGATCGTCGCGCATCTGGACGTGCAGGAGCCGTCGCCGCGGCTGGAGTTGGTGGTCCGGTCGTGGATCTCGCTCGCCGAGACGACGGCGCTGCTGTGGCTGGACGGGCAGCGGCTGCCGCGCGCCGAGTTGGAACGGCAGCTGGTGCACGACTTCGCGGCCCTGGCGGCGGTCAGTGCCGCGTACGACGAGCGGATGGCGCAGGTGGTGCGCCGGATGTTGGCGGACGAGCCCGCGGAC
The DNA here is from genome assembly GCF_045799175.1 of Streptomyces sp. VTCC 41912. Lineage (NCBI taxonomy): Bacteria > Bacillati > Actinomycetota > Actinomycetes > Kitasatosporales > Streptomycetaceae > Streptomyces > Streptomyces sp. VTCC 41912. The sequence continues at coordinate 67,674 of NZ_JBJMAB010000018.1, forward strand.
GGGATGTTCGCGGACCTGGTGGGGCGGTTGTTGGAGCTTCCGCAGCCGGCGTGACGCCGCGGGCGGTCCGGGCCCGGCGGGCACCGCCCGGCTGCGGCAGAATCCGGCCATGGACGAGATCACGTACCGGCTGGCGGAGACGGCGGGCGACCCGGCGGTTCTGGTCGGCCTCCACGACGCGGCGGCCCGTTGGATGGTGGCGCACGGCGTCGACCAGTGGAAGCCCGGCGGCAAGGACGAGGAGCACTTCCGGCTGCGGATCGCGCAGGGCGAGGTCTGGTTGGCGGAGGCCGCCGGGCGGGTGGTCGGCGGTTTCGAACTGTGGTGGGAGGACGAGCCGGCGTGGGGTCCGCAGCCGCCGGTGGCGGGGTACGTGCACCGGCTGATGGTGGACCGCTCGTGCGCGCCGGCCGGGACCGGGCGGGCGATGCTGGCCCGGGCCGAGCGGCGGATCGCCGCGTCGGGCCGGGTCTGGTCCCGTCTGGACTGCATGGCGAGCAATCCGCGGCTGCGGACGTACTACGAGGGGGCGGGCTACGCGGTCGTGGGCGAGCAGCCGTTCAAGGAGGGGGCCGGGGGCAGCCGGTACGGCGTGACGTTGCTGGAGAAGCGGGTGGCCCAGGAGGAACCGCCACCGCGCGCCCCGGGCGTCCGCCTTCCGTCCGCCGGCCCGGGTCAGCCGCGGCGGAAGACGGCGACGGTGCGGGGCGGGACGGTGAAGGTGCCCGAGGCCGGGTCGTAGGCGGCGGTCGCGGTGGTGCGGTCGGCGCCGTGCGCCTGGACGGGGTGCAGGGCGTAGGGGTGGCCGGCGAGCGCCGGGACGCTCTGGGCCTGGCGTTGCGGGGTGGCGTTGAAGACGACGACGAGGTCGGCCAGGCGCATGGTGAGGACGCCGGGGGTCTCGTCCGGGCCGGAGCGCGGGAAGGAGAGCGCGGACTGGACGGCGGCGGTGGTGGCCAGGCCGAAGGCCGGTTCGGTGGCGTGGATGCGCAGCAGGTCGCGGTAGGCGGCCGACGCGGCGTTCCGGGTGGCGCAGTCCGGGCGGAGGGCCGGGTCGGCCAACAGGGGTTTGGCGTAGGGCCACTTGTCCTTGTTGTCGGCGGCCGGCGGCAGGCCCCGGCCGAAGCCGTTGCCGGCCGTGGCGCCCCCCGGGTCGTCGGTGCACTCCCAGTGCAGCGCGTTGAACCAGTCGCCGCTGTTGAAGGAGTTGCGGTCCAGGGACTTGGAGCGCAGCAGGTCGGAGCCGGCCTGGGAGAGCGCCGGGCCCTGTGCGAGGGCGGCGGTGGCGAGGGCGACGACCTGCATCCGGGCGCGGTCGGCGGCGGAGGTGCCGGGCGGCAGTTTGTAGGCCAGGGCGTCGTAGAGGGTTTCGTTGTCGTGCGCGTCGACGTAGGCGAGGGCGTCGCCGGGGGCGGCGGCGTAGCCGGCGGGGGCGCCGCCGTAGTCGACCTGGGCGCCCGTGACGCGGCGGCCGGTGGTGTCGGTGAAGGCGTAGCCGGCGAGGTTGCCGGTGAGCCCGACCTTGATCAGGTCCTGGTAGTGCAGGAGGCGGGCGCGCTGGGCGGCGGAATCGCCGTTGGCCGGCGAGGCGTTGGGGTCGGTGGCGAGGCCGGAGGCGAAGCCCTGGACGCGGGGGTCGGCGTCGAAGGGGCCGCCGCCGCGCACCGCGTCGCGGGCCCGGTCGTTGAAGGTGGCGATGCCGGTGCCGGCCATGTTGCGCTGGGTGGCCTGGACGAAGCGGGCGTCGTCGGCGACCTCGCCGAAGTTCCAGCCCTCGCCGTAGAGGACCACCGCCTTGCCGTCGACGCCGTCCCGGGCCGGGGTGAGGGCGTCGAGGGCCTTGCGGACGGCGAGGACGTTGGCCTTGGGGTGGTGGCCCATGAGGTCGAAGCGGAAGCCGTCGACCTTGTACTGCTTGGCCCAGGTGACCACGGAGTCGACGACGAGCTTGCCCATCATGGTGTGTTCGGGTGCGGTGCCGGCGCAGCAGGTGGAGGTGGCGACGGTGCCGTCGTCGAGCAGCCGGTGGTAGTAGCCGGGCACGATGCGGTCGAGGACGGCGCGCGGATCGTCCTGACCGGCGGCGGCGGCGGTGTGGTTGTAGACGACGTCCATGACGGTGCGCAGGCCGATGCCGTTCAGGCCCTGCACCATGCGGCGGAATTCGACGGTCCGGGCGGTGCCGTCGGGGTCGGAGGCGTAGGAGCCCTCGGGGACGGTGTAGTGCAGGGGGTCGTAGCCCCAGTTGTAGCCGTCCCGGTCGGCCGTCGCGGCCACGCACTCCTGCTGACGCGCGGAGTCGGCGGGCAGGGCGGGCAGGTCGCAGGCGGGGCGCTGCTGGTCGGCGCGGCGTTCGGGGACGGAGGAGAAGTCGAAGACCGGCAGCAGGTGGACGTGGGTGGTGCCGGCGGCGGCGAGGGCCTTCAGGTGGCGCATGCCGGCGGAGTCGTCGGTGAAGGCGAGGTACTGGCCGGGGTGGCGCGAGGTGGGGTCCTCGATGGAGAAGTCGCGGACGTGGAGTTCCTGGATGCGGGCCCGGCGCAGCGGCACCGCGGCGGGCTTGCGCAGCGCGGCCCAGCCCGCGGGGGCGAGCCGGGGGTCGGCGAGGTCGACGACGAGGCTGCGGGCGGAGTCGGTGGTCAGGGCGGTGGCGTACGGGTCGGTGACCGCGTTGGTGACGGTCCGGCCGGCGTCCGGCGCCCAGACGGTGACCAGGTAGCGGTACGGCTTCCCGGCCCAGGCCCGGTCGCCCCGCACGCTCCACACCCCGCTCGCCCCGTCGCGGTGCATCGGGACGCGCCGGCCGGCCAGTTCGAGGGCGACCGTGCGGGCGGTGGGCGCCCAGACGGCGAGGGTGGGGCGACCGGCGTGGAACACCGGTCCCAGGGCGGCCCGTCGGGCGCGGGTGCCGTAGAGGTCGTCGAGGACGCCGGGGAGCTGCACGCCGGTGGTGCGCGGCCCGTCGGCGGTGCGCTGGGTGGCGACCAGGCGCCCGCGCAGGGCGGTGGCGGCCAGGGCCCGGTCGCGGGGGTCGACGGTGAAGGCCGGGTAGCCGGTCAGGTGGGGGTAGGCGGCGCGCTCGGCGGGGGTGAGGGTGCCGGGGGTGAGGCGGAGGCGGCCGGTGGGGCGTCCGTCGCGGTCGGCCGGGTCGCCGAACTCCAGTTGTGCGGCCACGGGTTGGGCGCCCTTCCAGACCACGGTGGTGCGGTCGATCCACTGGGCCTCGGCCTTGGTCAGGCCGCCGGTCGGAGCCGCCTGGGCCCGGGGCTGCGGCGGGAGGGCGAGCGCGGCGGCGCCGGCCAGCAGGGCGAGCACGGCGGCGGTCCGACGGCGGAGGCGGTGCGCGGTGGAGGGCATGGCCCCTGGTTCTAGTCGGACCGGACGCTTGCTGCAAGACCTTTCGCAAGAGATTGCAACGGTGTTACGTTCCCACCCGAGTCGGTCCGGCCGGCCGGAGGCCCACCCCACGGTGGGCCCACGCGCCCGGCCGGCCGGACCGACCGCCAAACGACCCCCGAACAGCACTTTCTGACGTCACGTCAGATACGGAGCGGCCCGGTGGAGCCACGCACCACCAGTTCCGGCTGGAAGACGAACTCGGTCCGCTGGACGGGGTTCCCCTGGATCTCCTCGATCAGCGCCCCGACCGCCGCCGTCGCCATCGCCTGCACCGGCTGCCGCACCGTGGTCAGCGGCGGGGCGGTGAACGCGATCAGCGGCGAGTCGTCGAAACCGACGACGGAGAGCCGGCCCGGGACGTCGATCCCCCGCTGCCGGGCCGCCCGCACCACGCCCAGCGCCATCAGGTCACTGCCGCAGACGATGCCCGTGCAGCCGTCGTCGAGCAGGGCGGCGGCCGCCGCGTGACCGCCCTCGACGCTGAACAGGGTGTGCGTCACGCGTCGTTCGGCCTGCCCCCTCGACAGGCCGAACGTCTCCCGGAGCGCCGCGGTGAAGCCCTCCGCCTTGCGCCGGGACGGCACGTAGCGGGCCGGCCCGACGGCCAGTCCGATGTGCTCGTGGCCCAGTTCGGCGAGGTGGCGCACGGCCGTCCGGGCCGCGGCACGGTCGTCGGGCGAGACACAGGGCGCGTCGACCCGTTCGTTGTAGCCGTTGATCAGGACGTAGGGCACGCCGCGCGAGGTGAGCCGGGTGTAACGGGAGGGGTCGGCGGCGGTGTCGGCGTGCAGGCCGGACAGGAAGACGATGCCGGTGACGCCGCGCTCCTCCAACTGCTCGACGAGCTCGTCCTCGGTGGCGCCGCCCGGCATCTGGGTGCACAGGACCGGCGTGTACCCGTGGCCCGCCAGGGACTGCTCGATGATCTGGGCGAAGGCCGGGAAGATCGGGTTGGTCAGTTCCGGGATGACCAGCCCGACCAGCCCGGCGCTGCGCCGCCGCAGCCGCACCGGACGCTCGTAGCCGAGCAGGTCGAGCGCGGCGAGCACCCGCTGACGGGTGCCCGCCGCCACGCCCGCCCGCCCGTTGAGGACGCGGCTGGCGGTCGCCTCGCTGACCTGCGCCTGGGCGGCGATGTCGGCGAGGCGCGGGGTGGGTCGGGGTGCCCGCCGGGTCACTCCGCCCACCAGATCGTGGTGTCCGCGGGAACCTCCCGCACCGGCGGGGCGGGCTCTTCCGTCGCGCCGGCGTCGGCGAACGGAGCGCGGGAGGAGAGGAGTCGACGGACCGGCGGCAGATCCAGTCGCACGGGGTCGGCCGTGGTGTTCACCGTGCAGAGCAGCCCGCCGGGGCGGCGGAAGACCAGCACGCCGTCGGGGGCGGCCAGCCACTCCACGGCGTCCCCCGCCCCCAGGCCGGGGTGCGTGCGGCGCACCGCCAGGGCGCTGCGGTACAGCTCCAGCGTGGAGGTCGCATCGCCGGTCTGGGCCGCCACGGTGAGCCCGGCCCAGTCGTCGGGCTGGGGCAGCCAGGTGTCCTGGGCGCCGAAGCCGTACGGGGGTGCGGTGCCGTCCCAGGGGAGCGGCACCCGGCAGCCGTCCCGGAGGCCGTCCTGGCCGTTGGCGCGGAAGAAGGACGGGTCCTGGCGGACCTCGTCGGGGAGGTCGGTGACCTCGGGAAGACCGAGTTCCTCGCCCTGGTAGAGGTAGGCCGAGCCGGGCAGGGCCAGCATCAGCAAGGTGGCGGCGCGGGCCCGGTCCAGGCCGCCGCCGAGGCGGGTGCGGTGGCGGACGACGTCGTGGTTGGACAGGACCCAGGTGGCCGGCGCGCCGACGGCGCCCAGGGCGGTGAGGGAGGCGTCGATGGTCGTCCGGAGCGCGGCGGCGTCCCATCCGGTGCTCAGGTAGTGGAAGTTGAAGCCCTGGTGGAGCTCGTCCGGGCGGACGTAGCGGGCGAGCCGTTCGACGGTGGGGGTCCAGGCTTCCGCGACGCCGATCCGGTCCCCCGGGTACTCGTCGAGGATCGTCCGCCAGGAGCGGTAGACGGCGTGCACGCCGTCCTGGTCGAAGAAGGGCAGCACCTGCGAGCCGATCAGGCTGGCCTGTTCACCGCGGCCGATGTCCGGCAGGCCGGGGGCCTTGACCATCCCCTGGGCGACGTCGACGCGGAAGCCGTCGATGCCCAGGTCGAGCCAGAAGCGCAGGATCGAGCGGAACTCGTCCCGGACGGCGGGGTGGTCCCAGTTGAAGTCGGGCTGTTCGGGGGCGAAGAGGTGGAGGTACCACTCGCCGTCGGGCAGCCGGGTCCAGGCGGGGCCGCCGAAGACGGACTCCCAGTCGTTGGGCGGGAGTTCGCCGTTGTCACCCCGGCCCTTGCGGAAGTGGAAGCGTTCACGCAGGACCGAGCCGGGGCCCTCGGCGAGCGCGCGGCGGAACCAGGCGTGCTGGTCGGAGCAGTGGTTGGGGACGAGGTCGACGATGATCCGCAGGCCCTGGTGGTGGGCCTCGCGGATGACCGCCTCGGCGTCCGCGAGAGTGCCGAAGAGCGGATCGGTGGCGCGGTAGTCGGCGACGTCGTAGCCGGCGTCGGCCTGCGGGGACGCGTAGAAGGGGCTCAGCCAGACGGCGTCCACGCCGAGGTCGCGCAGGTGGCCCAGGCGGTCACGGACGCCCGGCAGGTCGCCCATGCCGTCCCCGTTGCCGTCGGCGAAGCTGCGCGGGTAGATCTGGTAGATCACGGCGTCGCGCCACCAGTCGGCGGCCCGGGCGGCCGCTTTCGCCGGGGCGCCGGTCGGGTCGGGGTGAGAGCCGGGGGCGGTGGGTGGGGCGGTGGGCTGTCGGGTCATGTCATCCCTTGGTGGTGCCGGCGGTCAGTCCGGAGACGAGGTGGCGCTGGGCGAAGGCGAAGACGAGTGCGGCCGGTACGGCGATGAGCACGGCGGCGGCGGTCATCGAACCCCAGTCGTTGGTGTACTGGTTGACGAAGGTCTGCAGCCCGCCGGCGAGGGTGAGGTTCTCCTCGCCGGTCATGAAGGCGGAGGCGTAGGCGACCTCGGCCCAGGCCGTGACGAAGGTGTAGAAGCCGGTGACGGCGAGGCCGGGGCGGGCGAGCGGCAGCACCAGCCGCCAGAAGGTGCCGAACGGGTTGAGGCCGTCGACCCGGCCCGCTTCGTCGATCTCCACCGGGATGGTGTCGAAGAAGCCCTTCATCATCCAGGCGCAGAACGGGACGGCGATGGTGAGGTAGGTGAGGACCAGGCCGAGGGGCTGGTTCAGCAACCCGAGGGCGGCGAGGAGGTTGTAGAGCGGGACGATCAGCACCGCGACCGGGAACATCTGGGTGAGCAGCAGCAGCCACATCAGCGGCCGCATGCCGGGGAAGCGGAAGCGGCTGACGGCGTAGCCGGTGGTGGCGGCGGTGAAGACGCCGAGGGCGGTGGTCAGGCCGACGACGACCACGGAGTTCCCGAACCACGTGAGGAAGGAGGTGTCGACCAGCACATGGCGGTAGTTGTCGAGGCTGAAGTGGCTGACGAGGCTGGTGGTGAAGGCGTCGTTCTTGGGTTTGAAGGAGGTCACCAGCAGCCACAGCGGCGGGAAGACCGCGATGACGGCGGCGAGCGCCAGCGCCAGGTGCAGGCCCACGGAGGCCAACCGGCGCCGTTGCCCACGGGTGCGGGTGCGGGTGCGGGTGCGCGCCATGGTCACCACACCTCCCCTTGCTTGCGCAGCGCCCGGCGGTAGCCGATCGCGACCAGGGCGAGGAGGGCGAGGATGACCACGCCCCAGGTGGCGGAGGCGGAGAAGTTGCGGGGGCTGTCGACGAACGAGAGCCGGTAGGCGTAGGTCACCAGGATCTCGGTGGCGTCGCCGGGTCCGCCCCTGGTGAGCAGGAAGATCACCGGGAACATGTTGAACGTCCAGATGGTCGAGAGCAGGATCACGGTGCCGCTGACCGCGCGCAGGCCCGGCACGGTGATGTGGCGGAAGCGCTGCCAGGCGCTCGCGCCGTCCATCTCGGCGGCCTCGTAGAGCTCGCCCGGGATGGACTGGAGTCCGCCGAGCAGTGCGACGAGCATGAAGGGCACGCCCAGCCAGACGTTGACGGCGATGACCGAGAGCTTGGCCCAGGTCGGGTCGTTGAGCCACGGCACGGCGTCGATGCCGCCGCCGGCCAGCAGCTTGTTGAGGATGCCGTTCTTCTCGTTGTAGAGCATCCGCCAGGTGAAGACGGAGACGAAGGCGGGGATCGCCCACGGCAGGATCAGCGCCAGGCGGTAGGCGGTGCGGCCGCGCAGTTGGCGGTTGAGGAGGGTGGCCAGGGCGAGGCCGGTGAGGAAGGTGAGGCCGACGCATCCGACGGTCCACACCACGGTCCAGCCCAGTCGGCCCCAGAAGACGCCGTCGGTCAGCACCGCCCGGTAGTTGTCCAGGCCGGTGAAGTGGTAGGTGGCGGGGATGTGGTTCATGCCGATCGAGCGCTCGACGTTGGCCTCGTTGGCGTCGGTGAGGGAGAAGTAGACGCCGCGGACGAGGGGGATCCCGATGATGACGCCGATGACGAGGACGACCGGGGCGGTCATCGTCCAGGCGTACCAGTGGGTGCCGAACGCCCGGCGGGTCCGGGCGGTGAGCGTCACGTGTAGTCCTTGAGCAGCTTCCGGTAGGCGTCGCCGACGGACTTCGCGGCCTGTTCGGGGGTGGCGGCGCCGGTGAGCACCTTGTTCATCTGGACCTTGAGCGGTTCGAAGAGCGAGTTGCCCTCGGCGATCCAGGGGCGCTGGACGGCGCCGTCGACGGCGGGCTTGAAGAAGGAGACCATCTCGTTCTGCTTGACCGCCGGCACCGCGTAGACGGACTTGCGGGTGGGCAGCAGGCTGAGCGCGTCGGTGGTCTGCTGCTGGACCTTCGCGGAGCTCATGTACTTCACGAAGGCGTAGGCGGCCGGGAGGTTCTTGCTGCCGGCGTAGACCGAGAGGTCCCAGCCGCCCTGCGGGGAGCCCTGGGCGGCGGATCCGCCGGGGACGGGGGCGACGCCGAGGTTGTCCTTGTCGTGGAACGCCGTCCCGGCGCGGGCGCCCTCGATGTCCCAGGGGCCGTCGATCGCCATCGCGACGGTGCCGTCCTTGAGGGCCTTGAGCTGGTTCTCCTGGCCGTCGGTGGCGTCGGTGACGGCGGTCTTGGAGTCGACGAGCTGCTTGAGGGTCCGGAAGGCGCGGACGCCGGCGGCGTTGTCGATGGTGACCTTCTTGTGGGCGGCGTCGACCATGTCGCCGCCCTCGCCGTAGAGGTAGGGCAGGAACCAGTAGGGGTCGTCGCCGCGCAGGTAGAGCGCGGTGGCGCCGGTCTTGGCCTTGATCTTCTGGGCGGCGGCGGTGAGTTCGGCGACGGTCTTGGGGACGGGGACCCCGGCGTCCTTGAGGAGCTTCTTGTTGTAGAAGAGCCCGAGGGTGTCGATGACCTGCGGCACGGCGTAGGTCCTGCCGCCGAACCTGGTCGAGCCGACGGCCTGCGGGAGGTAGTCGTCGGTGCGGTCCAGGGCCGGGGTGCCGTCCAACGGGGCGAGGTAGCCGAGGTTGGCGAAGTCGGCGACCCAGGCGACCTCGGTGCGCATCACGTCGGGGGCGCCGGCCCCGCCGCCCGCGGCGTTCTTGAACTTGGCGTTGGCGTCGCCGAACGGGACGTTCACGTAGGCGACGTGGACCTTGGGGTGCTCCTTCTGGAACCCCTCGGCCAACTTCCGGTAGGTGGCCTTCTCGGCGTCGTTGGAGGTGTCCCAGAAGGTGACGGTTCCGGACAGCTCGCCGCCCGCCGAACTCCCCCCGTCGCCCCCGCCCCCGCACCCCGTCGCCGCCAGTGCCAGGCCCGCTACCAGCGCGGTGGCCAGAGCGCCACGTATGCCACGCCGCATGTGAACTCCTTTGGGAAAGCCTCGGTTGGCGGTCTGGAACGTAACAGCGCCGAAAACTTTCCGAAAGATGTTGCGAGATTTTTCTGCAAGAATTCTGGAAGCAGTTGCGGCGCCCTGGCCGGAACGCGAGCCGCCGGGGCCCTGGCGCACCGTCACCCGCCGCCCCTTGGAGCGTTGACTCCGTGGAAGCACCTTCGCCTCATGACCTGACAGGGACGGCAGATGACCCAGGAGCTCACTTCCCCCAGCCCCGCCCCCCAGGCCGCCGGACCGGACCGCGGGCAGGGATGGTGGCGCGACGCCGTCATCTACCAGGTCTACGTCCGCTCCTTCGCCGACAGCGACGGCGACGGCGTCGGCGATCTGCGCGGGGCGCGCGAACGGCTCCCCTACCTCAAGGACCTGGGCGTGGACGCCGTCTGGCTCACCCCGTTCTACGCGTCGCCGCAGGCCGACGGCGGGTACGACGTCGCCGACTACCGCGCCGTCGACCCGCTCTTCGGCGACCTCCAGGACGCCGACGCGCTGATCCGCGCCGCGCACGCGCTCGACCTGCGGGTGATCGTGGACGTCGTCCCCAACCACACCTCGGACCGCCACCCGTGGTTCCAGGACCCGGACCTGGCCCGGCAGCGCTACGTCTTCCGCCCCGGCAAGGGCGAGAACGGCGAACTCCCGCCCAACGACTGGGAGTCGGTCTTCGGCGGACCGGCCTGGACCCGCACCGACCGCGGCGACTGGTACCTGCACCTCTTCGCGCCCGAACAGCCCGACCTGGACTGGGAGCGGCCCGAGGTGCACGAGGAGTTCGCCGCGATCCTGCGCTTCTGGCTGGACCTGGGCGTGGACGGCTTCCGGGTGGACGTGGCGCACGGCATGGTCAAGGCGCCGGGCCTGCCCGACATCGGCCGCGGCGAACAGGCCCGGCTGATCGGCAGTCAGGTGCTGCCCTTCTTCGACCAGGACGGCGTGCACGCCATCCACCGCGCCTGGCGCCGGCTGCTGGACGGCTACGGCGAGGCGAGCGGGCGCGAGGTGATCGGGGTCGCCGAGGCGTGGGCCCCCAGCAGCGAGCGGCTGGCCCTGTACGTCCGCCCGGACGAGCTCCACCAGGCGTTCAACTTCCAGTTCCTGAGCACCCCGTGGGACGCCGGGGCGCTGCGCGGGGTCATCGACTCCTCGCTGGCCGCCACCGTCGCCGTCGGTGCCCCCACCACCTGGGTGCTCTCCAACCACGACGTCGTCCGGCACACCACCCGCCTCGGCGGCGGTCTGGCCCGGGCCCGCGCCGCCACCCTGCTGATGCTGGCGCTGCCCGGGTCCGCCTACCTCTACCAGGGCGAGGAGCTGGGGCTGCCGGAGGTCACCGACCTGCCGCCCGAGGCGCGCCAGGACCCGGCGTTCTTCCGCGGCCGCGTCGGCGGCGACGGGCAGAGCGGCGACGGCTGCTCCGGCGCCAGCGGCCAGGACGGCTTCCGGGACGGCTGCCGGGTGCCGCTGCCCTGGGACGGCACCGCACCCCCGTACGGCTTCGGGCCGGGGGGCAGTTGGCTGCCGCAGCCCGCCGACTGGGGCCCGCTGAGCGTCGCGGCGCAGACCGGCGACCCGGCCTCCACGCTGGAGCTGTACCGCGGCGCGCTGGAACTGCGCCGGCGCCTGCCGGGCCTGGGCGACGGGGAGATGGCGTGGCAGCCGGCCCCCGAGGGCGTCCTGGCGTTCCGCCGGCCCGGGGTGCTGTGCACCGTCAACACCCACGCCGGGGAGGCCGAGATCCCGCTGCCCGGGGAACTGCTGCTCGCCAGCGCCGCGGTGACGACCGGCGACGGCACCGCGGTGCTGCCCGGGGACAGCTGCAGCTGGTGGGCAATCTGACATGCGCCCGGTACAGTCCAGTGCCATGACCGCCCGGCTGGCCGACCTCGCAGCGCAGGCGGGTGTCAGCGAAGCCACCGTCAGTCGGGTGCTCAATGGGAAGCCCGGCGTCTCCGCCACCACCCGCCAGTCCGTGCTTGCCGCACTCGACGTGCTCGGGTACGAGCGGCCGGTGCGGCTGCGGCGGCGCAGCGCCGGCCTGGTCGGACTGATCACCCCGGAGTTGGAGAACCCGATCTTCCCAGCGTTCGCCCAGGTCATCGGGCAGGCCCTGACCCGCCAGGGGTACACCCCGGTGCTGGCGACCCAGACCCCGGGCGGCTCGACCGAGGACGAGCTCACCGAGATGCTGGTGGACCGCGGGGTGGCCGGCATCATCTTCGTCTCCGGACTGCACGCCGACACCGACGCCGACATGGGGCGCTACGAGCAGCTGCGCGGCCAGGGCGTGCCGTTCGTCCTCATCAACGGCTTCTCCGACAAGGTGCAGGCGCCGTTCGTCTCCCCCGACGACCGGACCGCGGTGGAGTTGGCGGTGACCCACCTCACCGCGCTGGGCCACCGGCGGATCGGGCTGGCGCTCGGACCGAAGCGGTTCGTGCCGGTGCAGCGGAAGATCGAGGGGTTCCTGCGCTGCGTCCAGGAGCAGCTGGGCCTGGACGCGGCCACGGCCGCGCCGCTCGTCCAGCACTCCCTCTACACCCTGGAGGGCGGGCAGGCCGCGGCGGCCGCGCTGATCGAGCAGGGCGTGACGGCGATCGTGTGCGCCAGCGACATGATGGCGCTGGGCGCGATCCGGGCGGCCCGGCAGCGCGGACTGGACGTGCCGCGGGAGATGTCCGTCGTGGGCTTCGACGACTCCCCGTTGATCGCGTTCACCGACCCGCCGCTGACGACGATCCGGCAGCCGGTGCAGGCCATGGGGCAGGCGGCGGTGCGGGCGCTGCTGGAGGAGATCGGCGGCACCCCGGCGCCGCACAGCGAGTTCGTCTTCCACCCGGAGCTGGTGGTGCGGGGGTCGACGGCCTCGGCGCCGAAGGCGGCGAAGGCGCCGCGGCCGCTGCGCGCCGCACGGTGAAGGGGTGCCCCGGGCCCGCAAGGGGTGCGGGGCGGCCCGCCGGCCCCCGTCCCGTAGGGGGATTCCCGTCCTCCTCCAGGTCGAGCCAGGGGGCCGTTTACCCGACTGGAGGATGATCGGGCGCACGTCCCTTTCTGGCAGACTGTCTGCCTATGGGTGATGCGCATGTGAGGACTCTGGACGACCTGTCAGCCGCCCCGCCAGCCAGCGGGGAGCCTGCGGACCGTCCGGCGGTCAAGGGGCGACGGGTCCGGTTCCGGGCCCCGCGCGCACCCCGGCTCTGGTTCGAGGTCCTGCTGATCGCGGTCAGCTACTGGGTCTACTCGATGATCCGCAACGCGGTGCCCGAGCAGAAGGCGCAGGCACTGCGGAACGCCGACTGGATCTGGCGCGCCGAGCACGCCCTGGGCATCGCCGTCGAGCACACCGTCAACCACGCCGTGAACTCCGTGACGTGGCTCATCGTCTCGATGAACTACTACTACGCGACGCTGCACTTCATCGTGACGATCGGCGTGCTGATCTGGCTCTACCGCTGGCATCCGGGGCGGTACGCGGCGGCCCGGCTGGCGCTCTTCGCCACCACCGGCGTGGCCCTGGTCGGCTACTACTTCTTCCCGCTGGCGCCGCCCCGGCTGATGCCGGACGGCGGCTTCGTGGACACCGTCGTGCAGCACGGCACCTGGGGCTCGATGGCGTCCGGGAACCTCGCCTCGATGTCCAACCAGTACGCCGCGATGCCGTCGATGCACATCGGCTGGTCGCTGTGGTGCGGCCTGACCATCGCGCTGCTGGCGAAGCCGGTCTGGGCCAAGGTGCTGGGCCTGCTGTACCCGGCGACGACGCTGTCCGTGATCGTCTCGACCGCCAACCACTTCTGGTTGGACGCGTTGGGCGGGGTGCTGTGCCTGGCGTTCGGCTACGGGCTGGCCCTCGCGTGGTACGGACGGCTGCCGCACCGGCTGGCGCGGCACGTGGGGACGGCGGAGCTGGCGCCCCTCGGGGCGTGACCCGGCCCGGGGTGTGACCCCGGGCACGGTGCGGCGGCGGGCCGCGGGCGGAGGGTTCGCCCGCGGCCCGTCGTCGTGGCTACCGCTCGGCGCGGTGGGTGAGGTGGCCGCCGGTCATGGTCACGAGGACCGGGGCGGTGGCCACCTCGTCGGCCGGGGCGGTGACCGGGTCGACGGCCAGCGCGGTCAGGTCGGCGCGGAAGCCGGGGGCGATCCGGCCGGCCTCGGCCTCCTCGCCGACCGGCCGGGCCGCGTGCGAGGTCAGGCCCTCCAGCGCCTGGAGTCCGGTCAGGGCCTGGTCGGGGGTGACCGGCTGCGTGTCCGGGTGGCCCGCGGGGCGGCGCAGCCGGGCGGTAGCCAGGACCTGGCGGGGGTCGTGGTGCGCGATCGGCCAGTCCGAGCCGAGGACCAGGACGGCGCCGGCGTCCCGCAGGTCGCGGCAGCGCCAGGCCCGGCCGGCGCGTTCCGCACCGACCCGCTGGGACCAGGCGTCGGTGTGGTCGGCGCGGGTGTAGTGGGTGTGGGTGGGCTGCATGGAGGCGGCGACGCCGAGCCGGGCGAACCGCGGGAGCTGGGAGTCCGGGACGGTCTCGATGTGCTCGATGCGGTGCCGGTGGCGGGCGCCGGGCCGGTCGGCGCCGAGCAGTTCGACGGTGTCCAGGACGTGGCGGACCGCGGCGTCGCCGATGGCGTGGGTGGCGGTGCGCACCCCGGCCCGGTCGAGGTGGTGGACGGCGTGGGTGTAGGCGGCGGGGTCCGGCCAGAAGGCGTCGGTGCCCTGGCCGTGGCAGTCGGGGCGTTCCAGCCAGGCGGTGCCGCCCTCGACGGTGCCGTCCATGAAGAACTTCACCCCGCCGATCCGCCAGTGGCGGCCGGCCCGGCGCTGCAGGGCGACCAGGTGGTCCAGGCCGTCGGTGTCGATGCCGGGCATGCACCAGGGGGCGAGCCGCAGCCGGACCGGGAGGGGGCCGTCCGCCTCGATGGCGGCGAGGAGTTCGGGGGCGTCCTCGTCCTCCATGTCCATGACGTGGGCGCCGGTCAGGCCGGCCGCGGCCATCTCGTGGAGCAGGCCGAGCAGCCGGGCGCGGCGGTCGGCGGCCGAGGGGCGGGGCATGGCGGGCAGCACCAGGTTCGTCGCGGCGTGCTCGACCAGGTGCCCGGTGGGGCGGCCGGTGTCGTCGCAGACCACGCTGGCGCGCTGGGCGAAGGCCCGCGGCCCGGTGATCCCGGCGGCGTCCAGGGCCCGACCGCTGGCCAGCGCCGAGTGGCCGTCGTAGAGGCGGAGGAAGGCGGGGGCGCCGGCCAGCGCGTCCTCGATCAGCTCGCGGTGGACGGGCCGGTCGCCGAAGACGTTGTGGTCCAGGCCCCAGCCGGTGAGCCAGGCGCCCGGGGGCAGTGTCCGGGCGGCGGTGGCGAGGGCCGCGCGCAGTCCGTCGAGGTCGCGGACGGCGCTCAGGTCGAGGCCGGTGGCCATCTCGACGCCCCAGACGGGGTGGCTGTGGCCGTCGGTGAGGCCCGGGACGAGGGTGGCGCCGGCCAGGTCGACGATCTCGGTGGTGGCGCCGCGCCAGTGCCGGACGTCCGCCGCGTCGCCGACCGCGACGATCCGCCCGTCCTTGACCGCGACGGCCTCGGCCCAGGGGCGGGCGGGGTCGAGGGTGCGGACCCGGGCGCCGGTCAGGACGGTGTCGGCGGCGGTGCGCGAACTGCCGGAAGGGGTGGGCGGGGTGGGCGGGGTGGCGGGGGTGGACGGCACGGGGAGCTCCTCGGTGCGGGCGGTTGGCGGGGCCGGTCCGGCCCCGGGCGGGTCGGCGGGTCAGCCGCGGGCGGCGGCCTCCTCGGGTGCGGCGGCGGACGGGCCTGCGGGGGCCGGCTCCGGGTCCGCGTCCGGTTCGGCGGCGAAGCCCGCGTAGACCGCGGGGCGGGTGCGGCGGACCCGGCGGGCCAGGAGGAGGCCGACGGCGAAGGCGGCGGGGACGGCCAGCACCAGGGCGGCGTTGGTGGCCAAGCCGGCGCCGGTCATGATGTCTATCTTGGCGATGACCAGCCACAGCGCGCCGAGCATCAGCACCGTGGCGGCGATCGGCGTGACCTGGGTGCGCAGCGCGCCCTCCTGGTGCCGGAAGCGGCGGAAGTACAGCGGCACCGCGATCGCGGTGAGCGCCTGGAGCGCCAGCAGGCCCAGCATGCCGGGGGTGTTCATCCACAGCAGCAGTTGGGTGTACGGGTCGGCGCCGGCCAGGGCGAAGCCGAGCACGACCACGACGGCGAGGACGCTCTGCACCGCGCCGGCGGCGTACGGGGAGCGGTGGCGGGGGTGGACCCGGCCGAGGACGGGGGGCAGCACCCCTTCCTGGGCCATGGCCAGGCCGTAGCGGTTGATCGCGTTGTGGAAGGCCAGTTGGGAGGCGAGGATGCTGGTGATGATGAACAGGTGCATCAGGTCGGCGGCCCAACTGCCCACGTAGCGGGTGGTGGCGGTGAAGAAGAGGCCCGCGGGGTCCGCCAGGGCGGCCTGCACGATGCGGTCGGCGCCGTACGCCTGGATGACGATCCAGATCGTGAAGGCGTAGAAGAGGCCGAGGAAGGCGACCGCGATGTAGGTGGCGCGGGGGATGGTGCGGCGGGGTTCGCGGGCCTCGTGGCGGTAGATGGCGGTGGACTCGAAGCCGGTGAAGGCGGCGAAGGCGAAGGCCAGGACGGCGCCGGTGCCGGGGACCAGGACGTGCTGCGGGGTGAAGGAGTCCAGTGCCAGGCCGTGCGCGCCGCCGTGCAGCAGGACGCCGCCGGCGAGCAGGGCGAGGATGCCGGTCTCGGCGACCAGCAGGACGCCCAGCACCTTGGCGCCGAAGTCGATGCTGCGGTAGCCGAGGAACCAGATGACGACGACGCCGGCGAGCGCGATCGGCGGCCAGGGGACGTGGATGCCCCAGAACGCCTCCAGGGCGTCCTGGGTGGCCGTGGCGAGCAGGCCGTAGACGCCGATCTGCATGCCGTTGTAGGCGAGCAGCGCCAGGGTGGCGGCGCCGAAGCCGGCCGGGCGGCCCAGTCCGCGGGTGATGAAGGCGTAGAAGCCGCCGCCGTTGCGGACGTGCCGGGCCATGGTGGTGAAGCCCACCGCGAACAGGGCCAGGGTGGCGCCGGCCAGCACGTAGCCGACCGGGGCGCCGAGGCCGCCGGCACCGAGGGCGATCGGGGAGGTGCCGGCCATCACGGTGAGCGGTGCGGCGGCGGAGATGACGAAGAAGGCGATGTCGGCGACGCCGAGCGTGCCGCGGCGCAGCGTGGCGGCGGCCGCGTCGGGCGGGGCGGTCTGCTGCGGCGCCCCGTTGGGGGACCCGGACTCTACGGCCATGGCTCGGTTGCCCTTCTGCGACCTGGACAGGGGAGAGGGAGCGGCCGTGCGCGTACGGGGGTGTGACGGCAGGGTGACCGCGGAGGGAAAGAAACCTAAAGCCTTTCGGTTTTTGGGACCGTACCCGCCGCCGTACGATTCGGGAAGACCCCGTGACGGGGACTTTCGCCGGGAGGGGACACCATGGGGCGGCCGCGGAAGGCCCTGCTCGACCGGGCGCGGATCGGCGCGACCGCACTCGAACTCGTCGACGAGAAGGGCGACTTCAGCGTTCCGGAGGTGGCCCGGCGGCTCGGCGTGCAGACCGCCTCGGTGTACCACCACGTGGACGGCCGGGCCGGGGTGATCGAGCTGCTGCGGGAGCGGGTCACCGACGCGATCGACCCCGACGCCCTGGCGGACGCCCGCTGGGACGTGGCGCTCGCCGCCTGGGCACACTCCTACCGCGCCGCGTTCGCCGCCCACCCGCGGACCATCCCGATGCTGATGACCTCACCGATCCGGGCGCCGAAGGTGCTCGCCCACTACGACCGGGTGGCCGGGCTGCTGCTCGACGCGGGCTTCGCGCCGGAGGGGGTGATGGCGGTGATCACCGGCCTGGACAACCTCGTCCTCGGCTCGGCACTGGACATGTCGGCACCGGACCCCATGTGGGAGGTCGCCGCCGGGGCCGACGCGCCGCGGCTGGCGGCGGCCCAGGACGCCAGCGCCCCGGACCGCGCCGACGCCGCGTTCGCCCTCACCCTGGCCGGGTACCTCGCGCACCTGCGGGCGCTGCTGGGCGACCCGACGGCCCCCCACGACCGGTAGCCGCCGCCCCCGGGCCCGCCGAGACCCGCGTCAGGCCCCGTAGAACAGCTCCTCGACGACGGCGCGCGCCCGCCGGGTGATCCGCCGGTAGTCGTCGACCATGTCCCCGACGTGCCCCTCCTCGTAGCCGAGGTAGCGGCCGACGGCGGCCAGCTCCCGGCCGTCCGCCGGGAAGGTGTCCCCGGGCCGGCCGCGCACCAGCATCACCGCGTTGCGCACCCGCGCCGCCAGTACCCACGCCTCGTCCAGCGTCCGGGCGTCGTCGGTGTCGATCAGTCCGGCGGCGTGCGCGGCGGCCAGCGCGTCCCGGGTCCGGGTGGTGCGCAGTCCCGGCAGCTCCCAGCCGTGCCGCAACTGCATCAACTGGACCGTCCACTCCACGTCGCTCAGGCCGCCGCGGCCCAACTTGGCGTGCGTGGTGGGGTCCGCGCCGCGGGGCAGCCGCTCGGACTCCATCCGCGCCTTGAGCCGGCGGATCTCGCGGACCGCGTCCTCGCCCAGCCCCTCGGCGGGGTAGCGCAGCGGGTCGATCAGCTCGACGAACCGCTCCCCCAACTCGACGTCGCCGGCGACCGGTTCGGCCCGCAGCAGCGCCTGCGCCTCCCACACCAGCGACCACCGCCGGTAGTACGCCGCGTACGAGGCGAGGGTGCGCACCAGCGGACCCGACCGGCCCTCCGGCCGCAGGTCCGCGTCGATGAGCAACGGCGGGTCGGCGGAGGGGAGTTGGAGCAGCCGCCGCATCTCGTTGGCGACCGCGTGGGCGGCCTTGGCGGCCTCCTGCTCGTCGGCGCCCTCGCGCGGTTCGTGGACGAACAGCACGTCGGCGTCGGAACCGTAGCTCAGCTCGTGGCCGCCGAAGCGGCCCACCCCGATCACCGCGAACCGGGTCGGCAGGGTGTCGCCCCACTGCTCGCGGACGGCGGCCCGCAGGGCGCCGGCGAGGGTCGCGGCGTTGACGTCGGAGACCGCCGAACCGACCGCGTCCACGGCGTGGCCGTGGTCGGTCTCGGCCGGGCTGGACTCGGTGCCGTACGCGCCGATGACGTCGGCGGCGGTGGTGCGGAACAACTCCCGGCGGCGCACCCCGCGGGCCGCCGCCACCGCCGCCTCGGCACCGTCGGCGCGGCCGACCGCGGCCAGCACCTCCTGTTCCAGGGCGGCCCGGCCGCGCGGCTGGAGCCCGTCGGCGGCCCCCAGCAGGGCGACCGCCTCGGGAGCGCGCAGCAGCAGGTCGGGGGCGAGCCGGCCGGCGGACAGCACCCGTGCGAGGTTCTCCGCGGCGGCGCCCTCGTCCCGCAGCAGCCGGAGGTACCAGGGGGTCTTGCCGAGCGCGTCGGAGACCTTGCGGAAGTTCAGCAGGCCGGCGTCGGGGTCGGCGGAGTCGGCGAACCAGCCGAGCAGCACCGGCAGCAGGGTCCGCTGGATCGCCGCCTTGCGGCTCACCCCGGACGCCAGCGCCTCCATGTGCCGCAGCGCGGCGACCGGATCGGCGTAGCCGAGGGCCTCCAGGCGGTGGCCGGCGGCCTTCGCCGACAGCCGGACCTCGCCGGGCTCCAGGTGCGCGACGGCGTCCAGCAGCGGCCGGTAGAACAGCTTCTCGTGCAGCCGGCGCACCTCGCGGGCGTGCCACTTCCACTCCCGGCGCAGCGAGGCGACCGGCTCGGTGCGCAGCCCCAACGACCGTGCCAGGCGCCGCAGTTCGCTCTCGTCCTCGGGCATCAGATGGGTGCGGCGCAGCCGGAACAACTGGATCCGGTGCTCCAGCGTGCGCAGGAAGCGGTAGGCGGCGTCGAGCGCGGCGGCGTCCTGGCGGCCCACGTAACCGCCGGACGCGAGCGCCGCCAGCGCGTCCAGGGTGGTGGCGCTGCGCAGCGTGGCGTCCGTGCGGCCGTGCACCAACTGGAGCAGCTGGACGGCGAATTCGACGTCCCGCAGCCCGCCGGGCCCGAGCTTGAGCTCGCGGTCGACCTGGGCGGCGGGGATGTTCTCCACCACCCTCAGGCGCATCTGGCGGACGTCGGTGACGAAGTTCTCCCGCTCGGCGACGTCCCACACCATCGGCGCCAGCGCGTCCACGTACTCCTGGCCCAGTGCCAGGTCACCGGCCATCGGGCGGGCCTTGAGCAGCGCCTGGAACTCCCAGGTCTTGGCCCACCGCTGGTAGTAGGCGAGGTGGCTGGTCAGGGTGCGCACCAACGGCCCGTTGCGGCCCTCGGGGCGCAGGTTGGCGTCCACCGGCCAGATGGTGCCCTCGGCGGTGCTGTCCGAGCACAGCCGCATCATCCGGGCGGCGAGCCGGGTCGCGGCCTGGAGCGCCTTGGCCTCCTCGGCGCCCTCCCGCGGCTCGGCGACGTAGATGACGTCCACGTCGGAGACGTAGTTCAGTTCCCGGCCGCCGCACTTGCCCATGCCGATGACCGCCAGCCGGCACTGCGCGGCGTCGCCGGGCTGCTCCTCGTAGGCGATCTCCAGGGCGGCCCGGACGGTGGCGGTGGCCAGGTCCGCGAGCTCCGCCGCGGCCTCCGCGACGTCGGTGGTGCCGCACACGTCACGGGCCGCGATACCCAGCAGGCAGCGGCGGTAGGCGGCGCGCAGCGCGTCCGCGCGCGGCCGGTCGGCGCCCCGCTCGCCCCAGATGCCGTCGGCGAGCGCCTGCTCGAACTCCGGGGTGGTGGGGTGCAGGTCGACGGACTCGTAGGTGACCAGCGACCGCCAGTCGTCCGGGTGCCGGACCAGGTGGTCGCCGAGCGCCTCGGACGCGCCCAGCACGCCCAGCAGCCGGTCGCGCAGCGGCTTGGCGGCGGCGACCGTGGCCAGCAGCTCCTGCTGCTCGGCCGGCTGGAGCGCCTCCACCATCCGGAGCAGGCCGCGCAGCGCCAGGTCGGGGTCGGACGTGCCGCCGAGCGCTTCGAGGAGCACCGAGTCGTCGCGCACGGAGGCGAGTTCGGGGGCGTCGAGCAGCGTGCCGGCCGCCGAGGGGTCGGTGAAACCGTGCCTCAGCAGCCGGGCGAAGGTGCTGCTCCGCCGTCCCTGCGGGGCGGGTAGTGCCATGGGGCGGCCTCTCGGTGGCGGGTCGGCTCGGACACGGGGCGCGGGTCCGGGCTCAGAGCACCGGCAGCATCTTCCGCAGCTCGAAGGCGGTGACCTCGGAGCGGTACTCCTCCCACTCCTGTTTCTTGTTGCGCAGGAAGAAGTCGAAGACGTGCTCGCCGAGGGTCTCGGCGACCAGTTCGCTGCGCTCCATCAGGTCGATGGCCTCGCCGAGGTTCTGCGGCAGCGGCTCGATGCCCATGGCGCGGCGCTCGGAGTCGGACAGCGCCCACACGTCGTCGTCGGCGCCGGCCGGGAGTTCGTAGCCCTCCTCGATGCCCTTCAGGCCGGCGGCGAGCAGCACCGCGTAGGAGAGGTAGGGGTTGGCGCCGGAGTCGACGGAGCGGACCTCGACGCGGGTGGAGCCCATCTTGCCGGGCTTGTACATCGGGACGCGGATCAGCGCGGAGCGGTTGTTGTGGCCCCAGCAGATGTACGAGGGGGCCTCGCCGCCGGCGCCCGCGGTGCGGTTGGCGCCGCCCCAGATGCGCTTGTAGGAGTTGACCCACTGGTTGGTGACGGCGGAGATCTCGCCGGCGTGCTTGAGCAGACCGGCGATGAAGGACCGGCCGACCTTGGAGAGCTGGTACTCCGCGCCCGACTCGTGGAAGGCGTTGCGGTCGCCCTCGAAGAGCGAGAGGTGGGTGTGCATGCCCGAACCCGGGTACTCCGAGAACGGCTTGGGCATGAAGGTGGCCTGGACGCCCTGCTCCAGCGCGACCTGCTTCATCACCAGCCGGAAGGTCATGACGTTGTCGGCGGTGGAGAGCGCGTCGGCGTAGCGCAGGTCGATCTCCTGCTGGCCGGGGGCGCCCTCGTGGTGGCTGAACTCCACCGAGATGCCCATCGACTCCAGCATGGTGATCGCCTGCCGGCGGAAGTCCATCCCGACGTTCTGCGGGGTGTGGTCGAAGTAGCCGGAGGAGTCGCCGGGGATCGGCCGGGAGCCGTCCACCGGCTTGTCCTTGAGCAGGAAGAACTCGATCTCGGGGTGGGTGTAGAAGGTGAAGCCGAGGTCGGAGGTCTTGGCCAGGATGCGCTTGAGGACGAAGCGCGGGTCGGCATACGAGGGCGAGCCGTCCGGCATCAGGATGTCGCAGAACATCCGGGCCGTGCCCGGCGCCTCGGCGCGCCACGGCAGGATCTGGAAGGTGCCGGGGTCGGGCTTGGCGATCATGTCGGACTCGTAGACGCGGGCGAAGCCCTCGATCGCGGAGCCGTCGAAGCCGATGCCCTCGTCGAACGCCTGCTCCAGCTCGGCCGGGGCCACCGCCACCGACTTCAAGAACCCGAGGACGTCGGTGAACCACAGCCGGACGAAGCGAATGTCGCGCTCTTCCAGCGTCCGGAGCACAAACTCCTGCTGCTTGTCCATGGTTCACCAATCCTTGCAGGTCATATGGCCTGTCCACGCGCGGGGATCATCGCGTTCCGGCCCACCAGTAT
This sequence comes from Streptomyces sp. VTCC 41912, assembly GCF_045799175.1. Lineage (NCBI taxonomy): Bacteria > Bacillati > Actinomycetota > Actinomycetes > Kitasatosporales > Streptomycetaceae > Streptomyces > Streptomyces sp. VTCC 41912. The sequence goes on from NZ_JBJMAB010000018.1 coordinate 89,647, forward strand.
CACGTCAGGGGGTTACCGTCACATTACGCACCCTTGGCCTGAATCAGAACCGCCGACCCGTGACCCCCTCCTCGGTTCCTTCCCGCATCTTCCCCGCCGCGACCAGGGTCAGCGCACGGCGACCCGCGAAGCGAGGGCCTTGGCCCACTCTTGGACGCTCCGTGAGCCCTCGTTGACCCGGTGTTGAGCGCTCCGTGTGCCGATGTTCGGCCGGTAAGGGCCGTTGGCAAGGGCCACCGTCATCCCAGGTCCAGCACCGCCCGGGCCACCGCCTCCGGCACGTCCGCCATGACCAGGTGGCCGGAGGGCGCGGCGACGGTGCAGCGGCCGCCCAGCTGTGCGGCGAGCGCCCGCTGCCGCGCCAGCCAGCGCAGTTCGCCCGCGGACTCGCTGCCGTCGTAGGCGGCCAGCACCGTCACCGGGACGGCCGGCATCGGGCGGTGGGCGCGCAGCGCGGCCAGGTCCGCGGCCTGGTAGGGGTAGCCGGCGTTCTCCAGGGCGCAGGCCCGCAGCACCCGACTGGTGCGGTAGCCGGCGCTCTCCCAGCGGTGTCGCGGGTGCCGGCCCACCGTCCCGGCGCGGGATATCAGGCGGCGCGCGGCCGGGCCGAGCAGCCGCGGCAGCCCGACCGCGGCGAGCGCGCCGGCCGCGCCCCGGGCCCAGGCGGTGCGGACCGCGCGCGGCAGCCGGGGCCGGGGGTCCTCCTCGACACTGCCGTCGACGAGCACCAGACCGGCGCAGCGGGCGGGGTGCATCCGGGCGAACGCCTCGGCGTGGAAACCGGCCAGCGAGTGCCCGACGACGGTGGCCGGCGCCCGGTGGCCCAGGGCGTCCAGGAGGGCGGCGATCCGGTCCGCCTCGCCGCCGAGGTCGGGCGGCGCCGCGGCCGGGGCGCTGAGGCCCAGGCCCGGACGGTCGAAGCGGACGACGGTGCGGTGCGGGACGAGCAGCGCGGCGACCGCGTCCCAGTCGAACCAGGCCATGCCGAGGCCGCCGCTGAGCACCACGACGGGGCCGGCGCCCTCGCTCAGCACGTGCAGCGGCAGCCCGCCGACGCGCACCATCCGGCCGGGGGCGGGGCGGGGGGTCATCGGTCTCCTCGCGGTGGGGTCGACGGCGTCGGGGGCAGGTCCGGGGTGCCGGTCCGGGCGGGGCGGCGGGCCAGGCACCCGGCGAGCACGGCGAGGTAGAGCGCGACCAGCAGCACCTGGAGGCGCTGGCCGACGCCGAGCGCCCAGGTGTCCCGGCCCGCGGTGAGGACGGCGACCTCGGCCAGCGTCCAGACGGTGGCGGCGAGTTCGGCGAGCACCAGGGGCGGGCCGAGGCGGGCGAGTGCGGGCCACTGGTCGTACCGGCGGGCCGCGACGGTCAGCAGGACCAGCGCGGCCAGTGCGCCGACCATCGCCAGCGTGCTGCTGACGGCGTGCGCGGTGTGGGTGGCCGGGACCAGTCCGGCGGTCTCCCGGGCGGCGCACACCGGGTCGCTGGTGGGGGCGCAGCTCAGCGGCAGTCGGGAGTCCAGCGCGGTGGCGGCGCCGAAGAGCGCCAGGGCGCTGAAGCCGGCCACCGTCCAGGGCCGGCGCTCGGTGGTGGCGAGCGCGGCGAGCGCGCCGACCAGCACCAGCAGCCCGGCGACCAGGTCGGTGGCGCGGAACAGGCCGCCCAGCGGCTGGTCGGCGGCGGCCAGCTCGCTGACGTACGCCCGCACCGGGTCCAGGCCGGTGCCTATCACCAGCTCCAGCACCCAGGCGGTGTAGGCCAGCGCGCCGAGCAGCAGCGCGACGGCGGCCGCGCCCGTGGTGCGGGGGCGGACGCCGGCGGCGGCGCCGGGTGCGGGGCGGGTCGGGGTCACGGACATCCTGGTGTTCGGGTGGTCCCGACGGCGCGTCCGGAATGCCGGATACGTCGGGAACGCGGGAAGGCCAAGAATAGGCAGATGGTCCACCGGACGCGGCGAGTGCGGCGCGATGGGCCACCTCCGGGGCCGCAGCCCCGGGAACCAGGGTGCGCCGGTAGGTCTCCGGTCGTCGAGAGGTCCGCGATGGGTGAACACCGCAAGGCCGCCGCCGCGCGGCGCGGTCACCCGTCGCGCGGACCCGGGGCGATACCCCCGGCCTGGCCGCCCCTCCCCCGCCCGACCGCCGGCTGAGTGCGCCGCAGCGCGCCCCACCGCCCCACCGCCTCCGCCGCTTCCCCCCTCCCCCGGCCCCGCCCCCGTTCTCGTACGGGGCGCCCTATCGGGCCGGGGACCGCCGGCCGGCGCCCGCGGTCGCCCTCGCCTCCCCGTCCCCGACATCGCCACGAGGTGCTCACCCCATGGATTCCCCTTCCACACACTCCCGCCGCGCCGTGCTGACCGCGGGCCTCGCGGTCGCCGGCGGCAGCCTGCTGGCCTCGTCACCCGGTGCCGCCGCCGCGACGCCGAGCCAGGACGGCCGGCGCGCCGACACCCGCCCGCGCGGCGGACGCTACGTCGACCCGCGCGGCCCGGAGGTCGCCGAGGCCGAGAGCAAGCGCGCCTTCTCCGGCCGGGTGCACCGGCTGCACCTCGAGGCACGGAAGGCCCGGATCGACATCGGCAGCCGGACGGTCGACACCTGGGTGTACGGCGACCGGCTGCCGGGCGAGGTGGTCCGGGTCACCGCGGGCGACAGCCTGTCGATGACCTTCCGCAACAGCCTGCCGCAGCCGACCACGCTGCACTGGCACGGGCTGGGGCTGCGCAACGACATGGACGGCGTCCCGGACATCACCCAGCGCCCGATCCGGCCTGGCGACTCCTTCGACTACCGCTTCCGGGTCACCCAACCGGGCACGTACTGGTTCCATCCGCACGTCGGCGTCCAGCAGGACCACGGGCTGTACGCCCCGCTGATCATCGACGACCCCAAGGAGCCGCTGGAGTACGACCACGAGTGGGTCGTCGTGCTGGACGACTGGCTCGACGGGGTGGACGGCAGCGACCCGGACGTCGTGCTCAACGAGCTCAACCACGGCCGGGGCTCCATGCACGGCAACAGCGGCTCCGGCGAAGGGCACGGCTCCGACGGCGGGCCCGCGCACGCGAGCGGCGGCCACGGCGAGGCGGCCGGTCACGGCAACCACGGCACGGGCCACGACAGCAGCCCCGGCCACGGCACGAGCAACAGCAACAGCAACAGCAACAGCAACCACCGGGACCACAGCGGTCACGGCAGCGGCAGCGCGGGGACGGCGGTCCCCGCATGGGTGCCCCCGGCCTTCCCGGACGTGGACCTCGACCGGTTCGTCCCGCACGTCAACGGCCCCGGCGAACTGGGACTGGACCTGGCCAACAAGAGCCTGCACGAGGTCGGTCTGGGCAACCTGCCGCTGCACGGCATGAGCGCCACCGCGGCCGCGGCCGCCGCATCCGCGGGCGCCGCGTCCAGGCAAGCGGCCCGGGCCAGTCGCGGGGCGCGCCGCGACGACGGCCCCGGGCACGGCCACAACGGACCCTCCCGGCTGCTGAAGAGCGGCGCCCGGAGCAACGTGCTGGGCGGCATGCCGGGCAGCGTGAACTACCCGTACCACCTCATCAACGGCCGTACGAAGACGGACCCGGAGGGCTTCCGGGCCCGGCCCGGCGACCGGATCCGGATCCGCTTCATCAACGCCGGCGGCGACACCGCCTACCGGGTGGCGCTGGGCGGCCACCACATGACCGTGACGCACACCGACGGCTACCCGGTGCAGCACGCCCGCGCCGAGCAGCTGCTCATCGGCATGGCCGAGCGCTACGACGTCCTGGTCACCGCCAAGTCCGGGGTCTTCCCGCTGGTCGCCGTCGCCGACGGCAAGGGCAAGGACAAGACCGCGCTGGCCGTGCTGCGCACCGGCAACGGCCCGACGCCGGAGCCCTCGGTCCACCCCAGGGAGCTTGAAGGACCGCTGACGACCGCGGACCGGCTGCGCGCGGCCGAGGGCGTCCGGGGCCGGTCCGGGAAGCCGGACCGGGTGCTGACCATGAAGCTCATGGGCAACATGGAGCGCTTCAACTGGTCGTTCAACGGATACCCGTACACCCCGTCACAGCGCTACGCGATCGAGGAGGGCGAGCGGGTGCGGCTGGTGTTCCGCAACCGCACCGCGATGTGGCACCCGGTCCACCTGCACGGCCACAGCTTCACGCTCCCCAACGGCGGGCCGCGCAAGGACACCACGGTCATGCGGCCCGGGCAGCGCCTCGCCGTGGACTTCGACGCCGACAACCCGGGGCTGTGGATGCTGCACTGCCACAACATCTACCACTCGGAGTCGGGGATGATGACGGTCCTCGGCTACCGGCGGAAGTGACCGCGCGCCGACCGGACCCGTGCTCCACCGGGGCGGTCGGCGGCCGTGCGGCACCCCGTTCGGCCCCCGGCAACCGCGTTGCCGGGGGCCGCCGCGCGCCGCGCCGCACCCCCATTGCGTCAGAAAGACGATTACACTGGCGGGGTGCCCCGACTTCGTCTCGCCCTCCAACAGATCGATTCCTGCGTCGGCGACCTCGCCCAAAACGCCGCGGCGGTCGTGCACGGGACCCGGCAGGCCGCCGGCCAGGGCGCGCACCTCGTCGCGTTCCCGGAGATGGCGCTGACCGGCTACCCCGTCGAGGACCTCGCCCTGCGCCCGTCGTTCGTCGAGGCGAGCCGGGCGGCACTGTCCGCACTGGCCGCCCGGCTGGCCGCGGAGGGACTGGGCGAGGTCCCGGTCGTCGTCGGCTACCTCGACCGCTGCGCGCAGGCGCTGCCCCGCTACGGCCGGCCGGCCGGCGCCCCGCAGAACGCCGCGGCGGTGCTGTACCGCGGCGCGATCGCGCTCACCTTCGCCAAGCACCACCTGCCCAACTACGGCGTCTTCGACGAGTTCCGGTACTTCGTCCCCGGCGACACCCTGCCCGTCGTCCGGGTGCACGGCGTCGACGTGGCGCTGGCCATCTGCGAGGACCTGTGGCAGGAGGGCGGCCGGGTGCCCGCCGCGCGCGAGGCCGGCGCGGGACTGCTGCTGTCCGTCAACGCCTCGCCCTACGAGCGGGACAAGGACGACACCCGGCTGGAACTGGTCCGCAAGCGGGCGCAGGAGGCCGGCTGCACCACCGCCTACCTCGCGATGACCGGCGGGCAGGACGAGCTGGTCTTCGACGGCGACTCGATCGTCGTCGACGCGGACGGCCGGGTGCTCGCCCGGGCCCCGCAGTTCGCCGAGGGCTGCGTACTGGTCGACGTGGAACTGCCGGCCGCCGCACCCGAACCGCCGTCCGGGGTGCTGACCGACGGGCTGCGGGTGGACCACGTCGTGCTCTCCACCGCACCCCCGGCGCCGGCGCCCGCCACCGCGGAGCGGGCGGCGGGGACGCTCGACGGGCACGCCGAGCGCCTGGACGACCTGGCGGAGATCTACACCGCGCTCGTCGTCGGCCTACGGGCCTACGTCACCAAGAACGGCTTCGGCAGTGTGGTGCTGGGGCTGTCCGGCGGGATCGACTCCGCGCTGGTCGCCGCGCTGGCCTGCGACGCGCTCGGCGCCGAGCAGGTGCACGCGGTCGCGATGCCCTCGCGCTACTCCAGCGAGCACTCCGTCGGCGACGCCGCCGAACTGGCCCGCCGCACCGGGCTGCACTTCCGCACGGTGCCGATCGGCCCGATGTTCGACGCGTACATGGCGACGCTGCACCTGACCGGGCTCGCCGAGGAGAACCTCCAGTCGCGGCTGCGCGGCACGACCCTGATGGCCCTCTCCAACCAGGAGGGGCACCTGGTCCTCGCCCCGGGCAACAAGTCCGAGCTGGCGTGCGGCTATTCGACCCTCTACGGCGACTCGGTCGGCGGCTACGGCCCCATCAAGGACGTCTACAAGACCGTCGTCTACGAGCTGGCGCGCTGGCGCAACGAGGCCGCCGCCGCGCGCGGCGAGACCCCGCCGATCCCCGAGCACTCGCTCAGCAAGCCGCCCAGCGCCGAACTGCGGCCCGGCCAGGTCGACACCGACTCACTGCCGGACTACGCGGTCCTGGACCGGATCCTGGAGCTGTACGTCGACCGCGACCGGGGCCGGGAGGAGATCGTGGCGCAGGGCTTCGACGCGGCGCTGGTGACCCGGGTGCTGCGGATGGTGGACCACGCCGAGTACAAGCGCCGGCAGTACCCGCCCGGCACCAAGATCTCCGCCAAGGGCTTCGGGAAGGACCGACGGCTGCCGATCACGAACCACTGGCGCGAGGGGTTCTAGGGGACCTACGGACCGCAGGGGCCCGGGGCGCGGTGCTCCCAGGCCCTCCGTACCGGGCCTACGGGCCGACGGCGTCGGCCGAGAGGGCCGCCTCCGCCGTGGCGGCCGGTGCCGGTTCGCCGTCCCGGCCGCGCGCCACGATGCGGGTGGGGGCCGTCCCGCCCGTCCCGGGGGACGCGTCGCCGGCGCCGCGGTCCAGCCGGCCGGCGACCAACGCGACCACCAGGCCGGCGGCGGCCAGCACCGCGCCGGCCAGGGTGGGCGAGGTCCAACCCCAGCCCGCCGAGAGGACCAGGCCGCCGATCCAGGCCCCGCCCGCGTTGGCCAGGTTGAACGCCGACTGGTTGGAGGCGGCGGCCAGGGTGGGGGCCTGCCGCGCCTTGTTCATCACCAGCATCTGCAGCGGCGTCGTGGTCAGGAAGCCGGTGGCGCCGATGAGCACGACGCCGACCAGCGCCGCCCACTTCACCGGGGCGGCGAAGTGGAAGGCCGCCAGGATCACGGCGAGCGCGCCCAGGGATCCGTAGAGGGTGGGGCGCAGCGCCCGGTCGGTGAGCGGTCCGGCGGCCAGCGCGCCGAGCGTCATGCCGATGCCGAAGAGGGCGAGGACCAGCGGGACCGAGCCGGCGGCGAAGCCGGTGACCTCGGTCATCATCGAGGCCAGGTAGCTGTAGACGGCGAAGATCCCGGCGAAGCCGAAGACGGTGGTGAGCAGGCCGAGCAGCACCTGGCGGTTGCCCAGGGCGCGCAGTTCGCCGCCCAGCCCGGTGTGCGGCTCGGCCGGCAGCGGCGGGATCAGCCGGGCCAGGGAGGCCATCGCGACCAGTCCGATGGCGGCCACGACGAGGAAGGTCGCGCGCCAGCCCAGGTGCTGGCCGAGCAGGGTGGCGGCGGGCACGCCGACGATGTTGGCGATGGTCAGGCCCAGGAACATGGTGGCCACCGCGCGGGCCTGGCGGCCCTCGCGCACCAGGCGGGCGGCGACCACCGCCCCGACGCCGAAGAACGCGCCGTGCGGGAGGCCGGCCAGCAGCCGGCCGGCGATCAGCAGCCCGAAGGTGGGGGCCAGGGCGGAGGCGAGGTTGCCGACCGTGAAGACCGCCATCAGCGCGACCAGCATGCGCTTGCGCGGGACGCGGGAGCCGAGGGCGGTCAGGAGGGGTGCGCCGATGACGACGCCGAGGGCGTAGGCGGAGACGAGGTAGCCGGCGGTGGGCACGGAGGTGCCCAGGTCGTCCGCGACGTCGGGCAGCAGGCCCATCATCACGAACTCGGTGGTGCCGATACCGAAGGCCGAGATCGCGAGCGCGAGCAGAGCCAAGGGCATGGAGAACCTTTCGGGGTGGGGTGGGGAGGCGCGGTGCGGCGCGCGGTGTGCGGCGCGCGACGTTCTAAAGTTCTGTATCGGAACAAAGTCTCCCAGCCCGAGTATTCCGACGCGAAAACGGGACGTGAAAAGCCCGCGTCAGCAGGACGACCCAAGGGCCGTCCCACGGAACGCGGGCTTGCGGAGCGGGGCGCGGGCGCGCCGCCGCCGGTCAGACCTTCACGGTGGCCGCCACCGGCCGGTGGTCGCTGCCGGTCGCCGGCAGCACCCACGCCTTGACCGGGTCGATCCCCTTCACCAGGATCTGGTCGATCCGGGCCATCGGGAAGCCGGCCGGCCAGCTGAAGCCGAGGCCGTCGCCGGCCGCGCCCTGGGCGGAGCGCAGCTGCGAGGTCAGCGGGGCCAACGACCGGTCGTTCATGGTGCCGTTGAGGTCGCCGAGCAGCACGACCTGCTGGACCGGGTCGGCGGAGATCGCCTCGCCGAGGGCCTGGGCGCTGCCGTCGCGCTGGTTGGCGGTGAAGCCCTTGTCGACGTAGACCCGCACCGACGGCATGTGCGCGACGTAGACCGCGACCTTCCGGCCGTCGGCGGCGGTGACGGTGGCGCGCAGCGCGCGGACCCAACCGATCTTGATGTCGACCGGCCGGGCGTCGGCCAGCGGGCGCTTGCTCCACAGACCGACGGTGCCCTGCACGGTGTGGTACGGGTACGCCTCGGCCAGGCCCTTGCGGTACGCGGGCAGGGCGGTGCCGGTCAACTCCTCCAGCGCGACCACGTCGGCGCCGGAGGCCGCGATGTCCCGGGCGGTGCCCGCCGGATCGGGGTTGCCCGCGTCGACGTTGTGGGTGAGCACGGTCAAGTTGCCGCCGGTGCCGGTCTTGTCGGTGAGCTGCCCGCCGAAGAGGCTGACCCAGGCGACGGCCGGCAGCAGCAGCGCCACCAGCGCCGTCGCCGAGCGGCGCAGCAGTGCGCAGAGGAGCAGCAGCGGAACGCCCAGCCCCAGCCAGGGCAGGAACGTCTCCAGCAAACTGCCCAGGTTCCCCACGGTGTTGGGGATCCGGGCGTGCAGCACCATGGCCAGCCCGAGGAGTACCGCGAACACCGCGAGGACGATGCCGCGCCGCCACATCCCTTCGCGCCGCCACCAGTTCCGCAGGCGCCCGGACCGGGAACCGCCCCGCTCGGACCCCTGGCCCTGTCCCGGCTCCGTCATGTACGCCTGCGCCATACCGTTGTCCTCACTGCCTTGCCGCCCTGCTCCGGTGCGCCTCACCTGTGATCGTCGACCCTAGGCGATGGCCGTGAAACGCACTCTTAGATCCGTGTTCCACCGGACCGTCTTTTGCGTTCCCGCAGGAGAGGACGGCATGCCTGCGGCCCGGGGTTCCGCTCCTACGGGTTCGTGACGGCGGCTGTGACACAACGGGCATGGTCCGGTCACACGGCCCCCGCCGCCCGGTCAGCGCGCCGACGTTCCCGGGCCGGTGCCCGGCTCGGCCGCCGGTGGCCGGACCCCCTCCAGCACCGTGTCAACGACGTCCTCCGCGAGCCCCTCGGGGAGTTGCTGCCACTCGTGGAGCAGCGCGCGGGCCAGCATCGGGCCGACGAAGAGGGCGGCGAGGGTGTCCAGGTCGCGGTCGGCGCGGATCTCACCGGTGGCCACCCCGCGCCGCAGCACCCCCAGCAGCACCTCGTGCCGGGCCCGGACGACCGTCTCGTGGTACTCCGCCCACAGTTCGGGCTGCGCCTCGACGTGACTGACGACCGTGCGCAACACGGCCGAACTGCGCTTGGCCAGACCGCGGCGGTGTAGGAACTCCAACAGCCGCACCAGGTCGTCCCGGACCGAGACGCCCTCCAGCGGCGGGCAGGGCACGTCCATCGACCGCATCACGTCGACCAGCAACGCGCTCTTGCCGGACCAGCGGCGATAGAGCGTGGCCTTGCCCACACCGGCCTCGCGGGCGATCCGCTCCATGGACAGCTCGGCTATCGGAACGCCGTCCTCGATCAGCCGGAGCACCGCCTCGACGATGGCGGAGTCGGCCGCGGCACTGCGCGGACGGCCCCGACGCCGGGGGGCCGCCCCACCCGTGCGCGCCCCGGCCGTCCGCCCGCGGTCTTCCGCCACCCGGCTCATCGTGCTGCGCCCGCCTTCCGCCCACCCCACGGCTCCGCCGCGTGCGGTGCCGGGTCCATCTTGCCCGGCAGGAACAGCACGACCACCACGGCCCCGACCATCGAGACGGCCGCCGCCCCCAGGGCGGTGACGTGCATGGCGTGCAGGAAGGCTTCGTCGGCCCGTTCGATCAGCACATGGGCGGGCAGCGGGCGGAGCCGGGCGGCGAGGCCGAGGGTGGCCTCGATGGACTCGCCGGCCGCGGTCCGCACCGGGCCCGGCACGCCGCGCAGCGCGTCGAGGGTGTGCTGGATGCCGTCGCGGTAGCTGGTGGAGAGCAGCGAGCCCAGGACGGCGACCCCGAGCGTGCCGCCGACCTGCCGGAAGATGTTGTTGAGCGCCGAGCCGGAGCCGGCCTTCTCGCGCGGTAGCGACTGCATGATCGCGACGGTGACCGGCGGCATGATGTGCGCCATCCCGGTGCCCTGGAGGAAGAACAGCACCTCCAGCACCCAGATCGGGGTGTCGGTGCCCAGCAGCAGCATCCCGGCCATCGTGACCGCGACCACCAGCATGCCGACGGTGCACACCGCGCGGGCCCCGAAGCGGTCCACCGCGAGCCGGGCCCGCGGCGCGAAGATCAGCTGGGCGGCGGCCAGCGGCAGGATCAGCAGCCCGGAGTCGAGCGGACTGTAGCCGCGCACGCTCTGGACGTAGAAGACGATGAAGAAGGTGACGCCCATCAGCGCGAAGAAGACCAGCGCGATGGCGGCGACGGCGGCCGAGAAGGCCGGTTTGCGGAAGTAGCCGATGTCGATGGACGGGTGGTCGCTGCGCTTCTGGTGGACGACGAAACCGGCCAGCACCACCAGCCCGCCGAGGACCGTGGCGAGCACTGCGGGGTCGGTGAAGTCGGCGAGCTGACCCCCCTTGATGATCCCGAAGACCAGCAGGACCAGGCCCACCACCGAGAGCAGCACCCCGGCCGGGTCCAGCTTGCCGGGGGCCGGGTCCTTGGAGTCGGGCACCACGATCACCATCGCGACCAGGGCGCACACCACGATCGGGACGTTGATCAGGAAGACCGAGCCCCACCAGTAGTGGTCCAGCAGCAGTCCGCCGGCGATCGGGCCGACGGCGATGGCCAGCCCCACCCCACCGGCCCAGACGCCGATCGCCCGGGGCTGTTCCTCGCGTTCGAAGACGTTCATCAGGATCGCGAGGGTGGCCGGCATCACGAACGCGCCGCCCAGGCCCATCAGGGCGCGGAAGGCGATGAGCTGGGTGGGCGAGGAGGAGACCGCGGCCAGCACCGAACCGGCGCCGAAGACCGCCAGGCCGAAGAGGAGGACCTTCTTCCGGCCGAGTCGGTCACCGAGCAGGCCGGAGGTGAACAGCAGCCCGGCGAAGACCAGCGTGTAGGAGTTGATCGCCCACTCCAGCTCGCTCTGGGTGGCGCCGAGGCCGGTGGGGGCCGGGGTCGCGATGGTCTTCATCGCCACGTTGAGGATGGAGTTGTCCAGCACCACGATCAGCAGGCTGAGCATCAGCACGGTGAGGATCACCCAGCGCCGACGGTGGATGTGCGCGGGGATGACCGGGGCGGCGGGAGCGCCCGGGGCGCCCGGTGGGGTCGGTGAGGTCGCCATGGCGCCACCATACGCTCATTGCGATACGGAACCGTTCCGTATCGGTGTTGGGGCGTGCCGAAGCCACCGGTTCGCCGGAATCACCGGCGTCACCGAAGTCACCGAACCCGAAGCGACCCGACAGGCCGGCCCACCACTCCCCCACCCACCCGCGCAGTCCTTCCCCCACCCACCCACCCAGACCTTCTCCCACCCCCGCCCCCTTTCCTCCCCCGAGAGGCCGTGCCAGCATGGACGGGAGTCCGGAGACACCGTCAGGGTGCTTCGAGATGGAGAAACAGGAGTCGTCACCATGACGCTTTCGCCTGCCCAGGAGCCGGCCGCGGGGGCCACCGCAGAGCCCACCGGCAAGCCCGCCAAGGAGAACACCAAGACCCTCTACGGCGGCACCGGCTCGCGCCGGGTCACGGTCCGTGACATCGCCGCCGCCAAGGGCCGCGGCGAGAAGTGGCCGATGCTCACCGCCTACGACGCGATGACCGCGTCGGTCTTCGACGAGTCCGGGATCCCGGTGCTGCTCGTCGGCGACTCGATGGGCAACTGCCACCTCGGCTACGAGTCCACCGTGCCGGTCACGATGGACGAGATCGCCCTGCTGTCCGCGGCGGTCGTGCGCGGCACCAAGCGCGCCCTGATCGTCGCCGACCTGCCGTTCGGCGCCTACCAGGAGGGCCCGGTCCAGGCCCTGCGCAACGCCACCCGACTGGTCAAGGAGGCCGGGGTCGGCGCCGTCAAGCTGGAGGGCGGCGAGCGCTCCGCACACCAGGTGGAGCTGCTCGTCTCGTCCGGCATCCCGGTGATGGCCCACGTCGGACTGACCCCGCAGTCGGTGCACGCCTACGGCGGCTACCCGGTACAGGGCCGCGGCGAGGAAGCCGCCCAGCAGCTGCTGCGGGACGCCAAGGCCGTGCAGGACGCGGGGGCGTTCGCGGTGGTCCTGGAAGCGGTGCCGGCCGAACTGGCCGCCGAGGTGACCCGTTCGCTGCACGTCCCCACCGTCGGCATCGGCGCCGGGGCCCAGTGCGACGCCCAGGTGCTGGTGTGGACCGACATGGCGGGCCTCAACGCCGGCCGGGTGCCGCGGTTCGTCAAGCAGTACCTCGCCCTGCGCGAGCTGCTCGGCGGCGCGGCCAGGGCGTTCGCCGAGGACGTGGTCGGCGGCGCCTTCCCCGCCGAGGAGCACACCTTCCACTGACCGTCCGCCGACGGGCCGTCGACAACCGTTCCGCACGGGCTGTCGGCGGCCTGTCGGTGCGCTGTCGGCGGCGGCTGGCACCTTTGCTGGCATGACGCGACAGACGATAACCACCAAGGGCGGCAACGCCGTGGAGGTGCGCGGCCTGGTCAAGCACTTCGGCGAGGTGAAGGCCGTCGACGGGGTGGACCTGAACGTGCGCGAGGGCACCGTGCTCGGCGTCCTCGGCCCCAACGGCGCGGGCAAGACCACGCTCGTGCGCTGCCTGTCCACGCTCCTGGTGCCGGACGCCGGGCACGCCGTGGTCGCCGGCTGCGACGTGGTGCGCCAGCCCCGGGCCCTGCGCCGCCGGATCGGCCTGACCGGGCAGTACGCCTCGGTCGACGAGAAGCTCTCCGGCTGGGAGAACCTCTACATGATCGGCCGGCTGCTGGACCTGTCCCGCAAGGACGCCCGGAGCCGCGCCGACGGGATGCTGGAGCGGTTCTCGCTCACCGAGGCCGCCAAGCGGCCGGCCGGGAAGTACTCCGGCGGCATGCGGCGCCGGCTCGACCTCGCCGCCTCGATGATCGGCCAACCCGCGGTCCTCTACTTGGACGAACCCACCACCGGCCTGGACCCGCGCACCCGCAACGAGGTGTGGGCGGAGGTCCGGCGCATGGTCCGCGAGGGCGCCACGGTCCTGCTGACCACCCAGTACATGGAGGAGGCCGAGCAGCTCGCCGACGAACTGGCGGTCATCGACCGCGGCCAGATGATCGCCGAGGGCCGGGTCGAGGAGCTGAAGGCCAAGGTCGGCGGGCGGACCCTCCAGGTCCGGCCGGCCGACCCGACCGAGCTGGACCGGATGGTGGGCGCCGTCGCCCAGGCCGGTCTGGACGGCATCAGCGGCGCCACCGCCGACCACGAAGAGGGCGTGGTCAACGTCCCCATCGTCAGCGACGAACAACTGACCACGGTCGTCGGGGTGTTGGGCGCCCGAGGCTTCGCACTGGCCGGGATCAGCACCCACCTGCCCAGCCTGGACGAGGTGTTCCTGGCGATCACCGGCCAGAAGACGTCCGGGGCCACCGCCCCGGAGACCGGTTCCGCTCTGCACGACGAGGAGTACGCGGGGGTGTCGGCATGAGTGCCGCGACGATGACGGTGCCGCCGGTCGGCACGACCGGCGGCGACGAGGGCCGGATCGGCCTCCGGGCCAACCTGCGGCACATCGGTGCGCTGGTGCGGCGCAACCTCGTGCAGATCAAGCACGACCCGGAGACGCTGTTCGACGCGGTGCTGATGCCGGTGATCTTCATCCTGCTGTTCGTCTACGTCTTCGGCGGCGCCATCGCCGGCAAGGGCAACCAGCACGCCTACGTGCAGTACCTGGTGCCCGGCATGATGGCGATGATGGGCATGAACATCGCCATGGCGGTGGGCAGCGGCGTCAACGAGGACTTCCGCAAGGGCGTGATGGACCGCTTCCGGACGATGCCCATCGCCCGGTCCTCGGTCCTGATCGCCAAGATCGTGGTCGAGCTCGGCCGGATGCTCCTCGCGATCGCGATCCTGCTCGGCATGGGCTTCCTGCTGGGCCTCGAAATCCACGGCTCCCTGCTGGAGTTCGCCACCGCGATCGCCCTGTCCGCGGTCTTCGGCGCCGCCCTGATGTGGATCTTCATCCTGCTGGGGCTCAGCGTGAAGACCCCGCAGGCGGTGCAGGGCATGGCGATGCTGGTCCTGATGCCGCTCCAGTTCGGCTCGTCGATCTTCGCGCCGACCCGGCAGATGCCCGGCTGGCTGGAGGCGTTCACCAAGGTCAACCCCCTCTCCAACCTCGCCGACGCGGCCCGCGCGCTGCTCAACGGCCAGGGCGCGGTGGCCCATCCGGCGCTGATCACACTCGGCTGGGCGGTGGCCATCACGGCGATCACCATGCCGCTCGCCGTGCGGAAGTTCCGCACCAAGACCTGACGCGGCGTCCGCGGGGGCGTGCCCCGCGGACCGTCCAGCCCGCCCGGCTCGCGTCAGATGAGGGCGGCGGCCTCGTCCAACGCGAGGCCGCCGCCCTCGGCATGCGCGGCCTCGTAGGCGGCGTCGCCCAGCAGGGCCCGGACGGCCTCCTCGGTGCGGGCCCGGTCCCGGCGGTTGGCCAGCGGCGTCACGTGCGGGCTGACGAGCAGCGCGTCGTGAGCGCCGATCAGCCGGGCCGCGTCCCAGGCCCCGGCCGCGCCGCGGACCGCCGTCAACACCCGGGCGCCGGTCAGCAGCAGCACCACCGGAAGGTCCGGCGCGACCAGCTCCACCAGCGGGTCCCGGACCTGGGTGACGGCCTGCCGGATCCGCGGCAGGAGTTCCGGCCCGTGCTGCCCCTCGTCCACGTCCAGCGAGACCAGCGAGGCGTCCAGCAGGCCCAGGAACATGTCGGAGTCGTGCGAGGTGAGCGCCTCCCGCACCACGAGGAACTCCCGGCGGGCCTCGTGCGTGCGGCCCTCCGTCGCCAGGTGCATGCCCAACGTCATCCGGGTGAACCACGCCGCGTCCCGGCCGCTGTGGGCGTCCTCCGCCTCGGCCAGCACCTCCTTGAGCAGCCGCCGGCCGTCCTCCGGCCGGCCGTCCTCGATCAGCACGGCGCCCAGCCGGGCCCGCAGCAGCAGCGTCTGGCCGTGCGCGCCCAGTTGCTCGGCGTACACCATCGCCGCCTCGTAGTCGCGCACCGCGGCGGCGTGGTCGCCGCGCTTCTCGGCGGACTCGCCGCGGCCGGCCAGCGCCTCGGCCGCGCCCCAGACGTCGCCGAGCCGGACAAAGATCGCGAGCGCCTCGTCGGCGTCCCGGGTCGCCCGGGGCAACTGGCCGGGGCGGTCGTTGAGGATCTTGGAGCGCAGTTGGAGGACGTAGGCCAGCTCCCAGTCGTAGCCGAAGCCGCGACAGCCCTCGACGGCCTGGTCGAGCATCTCGACCAACTCCCGCCAGCGGCCGGTCATCAGGACCGCGTGGTACCACAGCACCCCGGGCACCTTGCAGGTCTGCGGCATGCCGCCGCGGTAGGCGGCGATGATCCCGGCCAGTTCCTCCTGCCCGTCCGGGTCGCGCAGCCACTCGACGTTGCGGTCGTTGCTGGCGAGCGCCACCAGGCGGACCTCGCGGCGGGCCTCCACGAGCTGCTCGGGCGGCATCGGCGGGGGTGCGTCGATCGGCCGCGCGGGGAGCTCGGGGGCGACCTCCACGGGCCGGGCGAAGGGGTTGGGGCCGAGTGCGGCGACGGCCTCCGCCCAGGTGCAGGAGTCGCCGCGGTGGTCGCGCAACGACCAGAACCAGTGGAGCGACAGCACCAGGCACAGCCCCTCCTGCTCGTCCCCGGCGGCGACGGCCCGGCGCAGCGCGGTGCGCAGGTTGTCGTGCTCCAGCTCCAGCCGGTCGATCACCGCGCGCTGTCGGGGGCCGCGCAGCAACGGGTCGCTGGTGCGGGCCAGTTCGCGGTAGGCGACCAGGTGGCGGCGCTCGACCGCGGCCCGTTCCCCGGCCTCGTCCAGCCGCTCCCCGGCGTACTCGGCCACCGTCTCCAGCAGCCGGTAGCGCATCTGCCCGCCGGCACCCGCCCCGGTCCGCGGCGCGCGCCCGGCCGCAAGGTCGCGGGCGCCGGGGAGGCCCCGCGCGCCGGGCCCCTCGTCGGCCGGGGCGGCGACCACCAGCGACTTGTCGATCAGCGAGCCCAGCAGGCCGGCCACCTCGTACGCGGGCACGCCGTCGCCCGCGCAGACCTCCTCCGCGGCGGCCAGGTCGCACCCGCCGGCGAAGACCGACAGCCGGCGCAGCACCGCGCGTTCGGGCTCGTCGGTGAGGTCCCAGGACCAGTCGACCACCGCGCGCAGGGTCTGTTGGCGGGGCAGCAGCGTGCGGCTGCCGCTGGTCAGCAGGCGGAAACGGTCGTCGAGCCGGTCCGCGAGCTGACGGGGCGTCATCATGCGGAGGCGGGCGGCGGCGAGTTCGATCGCCAACGGCAGGCCGTCCAGCCGGCGGCAGATCTCCGCGCAGGCCAGTGCGGTCTCCTCGTCGGCGTCGAGGCGGAAGCCGGGGCGGGCGGCGGCCCCGCGGTCGGCGAGCAGCCGCAGCGCGACCGGGTCCGGCAGCGGCTCCACCGGCCGCACCACCTCGCCCGGCACGGCCAGCGGCTCCCGGCTGGTGGCCAGCACGGTCACGCCCGGGCAGGCCATCAGCAGCCGCTCGGCGAGTTCCGCGGCGGCCCCGATCACGTGCTCGCAGTTGTCCAGCACCAGCAGCATCCGACGGCCCGCGCAGTGCTCGGCGAGCCGGGCGTGCGGGTCCCGGGCGCCGTGGTCAGCGGCGGCCCGCAGCCCCTCGGCGGTGGTACCGCGGACGACGGTCTCGCGGGCCCCGAGCGCGGTCAACACCGCCTCCGGCACGGTCCGCTGATCGTCCACGGGCGCCAACTCCGCCAACCAGACACCGTGCGGCCAGGCGTCCGGCAGCGCGGCCGCTGCGGCCTCGGCGCCCTCCTGGGAGAGCCGGGTCTTGCCGGCGCCGCCCGGCCCCAGCAGCGTCACCAGCCGGTGCGCGGCGAGGTCGGCCCGCAGGGCGTCCAGGTCGTGTTCCCGGCCGACGAAGGAGGTGAGGCGGGCGCGGAGGTTGCCGGGCCGGGCGGCCGGCGGCACCGGGGCGTCCGCCGGCGCGGGCAGGGCGGCGGACGACGGCCGGGGCGGGCCCGTCGGGCCCCCCGGCGCGGCCGCCCCCTCGGGCGCCGGGGCCGCGAGGTCCGGCCGCAACAGCGCGGCGTGCAGGGCGCGCAGCTCCGGTCCGGGGTCGGCGCCCAGGCGGTCGGCGAGGTCGGCGCGTATCGCCTCGTAGGCGGCGAGCGCCTCGGCGGTGCGGCCCGCGGCGCGCAGGGCGCGCAGCCGGAGCGCCTGGAGCGGCTCGTCCAGGGGGTGGTCCTGGCAGAGCGCGCCCAGTGCGGGCAGCGCCCGGGTGGCCCGGCCCAGGGCCAGGTCGGCGGCGAAGCGGGTGCGCTGGGCGTCCAGGCGGCGGCTCTCGGCGCGGGCCGCCTCGACGGTCGCCTCGGGCAGATCGGCCAGGGCCGGCCCGCGCCACAGGGCCAGCGCCTCGTCGAGCAGGGCGGCGGCGCGGCCCGGGTCGGCGGCGTCCAGCGCCCGGCCGCCCTCCGCCGTCAGCCGCTCGAAGCGGTGCAGGTCGACCGCGTCCGGCTCG
Organism: Streptomyces sp. VTCC 41912; assembly: GCF_045799175.1. Lineage (NCBI taxonomy): Bacteria > Bacillati > Actinomycetota > Actinomycetes > Kitasatosporales > Streptomycetaceae > Streptomyces > Streptomyces sp. VTCC 41912. The sequence continues at coordinate 107,379 of NZ_JBJMAB010000018.1, forward strand.
GCGCACAGCAGGTAGCCGCCGTCGACCGAGGCGATCGCGGACCGGCCCAGGGCCCGGCGGAGCCGGCCGACCAGCGCCTGGAGGGCACCGGGCGCGTCGGCCGGCGGGTCCATCCCCCAGACGTCGGCGATCAGGACGTCCGCGGGCAGCGCCCGGCCGGGGCGCAGCGCGAACGCCGCGAGCAGGGCGCGCAGCCGGGCGCCGCCGACGACGACGGGCGTGCCGTCGGCCTCGCCGACCTGGGTGGTGCCGAGAATTCCGTAACGCACCGGGCCATTGTCGGTCACCGGCGGAACTCTCCGCGTACCGAGCGGCGTTTCCGTCGGCGGGGCGCGGCCGGCAACGGGGCCGTGCGCCGGCGGCCGCACCGCGGATACGGTCGGGGCGGCCCGCCGCGGCCCGGCCCCGCCCGCGACCCACCCTTGGGAGACCCGTACCGATGACCACCGCAATCCCGCGCGCCGACCGCCGCGTCAGTCCGGTCTTCCTCGCGCTCGTCGCCGTCCTGGCGGTCTCCGGCTGGGCCGTGTGGAGCGGGACGCTCGCGGCCAGCACCGGCTTCGCGGTCTTCCTGTTCGTGACGGCGGGCTGGGTGGTGTCGCTGTGCCTGCACGAGTACGCGCACGCCCGCACCGCCCTGCACGGCGGCGACATCACGGTGGGCGCGAAGGGCTACCTCACCCTCAACCCGCTGGTCTACTCGCACGCGCTGCTGAGCATCGTGCTGCCGGTGCTCTTCGTGATCATGGGCGGGATCGGGCTGCCGGGCGGGGCGGTGTTCATCGAGCGCGGCCGGATCCGGGGCCGCTGGCGGCACAGCCTGATCTCGGCGGCCGGGCCGCTGACCAACGTCCTGTTCGCCGTGGTGGTCAGCGCGCCGTTCTGGCTGCACGCCCTGGACGGGGTGCCGGACGCCTTCCGCTACGCGCTGGCGTTCCTGGCGCTGCTCCAGGTCACCGCGGCGCTGTTGAACTTCCTCCCGGTGCCCGGGCTGGACGGCTACGGCGTGCTCGAACCGTGGCTGTCGGACCGGGTCCGGCGGCAGGTCGCGCCGATCGCGCCGTTCGGGATGCTGGCGGTCTTCGTGCTGCTGTGGGTGCCGGAGATCAACCAGGTCTTCTTCGACCTGGTGCACACGGTCCTGCGGGGACTGGGCGTGTCGACCTGGGACACCTACTGGGGCCAGGAGTTCTACCGCTTCTGGCAGGGCGAGCCGCAGGTCCCGCAGATCGGCGGGACGGCCTGACCGGGGCGCGGCCGGCGGGTCAGCCGGCGGCCTCGGCCTGGCGGGCCCGCTCCAGCTTCGCCTTGCGGAAGTAGAACCACGCCATGTTGCTGGAGACGCCGGCCAGCAGGATCCACACGATGCCGATGAAGCTGCCCCGGGCGAAGGAGACGACCGCCGCGGCGACGGCGAGCGCGCACACGGCGAGGGCGAGGACGGCGAGGCGCCGGTCCGGTCCGGGCGGGGGCAGGGAGGGCATGGGGTCGGCTCCTGTCGGGTCGTGCGGTCCGTTCCAGTGTCCCTTATGGCCCGCGCCGCCCCCGCCGCCCCCTCCCCCGCAGCGGTGTGCCGGCTCAGACGTCGGTGACCCGCAGGCCGGCGTGCGCCGTGTAGCGGCGGTTGACCGAGATCAGGTTGGCGACCAGCGACTCGACCTGGTGGGCGTTGCGCAGCCGGCCGGCGAAGACGCCGCGCATCCCGGGGATGCGGGCGGCCAGCGCCTGCACCAGGTCGGTGTCGGCGCGGCGTTCGCCGAGCACCATCACGTCGGTGTCGATGTCGGCGACCTCGGGGTCCTGGAGCAGGACGGCGGAGAGGTGGTGGAAGGCGGCGGTGACCCGGGAGTCCGGCAGCAGCGCGGCGGCCTGCTCGGCGGCGCTGCCCTCCTCCGGCTTGAGCGCGTAGGCGCCCTTCTTGTCGAAGCCGAGCGGGTTGACGCAGTCGATCACCAGCTTGCCGGCCAGCTCCTCGCGCAGCGCCTGGAGGGTCTTGGCGTGTCCCTCCCACGGCACCGCGACGATCACGGCGTCGCTGCGGCGGGCGCAGTCGGCGTTGGCGGCGCCCTCGACGCCCAGGCCGCCCAGTTGGGGGTCCTCGGCGGCGGCCTGCGCGCGCTCGGCGGCCCGGGAGCCGATGATCACCTTGTGGCCGGCCTTGGCGAACCGGTAGGCCAGGCCGCGGCCCTGGTCGCCGGTGCCGCCGAGGACGCCGATCACCAGACCGGAGACGTCGGGCAGGTCCCACGGATCGCGGGCGGCCGGCTTGGCGCCGGGGGTGGACGGGGTCTCGGCCGGGGTCGCGGCAGCGTCGGAAGAAGTCATGACAGCGATACTGTCACGCCCCGGCGCCGGTGTCGGGGGGACGTCACGCCTTGACGCTCCCCTCGGTCAATCCCGTGCGCCAGTACCGCTGGAGCACCGTCATCAGCACCATCAGCGGCAGTACGGACAGCAGCGCGCCGCCCACCGTGTACTGGTAGAGCACCGGCTGCCGGTCCGCGTAGCCCAGCCACGTCGTCAGCCCCAGTTGGACCGGGTACAGGTCGGAGTCGGAGAGCATCACCAACGGCAGGAAGTAGTTGTTCCAGATGTGCACGAACTGGAACAGGAAGACGGTGACCAGCGCCGGTCCCATCAGCCGCAGCCCCAGCCCGGCGAAGATCCGCGCCTCCCCCGCGCCGTCGATCCGGGCCGCCTCCAGGAGCGCGTCGGGCACCGCGGCGGCCGCGTAGATCCGGCACAGGTAGACCCCGAACGGGCTGACCACGCTGGGGATCAGCACCGCACCGTAGGTGTCGGCCAGGCCCAGCGCGCTGAAGAGGAGGTACAGCGGCAGGGCCAGTGCGGTGCTCGGGATCAGCACCCCGGCCAGCACCAGGCCGAAGACCGTCTCCCGCCCCCGGAAGGGGAACTTGGCCAGCGCGTAGCCCGCCGCGGCGGACAGCCCGGTGGCGCAGACCGCGCCGACGCCGGCGTAGAGCAGCGAGTTGGCGAACCAGCGGGCGTAGACGCCGTGGTCGTACGTCAGGACACCGGTGAGGTACGCCAGCGGCCGGGGGTGGTCGGAGAACCAGAAGCCGAAGGTGCCGAAGAGGTCGGCGCTGCTCTTGGTCGCCGAGACGACCAGCCAGTAGACGGGCGCGAGGAAGTAGAGGGCGGCGACGGCCAACAGGGAGCTGGTGATGATCCGTTGACGGACGGGGACCCGGGCGCTCACGGATGCTCCTCCGCTCGCCCGCCGGGGGCCTGGGTGCTCATCCGTGCTCCTTCCCTCGCCCGCCGACCAGCCGCAGGAAGCCGAACGAGGCCGCGCACGCCACCAGGGCCAGCAGCACCGCCTCGGCCGCCGCCCGGTGCTGGTTGTTGCCGACGAACGCCTCGCTGTAGGCGTGCAGGTTGGGGGTGTAGCCGGAGTCGATGGACGAGGCGAGCGGGCGCAGCACCATCGGCTCGGCGAACAGCTGGAGGGTCCCGATGATGCTGAACACGGTGGTGAGCACCAGCGCCGGGCGGAGCATCGGGAGCTTGACGTACCGGGCCACCTGCCAGGCGCCCGCGCCGTCGATCCGGGCCGCCTCGTAGAGCTCGCCGGGGACGGACTTCAGCTGGGCGATCAGCACCAGCATGGTGTAGCCGGTGAACTGCCAGGTGACGATGTTGGCGACCGACCACAGCACGCTGCCGCGGGAGAGGAAGTCGACGTTCCAGCCCACCGCTTGGGCGATCCGCACCAACGGGCTGAGGCCGGGGACGTAGAGGAAGCCCCACAGGATCGAGGCGATCACCCCGGGCACCCCGTAGGGCAGGAAGAAGGCGCTGCGGAAGAAGGTGACCCAGCGGGCGGCGGCGCTCTCCAGGAGCAGCGCCAGCGCGGTGGCGAGCGCCGTCATCAGCGGGATCTGCACGACGCCGAAGAGCAGCACCCGGCCGAAGCCGGTCAGGAACCGGTCGTCGGCCAGCGCCTGGGCGTAGTTGGCGAGGCCGGCGAAGACGTCGTGCTCGGTGCCGAGGCCGAGCGGCCCGGTGCGTGCGGTGCGCCGCAGGCTGGTCCACACCGCGTAGCAGACCGGGGCGAGGTAGCAGAGGGCGAAGAGGGCGAGGAAGGGCAGGACGAATCCGGCCGCGGCCCGGGCGTTGCGGGCGCCGGGCCGCCCGGTCCGGCGCGGGCGTCGCGCGGCGGTCGCGCTCATGTGCCGCTCTCCGCCTTGAGCCCCTTGTCCCGCAGGTCGGCGACGGTCTGGCGCTGCACCTGCGTCAGCACCGAGCGGAACGAGGTGCCGCCGGCGAGCGCGTCGGTGAAGGCGTCGCCGAGCCGCTGGAAGAGGGTGTCCACGCCCGGCCCCCACTGCCAGTCGGTGTCCACGTGCGCGCCGGCGTCGGCGAAGACCCGGCTGTAGGGCTGGCCGCCGAAGAAGTCCCTGTCCGCGTCGAGGGCGCTGGTGGCGTAGCCCGTCTTGGCGCTGGGGAAGCCGTAGCCGCCCTGGAGGAGCAGGGCGATGGACCGCGGGTCGGTGTTGAGCCAGAGCGCGAAGTCCAGGGCGTCCTTGGGGTAGCTCGCCTTGGCGAAGACGGCGGTGGTGGAGCCACCCCAGTTCGCGTACGCCCGGCCGCCGGGCTGCCACTGGGGCAGCGGGGCGGCCCGCCACTTGCCCTTGGTGCCGGGCGCGTTGCCGGCCAGCAGGGCGTCGCCCCAACTGGCGCCCACCCAGGCCGGGATGGCGCCGGTCTGGATGTCCTTGTACCAGGCGTCCCGGCGGTCCGGGACGGTCTTGACGAGCTTGCGCCGCACCAGCCCCTCCCAGTAGTCGGCGACCCGACGGGTGGGGGCGTCGTCGAGGTGCACGACCCAGGTGTCGCCGTGGGTGCTGTACCACTTGGCGCCGGCCTGCCAGGCCAGTCCGGCGAAGCGGTTGCCGTTGGTCGGGGCGAAGGTCTCGATCCAGGCGCCGTGCCGACGGACCTCCTTGGCGGCGGCCTCGTACGCGTCCCAGGTGCGCGGCACCGGGATGCCCCACCGGTCGAAGAGGTCCTGCCGGACGAACAGCCCCATCGGGCCGCTGGCCTGCGGGATGGCGTAGATCCCGGAGCCGAAGACGGACTGCCGCCACTGCCAGGCGAAGAACGCGTCGCGGTGCCGGGCGGCGCCGAGCGGGGCGAGGTCGCGCAGCCCGCCGTCCAACAGGAAGCTGGGGATCACCGGGAACTCGATCTGGCCCAGGTCCGGCGGGTTGCCGGCCTTGATGGCGGCGTGCATCTTCGCGTACTGCTCGCCGTTGACCGCCGACACCTTCTCGACCCTGACCTGGACCTCGGGGTGGTCGCGGTTCCACAGGTCCACGGGCCGGTCGATGCCCGGCACCCAGGACCAGAAGGTGAGGGTGATCTTCTGGCCCTTCCTCCGTTCCCTGGGGGCGCCGTCGTCGGCGCTGCCGCAGCCGGCGAGCGCGAGGCCGGCGGCGGCCGCGGCCGCCCCGCCGAGGACGGTTCTGCGGCGGACGCCGCCGCGGGGAGTGTCTGAAGGTGTCATGCCGGCTCCTTGAGGGGGATGCGGGGCCGCCGACGGCGGGGGTGCTGAACGGGGCACAGGTGACGAGTGGGTGCTGCGCGTTCCCTCTCCCCCACCGGGCGGGACCCGCTCACGACGGAAGGGCCCTCACCGTGGGTGGCACAGCAGCCTCGTACGGCACGGATCACTCCCCAGCCGAGCCAGGACGTAGGACGTCCCTTGTCCTGCGGACGATAAGAAGGCCCCAACTGGCCGTCAAGGCACGGCACATGACCGTTTTCCGTGTCGGCAACGGCTCCACCGACATGGAATGAAATCCCGGTGAACGCGACGATCACGACATCCGGCGAGGCGTACGACCACCGCCGGGCGCCGGGGCTACGCGGTCAACCGCCGCCGGATCCCGTCGAAGTGCCGGTGCATCGCCGCCACCGCACGCTCCCCGTCGCCCGCCTCCAACGCGTCGACGATCTCCGCATGCTGACGGCACGTCACCTCCGGGTCCGGCCGGACGTCGGCGAGGTCCTCGCGGACCCGGCGCAGCGCCGCCCAGAACGCGTCCAGCACCTCGCTCAGCAGGTGGTTGCCGAGCGACCGGTACAGCGCGAGATGGAAGGCCCGGTCGGTGGCGCTGAGCACCTCCCCGCCGCGCGCCTCCTCCGCCATCCGCCGGACCAGCGCCCTGAGCACCGCGAGGTCCTCGGCCGGCAGGCCGCGCGCCACGGTGCCGATCAGCCCCGCCTCCAGGGCCTCCCGGACCTCCATCAGCTCGTACAGGCTGGGCTCGCCCTGCTGGTGGCGGACCGCGGCCCGGAAGGCGACACCCTCGACGAACGGCTCCAGGGTGAGCGCGCCGACGTAGGTGCCGAAGCCGTGCCGGATCTCGACGATCCGCATGGCCTGGAGCGCCTTGAGCGCCTCCCGCACCGAATTGCGGCTGACGTCGAGCATGGCCACCAGTTCGGTCTCCGTGGGCAACGGATCACCCGACGTCAGCCCGCGGTCCAGGATCAACTGCTTGATCCGCGCCTGGACGTCCTCGGACATCGTGCCTCGCGCCAACCTCATCGCCCTCTTCCCTCTCCCGCACCTCATGCGCCGCACGCCACGGCCCCGTTCGGACCCCACCGGAGCGGAATCCTTGACCGGGCACCCGCGCACATGCCTATTGTGACCGCGATATCGGACATCCCATGTCTGATGTGCCAGCTCAGCGCCGCCCTTGGAGCCCCCATGGCACTCACCGTCCCGCTGCACGGCGTCATCCCCCCGGTCTGCACCCCCCTCGACCCGCACGGCGAGGTCGACACCGCCTCCCTCACCCGCCTGGTCTGCCACCTCCTCGACGCCGGCGTCCACGGCCTGTTCGCCCTGGGGTCCTCGGGCGAGGCCGCCTACCTGACCAATCATCAGCGTGCCACCGTCCTGGAGACGGTGGTCACCGCCGCCGCCGGCCGGGTGCCGGTCCTGGCCGGAGTGATCGACACCACCACCGCGCGCGTCCTGGAGCACGCCCGGACCGCCACCGCGCTCGGCGCCGACGCCCTGGTCGCCACCGCCCCCTTCTACACCCGCACCCACCCCCGCGAGATCGCCGCCCACTTCCGGCACCTGCGCACCGCCACCCGCCGCCCGCTGATCGCCTACGACATCCCGGTGTCGGTGCCCAGCAAGCTCTCCCCGGCGCTGATCCGCGAACTGGCCGAAGAGGGCACCCTGATCGGGCTCAAGGACTCCAGCGGCGACGACGGCGCGCTGCGCCGCCTGCTGGTCGCCCTCGGCGGCCGGTCCGCCCGGCACACCGGCCCGGCGCCCGACTTCGCCGTCCTCACCGGCTCCGAACTGACCGCCGACGCCGCACTGTTGGCGGGCGCGGACGGCATCGTCCCGGGCCTGGGCAACGTCGACCCGGCGGGCTACGTCCGGCTCTACGACGCCGCCCGCGCCGGCGACTGGCCCCGCGCGGCCGCCGAACAGGAGCGGCTGGTCACCCTCTTCGACCTCACCGACACCGGCCCGGAGAGCGAGATGGGCCGCAGCTCCTCCGCCCTCGGCGGCTTCAAGGCCGCCCTCGCGCTGCTGGGCGTGATCGACCACCGGGCCACCGCCCTCCCCCAGCTCCCGTTGGGCGAGGAGTCGCTCGCGGAGGTGGGACGTCGGCTGGCCGAGGCCGGCCTGCGCCCCACCGGCTGAGCCACCGACCGGGCCGCTCCGTCACCCCGCCGACGACCGCCCCGTACGGGTGACACGCCCCGCACCCGCCCCCACCGGGCCGGCCGGTGCGGCACGATGCCGCGCCATGGATGCCGTACGCGTCGCGCTGCTGCGCGAGGTCCTCGCCGGGACCGAGTGGATCGAGGCCACCCGTCGCTTCGCCGGTTCACTGCGGACCGCCGTCGCCCCGCACGGCGGCGGACTGCTGCTGGTCGGCAGCGCCGGCTACGAGCCCTGGCACCTGGCCGCCCACCTGGACGACGAGGCCGCCTGGTCCGGTCTGCCGGAGCTGTCGCCGACGCTGGTCCGCCACCGGGTCCCCGCCGGGGCCCCGGCGCACCTCGCGGTCGGGCCGGGGCGGCTGGCGGCGGCCGGGCGCGGCGCGACGCTGCTGGTGGTGACGCCGGAGCGGCCGGACGCCGGGCTGCTGGAGCGGGTGCACGACGCGCGACGCAACGGCGCCACGGTCCTCGCCCTGGACTCCGGCAACCGCGATCTGCACGCCCTGGCCCACGACGCGCTGACCACCGTCCCGCCGCTCCCGGAGGGCGCCGCGCCGCCGCCCCCGGGCCTCACGGACACCGCCGACCTCGACCTCGACACCGTCCAGCACCTGGTCAGCGCGGCCGCCGGCGAGAACGGCCGGCCCGCACCGCGCCGGCACCGCCGGTTCCGCGACCGCCTGGCCCGCATCGCCGAGGGGCTGGCGACCCCGCCGCCCCCGCGCTGGTGACCCGGCCGGCGCCGCCGGCTACGCGCCGTCGCCGTCCCCCGGGGCCCCCTTGCTGTCCTTGCTGCCCTCGCTGTCCTTGCTGTCCTTGCTGCCCTCGCCGCCCTTGCCCATGTCGTGCCACTTGGGGTCGGTCTCCCACTCCAGGTTGCGCTCGCGGGCGGTGTCCATCGCGTGCGCGGCCTCCTCACGGGTGGCGTACGGGCCGAACCGGTCGGCGGCCCGGCACTCGGGTCCTTCCTCGACCGTCCCGTGCTTGAGGCAGTAGAACCACTCGCCCGGCTTGCCGACCGTCCGCCGTTTGAACAGCGCCATTGCCGCCTCCTGTGCTTGGCTCCCGTTGCCACCATCCTGCCCGACGGCCCGCGGATACACTCGCTGGCATGTCTGGCCAGTCGCTTCTTGTCCCCGGGGAGATCTCTCCCACCCGCCCCGTTCCCGCCTCGATCCCGCGCCCCGAGTACGTCGGCAAGGACAGCCCGACCCCGTACACCGGGCCCGAGGTGCAGGACGCCGAAACCATCGAGCGGATGCGGATCGCCGGCCGGATCGCCGCCCAGGCGATGGCGGAGGCCGCCCAGCACATCGCGCCCGGCGTGACCACCGACGAACTCGACCGGGTCGCCCACGAGTTCATGTGCGACCACGGCGCCTACCCCTCCACGCTCGGCTACCGCGGCTTCCCCAAGTCCCTGTGCTCCTCGCTCAACGAGGTCATCTGCCACGGCATCCCCGACTCGACCGTCCTGAAGGACGGCGACATCGTGAACCTCGACGTGACCGCGTACATCCACGGCGTGCACGGCGACAACAACGCCACGTACCTGTGCGGTGACGTCGACGAGGAGTCGCGGCTGCTGGTGGAGCGCACCCGGGAGGCGCTCAACCGCGCGATCAAGGCCGTCAAGCCGGGCCGCCAGATCAACATCATCGGCCGGGTCATCGAGTCCTACGCCAAGCGCTTCGGCTACGGCGTGGTCCGCGACTTCACCGGCCACGGCATCAACTCGTCGTTCCACTCCGGCCTGATCGTCCCGCACTACGACAGCCCGCACCACACCACCGAGATCAAGCCCGGCATGACGTTCACGATCGAGCCGATGCTGACGCTGGGCTCGTACGCGTACGACATGTGGGAGGACGGCTGGACCGTGGTCACCAAGGACCGCAAGCGGACCGCTCAGTTCGAGCACACGCTGGTGGTCACGGAGACCGGGACCGAGATCCTTACGCTGCCCTGATCGGAACCGGCGTAGCGTTTTTACCGACAGGCTGTCGGGAACAGGTTGACCAGGGCGCGCCCTGCGTAGTTAGGTAACCCTAACCTGACGGCTGCGCGCATCCGTCGGCCTGTTCCCGCCCCACCCCTGTCCGCGCTCGCCGGCCCCCGGAGGTCCGCCTTGGAAGCGTCCAGCCCGACCCCGTCCTTCTCCACGGCCATCCGCACCGCCTCCCACGAGCAGCACACCGAGGCGGAGAACTCCGCGTTCATGAGCCACCTGCTGGGCGGCAAGCTCGGCGTCGCCGCCTACCGGCGCTACACCGAACAGCTGTGGTTCGTCTACCGCGCCCTGGAGGACGTCCCCCAGGACCTCGCCACGGACCCGGTCACGGGCCCCTTCCTCCGCCCGGAGCTGGCCCGCACCCAGGAGTTGGAGCGCGACCTCGCCCACCTCGGCGGCCCCGACTGGCGCACCGACCTGGCACCCCTGCCGGCCACCGCCGCGTACGCCGAGCGGATAGCCGCCTGCGCCCGCGACTGGCCGGCCGGCTACCTCGCCCACCACTACACCCGCTACCTCGGCGACCTCTCCGGCGGCCAGATCATCCGCGGCACCGCCGAGAAGACCTGGGGCTTCGCGCGCAAGGGCGACGGCGTCCGCTTCTACGTCTTCGAGGCCATCGGCAACCCCGCCGCCTTCAAGCGCGAGTACCGCGAACTCCTCGACGCGCTGCCCGTCGACGACCTGGAGAAGCAGCGCGTCATCGACGAGTGCAAGCGCGCCTTCGCCCTCAACAGCGCCGTCTTCCGGGAGTTGGGCGACGCGTTCCCGCTCAGCGCCTGAGCCACCGCGCCCGCCCGCGCCTGACGAGGGGCCGCCCACACCGCGGGGCGGCCCCTGCGCACGCCCAGGACCGGTCCCCGGCCGCGCACACCGCACCGCACCGCACACCGCACAAGCCCACAACTCGGGCCGCCCCAGGGCCGCGGCGGAAAACAATCGCCACCCCGACCCCACCGCCCGCCCTCGGCCACCGGGTATGGTTGCCGCCGAATCGTGCCACCCCGGCGGCCTCCCGTCCGCCCCGGTCGCCCCGAAGGAGCCCGAGCCCCATGACACGCAGGTCGCCGTTCCGGGTGCCCGCCACACTGACGTCGGCCGCGGCGGCGCTGGTGGTGCTGAGCGGATGCATGACGGTGCACGGCGAGCGCGAGGTACTGCCCGCGGTGTCGCAGGCCGACGCCGCCAAGGCGCTCACGCACTTCACCGACGGCTTCAACAAGGCCAACCGCACGCTGGACGCGGCGAAGAACACCGCGTTCGAGTCCGGTGCGCTGCTCGCCATCGACCAGGCGGGGATAAAGGCCGCGCACGGCGTCCGCCCCGACGGCAACCCGAACTTCACCCCGCTCGCGTTCACCGACGCCCACTTCACGGTGCCCCAGCAGAAGGGTTGGCCGAAGTTCTTCGTCGCGGACGCCCTCAGCAACCGCCGGGACCGGAGCGGCGAGAACACCCGCTGGTTCCTGGCGTTCAGCCGGAACGGCGTCCACGAGAAGTGGCGGGCCTCCTACCTCGCGACGTTCCCCGGCAACAACGCCCCGGAGTTGAAGGTCACCGACGGCTACGCGGAAGCGGTGCCGGTGGACGGTTCGTCGGGGCTCGCCGTCGCCCCGGGCCAGCTGAGCACGGCGTACGCGGACTACCTCAACACCGGCAAGGGCGACGTGTTCGCGCCCGGCCAGGAGACCGACCGGCTGCGGGCCTGGCGGGCCGGCCAGGCCAACCAGCCGGGGGCCCGGATCCAGTGGCAGGACCAGGCGTCGGAGCTGCCGCCGATCGCGCTGCGCACGGCGGACGGCGGGGCGCTGGTCTTCTTCTCGACCGTCTACCACCAGCAGAAGACGGTCTCCAAGGGCCTGATGATCACCGTGCCGAAGGAGCTGCGCGGGATCATGGAGGGACCGACGACGAAGAACACCACGCGGATGGCGTTCACGACGGTGTCGGGCCAGACGGTGCTGGTCCCCGCGAAGAGCGCCGGCGGCAAGATCAAGGTGCTGGACCGCATCGAGGCGAAGACGTCCGCCAAGGCGTTGTGACCGGCGCCGGCGGCCCGGCCGGTCGGCCGGGCGGCGGCGTCAACGCCCGATCGGCCAGGCCGCCGTCTCGTGGTCCGGTTCGCGGCCGATGAACTCGGCGCAGGCGTCGGTGAGCGTCTCCAGCAGCGTCAGCGGGTCCGGCAGCGGGAGCTCGGGGCCGCGCAGCCAGGTCACCGCGGGCTGGTCACCCAGGAGGGCGGACGGCGGCAGCAGGACGTAGCTGCCGCGGCAGTGCCAGCGCAGACCGGGGTGCTCGTCGAGGGTCTCGGGGTGGCAGTCCAGCTCGCACGGCCACCACTCGTCCTCGTCGTCGGGGGTGCCGCGGGTGGCCGTGAAGAAGAGCATCCGGCCGTCGCCGATGCCGGCGCCGCTGAGGCTGACCGGGCCGACGTCGACGCCGGCCGCGTCCAGCCGGTCGAGGGCGCTGCGGCCGGCCTCGACGGGGACGTCGAGGACGTCGTGCGCCATGCCGGTGGCGGTGATGAAGTTGGCCTGCGGGAGGGTGCGGACCCAGGCGGCGACCTTGTCGCGGTCGGTGGTGGCGACGGTCTGCCAGCCGAAGGAGATGGGGTGGCGGCCCGGGGTGGGACAGCCGATGCGCTCGCAGGAACAGCCGTAGCCGGCCGGGTGGGCGGCGGGGGCGACCGGGAAACCCGCGTCGACCGCCGCCATCAGCAGGTCCTCGCGGCCGCGCGCGGCCGCCGATCCCGTGTCCGTATCGCTGCCCGATCCGTTCCTCGGCCGGCGCAGCCACTGGGAGAACCTGCTCTTGCGTTCCATCAATCCCCTCACTTCGAGCGGTGGTCTGGGGTCAATGCTGCCACCATCCTGGGCCCCAGGTGACCGGTGTGCGGATCCGGGGTGAACGCGGTACGGGCGAACAGGGGCATTTCACGCCATCGCCGGCCGACCCTCCCCGACGGTCAGGCGCGCGGGCGCAGCCCTCGGAGCACCTGGTCGACGAGGGTGTCGACGAAGGCGTGGCTGAGCTCTCCGGTGCGCATGAGCCAGCGCTGTGAGAAGGGACTCAGGAGCATCTCGGTGCCGATGCGGACGTCGATGTCCGGATCCAGCTCCCCCGCCTCCTGGGCGGCGCGGAGCCGGTCGGCGTAGACGCGGATGCCGGGCTCCATGAGGCGGCCGACGAAGGTGCGGGAGAGCTCCTCGTCGTTGGCGCCGGCCGCCGCGAGGGCCCGGTAGGGGGCCTGCCAGGCGGCGTCGTTGAACTCGTCGGCGGTGGCGCGCAGGACGGTCTTGAGGTCGGCGGCGAGGTCGCCGGTGTCGGGGAGCCCCTCCTGGTCGTACTCCTCGACGACGGAGCCGAAGGCGTCCAGGAGGACGGCGGCCTTGGAGGGCCACCAACGGTAGATGGTCTGCTTGCCGACGCCGGCGCGGGCGGCGATGCCTTCGATGGTGAGCTTGTCGTAGCCGACCTCGCCGACGAGGGCGAGGGCCGCGTCGAAGATCGCCCGGCGGGAGCGTTCGCTGCGGCGGGAGGCGTCGGGGGCTGGTTTGTTGGCCATGGTCGGGAGTCTAACGAGCAAGAGGCGAGACGTATCGTCTTGACAAGACGGACCGTCTCGCTTGAGGATGGGGCCGTCAATGGAGCGAGACGAGTCGTCTCGCCGAGGGGCGGGGCGCGACGCGCTCGGGCCCGCGCCGCTCACCGGTCACGCAGGAAGGAACCCACCTCATGAGCAAGGGAAGTGCCGGCGGAATGCTCGGCGTCGGGGGCACCCGCAGCAACCTCTCGCGGGGTGCGCTGCGCGGCGCCGCCGCGAACGGACGCGGGAAGGGCGCGGCGGAGGCACAGGATCCGCAGGAACGGCGCCGCGCCCTCCTGGAGAAAATGCGCCAACGGAGCCGGAGCGCCTGACCCCGCTCCCCGGGGGCGGCGGGCGGCGGCCCGTCGCCCCCGGGGCCTGACTCAGTGCGGCCAGGCGTCGCCCCAGGCCGCGTCGCGGGCCTCGCGGTAGGCGGCGCCGTGCCGCTTGGTGACGGTCTCCCGTCGCAGGGCGTCGTCCGCGGTGCACAGGTCCAACAGCACCTGGCCCTTGCGGATCTGCGGCTTGCGGACGATCCGGGCCGCGGCCGGGCCGGCCGGCAGGCGGGTGGCGGCGACGTAGCTGAACTTCTCGTCCTCGTAGGCCAGGGACCCGCCCTTGACCTGGCGGTGCAGGGAGGACCGGCTGACCCGGGCCGAGAAGTGGCACCAGTCCTCACCGGGGACGATCGGGCAGGCGGCGCTGTGCGGGCACGGCGCGACGATCCGCAGCCCGGCGGCGACCAGTTGCTCGCGGGCCTCGCGGATCCGCAGGTAGCCCTCCGGGGTGCCCGGTTCGATCAGGACGACGGCCCGGGCGCCGGCCGCCGCGGACACCACCGCGCGACGGTCCTCCGGGCGCAGCTCGCCCAGCACGTAGGAGACGGTGACCAGATCGGTGTCGTCGGGGAGGACCAGGCCGTCGCCCAGGGCCTGGCGGCGCCAGGTGACGTCCGGCAGGATCCCGGCGGCCAGTTCGCGGCCGAGGTCCAGCGCCGGCTGCGCCCAGTCCAGGACCGTGCTGCGCGGGCCGTCCCAGGTCGCGGCGGTGGCCCAGGTGGCGGCGCCGGTGCCGCCGCCGACGTCGACGTGGGTGGCCGGGGACCAGTCCGGGACGCGGGCGGCGAAGGCGGCGAGCGCGGCCCGCACCGCCTCGAAGGTGGCCGGCATCCGGTACGCGGCATACGCGGCGACGTCACCGCGGTCCCTGAGCACCGGGGCGTCGGTGGGGGTGCGGCCCCGGTAGTTGGCGATCAGCCGCTCGACGGCCTGCGCGGCCTGCTTGGGCGGCAGGCCGTCGAGCAGGCCCGCCAGGGCGGTGCGCAGTTCATCGTGCATTCAAGAGAGTTTACGGGGGTCCCGACCCGGTCCGGTGCGGGCCGGAACGGGGTCAGGGCCGGCCCGGCGGATCCGCGTGGGCCACCGCGCGCGCCAGGTGGGTGGCCGCCGCGGCCCGCGGTGCGCTGCCGCCCGCCCGGCGCCGGGGGTGGACGGTGTTGGCGAGCAGCACCAGGAAGGTGTCGGTGGCCCGGTCCAGGACCAGGCTGGTGCCGGTGAACCCGGTGTGGCCGGCGGCGCCCCGGCCGGCCAGCTCGCCCATGAAGTACGGCTGGTCGACGGCGAAGCCGAGGCCGGGCGGGTCCAACAGGGCGGCGACCGAGGCCGGGTCGAGGATCCGGGCGGTGCCGTACGCGCCGCCGTTGAGCAGCGTGCGGCACAGCACGGCCAGGTCCTGGGCGGTGGAGAAGAGCCCCGCGTGGCCGGCGACGCCCCCCAGAGCCCAGGCGTTCTCGTCGTGCACCTCGCCGCGCAGCGGCCCCCGGTCGGCCTTGGCCCACGGGCGCCGCTGGTCCTCGGTGGCGGCCACGCCCTGCGGCGCCAGCGGCCCGTAACAGGTGCTGCCCAGCCCCAGCGGGCCGGTGATGCCGGCGCGGACCAGGGCGTCCAGGGGGCGTCCGGTGAGCCGTTCCAGCAGGAGCTGGAGGGCGAGGGGGTTGAGGTCGGAGTAGCAGTGCGCGCCGTGCGGGCCGCCGGTGGGGGCGGCGGCCTCGGCCCACAGCAGCGCCAGTTGGTCGGCCCGGTCGGCATGCGCGTGGAAGGGCAGCTCGGGCGCGAGGCCGGAGGTGTGCCGGAGGAGGTCGCGGACGGTGATGCCGGGGGCGAACGCCGGCAGGTGGGCGGCCACCGGGGCGTCCAGGGCGAGCCGCCCGCGCTCGACCTGCTGGACGGTGACGACGGCGGTGAAGAGTTTGGTGAGGGAGGCGAGGTCGAAGACGGTGCCGACCCGCATCGGCTCCCACCGGTCGCGGGGCAGGTCCAGGCCCCGGTCGCGTTCGGGGTCGTGGGCGCGGTAGCGCACCGCCCAGCCGGCGGCCGCCTCGACGGCGACCACCGGGCCCCGGCCGGCCAGCACCACCGCGCCGGGGCACCACGGGGCCCGGCCCTCCGTCAGCGCGCGCACGCCGCTGACCAGCCGTTCCGTCCAGGCGGGGTGCAGTCCCGCCGCGGCCGGCGTGCCGGGCTTCAGTCTCGGGGCGTTCGGTGCGTTCAGAGCCGAGTCCTCTCGCCTGCGGTGCGTTCCTCCTTACGCTGCCACGGACGACACATTCCCAGGAAGCTCACGAGCGCGAGAACGGCGCACGACAGTTGGACGACGGCCATCGGTACGGCCGTCCGCTCCCCCGCGATGCCCACCAGCGGCGAGGCCACCGCGCCGAGCAGGAACGTGGAGGTGCCCAGCAGCGCGGAGGCGGAACCGGCCGCGTGCGGGGTGCGCAGCAGCGCCAGGGTGTTGGTGCTCGGCATGACCAGGCCCATCGCGGACATCAGCACGAACAGCCCGGCGGCCACCGGCACCAGTCCGACCTTGCCGAAGATCCCGGACGACAGCAGCAACAGGGCCGCACCGGCCAGCGCGACCAGCACCAGGCCGACGCCGAGCACCTTGTCCAGGCCGACCCGGCCGACCAGCACCTTGCCGTTGATCTGGCCGACGGCGACCAGCCCGACGGAGTTGAGGCCGAAGAGCAGGCTGAAGGTCTGCGGGGACGCGCCGTAGATCTCCTGGATGACGAACGGCGAGGCGGAGATGTAGGCGAAGAGCGCGGCGAAGGCGAACGCGCCGACCAGGAGGTAGCCGGAGAAGACCCGGTCGGCGACGAGGTCGCGCATGGTGCGCAGGGCCGGGCCGAGGCCGCCGGGCTGCCGGCGCTCCGGCGCCAGGGTCTCGTCCAGCCGCCACCAGACCAGCAGGGTGAGCAGCAGGCCGACCACGGTGAGCACCACGAAGACCCCGCGCCAGTCCGTGACCCGCAGGATCTGGCCGCCGATGAGCGGCGCCACCACCGGCGCCACTCCGGAGATCAGCATCAGCGTGGCGAAGAAGCGGGCCATCGCCACCCCGTCGTACAGGTCGCGCACCACCGCCCGCGCGATGACGATGCCGGCCGCGCCCGCCAGCCCCTGGAGCAGGCGGAAGGCGATGAGGACCTCGGCGTTGGTGGCGAGCGCGCACAGGGCGGTGGCCAGCACGTAGACGACCATGCCGACGAGCAGCGGGCGGCGGCGGCCCCACTTGTCGCTCATCGGGCCGACGATCATCTGCCCCAGGGCCATGCCCGCGAGGCAGGTGGTGAGGGTGAGTTGGACGGTGGCGGCAGGACTGTTCAGCGCGGCGGTGACCTGCGGCAGGGCCGGCAGGTACATGTCCATGGACAGCGGCGGGACGGCGGTCAGGCCACCGAGGACGAGGGTGACGAGCAGGCTGGTGCGGCGGGACTTCGGCGGTGCGGCCGGCGCCACCGGGGCGGTGGGCGCGTCCCGCCCGGGTATCGCGGGTGTCACGGACTGTCCGGGGGTGTCGTCCCGGGTCTCGGCGGCGGGGGCCCCGGACTCTGTCATGAGCGTCTCCATGGATCGGTGATGGCGGCACCATGGTGGCACGCGGCGGTCGCCCACCGGGGCGCGCGGACGCAGTCCTTTGGTCCTACGTCCGGCGCCGGGCCCGGACGCCCGCCGACCACGCCCAGCCCGGCGGGCCGGCCGCCAACTGCCGCCCGGCCCGGGGCTCCTGGCGGCACCGCCCAGGTGACGCCCGGTTCGCGCCCGGTTCCCGCCCGGTCCGCCGCTACCCTGCCGGCATGGCATATGACGCAGAGCGGGTAGGGGCGGCACCGGAGGCACCGGTGGCGCGGGCGACGCCGGTGGCACGGGCCGGGCAGGTGGGCGGTACCGCGACCGCGGCCCGGCCGACGCTGCCCGCGCCCTCCACGCGGGGCCGGTCCCCGCGGACCGCGCCGACGCCGCAGGAGGCGCGGGAGGACGGCGCGGCGGGCCGGAGGGTGGCCCTGGTCACCGGCGCGGGTTCGGGCATCGGCCGGGCCGTCGCCCTGGCCCTGGTCGCCGACCACTGGACGGTGGTCCTGGCCGGTCGGCGCGCCGACGCGCTGGAGGAGACCGCCCGGCAGGTGGGTTACGCGGGCATCGAGGGCCCCGCGGTGCTGCCCGTACCGACCGACGTCACCCGCCCCGACGAGGTCGACGCCCTCTTCACCACGATCCGCGACCGGTTCGGCCGGCTGGACCTGCTCTTCAACAACGCGGGGGCCTTCGGGCCGCCGGTCCCGCTGGAGGAACTCTCCTACGCCGACTGGCGGGCGGTGGTCGACGTCAACCTCAACGGCGCCTTCCTGTGCGCGCAGGCCGCGTTCCGGACGATGCGGGCCCAGGAACCGCAGGGCGGCCGCATCATCAACAACGGCTCCATCTCCGCCCACGTGCCGCGGCCGCACTCGATCGCCTACACGGCCACCAAGCACGCCATGACGGGGCTGACCAAGTCGCTGTCCCTGGACGGGCGTCCGTACCGCATCGCGTGCGGTCAGATCGACATCGGCAACGCGGCCACCGAGATGACCGGCCGGATGCAGACCGGGATCCTCCAGGCCAACGGCCGCACCGAGGTCGAACCGGTGATGGACGCGGCGGACGTCGCCCGTACGGTCGTGCACATGGCGGCGCTCCCGTTGGAGGCCAACGTGCAGTTCGCGACGGTGATGGCGACCGCCATGCCGTACATCGGGCGGGGTTGAGGCATCGCGGCGCCGCCCGGGAATAGCCGGGCGGCCGCCGGAAGTTCCCCGGTGCATGACACTCGACACCACCGCCGGGGACACCGCCCGCACCTCGGAGATCCGCACGCCGGAGATCCTCCGCTACACCGCGTTCTCCGCCGACCCCGCGGGCGGCAACCCGGCCGGCGTCGTCCTGGACGCCACCGGCCTGGACGACGCCGCGCAGCTCGCCGTCGCCGCCGAACTCGGCTACTCCGAGACCGCGTTCCTCACCGCGCCGCCCGAGGGACTGGGCGAGCCGGGCCGGGCGTTCACCATCCGCTTCTTCAGCCCGCTCGCCGAGGTCGCCTTCTGCGGCCACGCCACGGTCGCCACCGCGGTCGCCCTGGCCGAGCGGCAGGGCCCCGGCGACCTGGTCTTCGCCACCCAGGCCGGCTCGGTCCCGGTCACCGTCACCCAGCAGGACGGCGCGCTGCGGGCCACCCTCACCAGCGTCGAGCCGCGCGTCGAGCCGATCTCCCCGGCCGACCTCGACGAGGCGCTGGCCGCACTGGACTGGCCGGCCGCCGACCTCGACCCGGCGCTGCCGCCGCGGATCGCCTACGCCGGCGCCCGCCACCTGGTCCTCGGCGCCGCCACCCGCGCCCGACTGGCCGAGCTCGACTACGACTTCGACCGGCTGGCCGCCCTGATGCACCGGCTGGACCTGACGACGCTCCAGTTGGTCTGGCGGGAGAGCGACACCGTCTTCCACGTCCGCGACCCGTTCCCGGTCGGCGGCGTGGTGGAGGACCCGGCGACCGGCGCCGCGGCCGCCGCCTTCGGCGCGTACACCCGCGCCCTGGGCCTGGTCACCGCCCCGGCGACGCTCACCCTGCACCAGGGGCACGACCTGGGGCGCCCCGGCCTGCTGACGGTCGACCTGCGCTCCGGCGACCCGCGCTCGCACGTCAGCGGGACCGCTACCCGGATCGCGGCGAGCGACGTCTGAGGCGGCACGGGAGGGCCCTGGGCGCGCGTCAGCCGGCGCCCGGCGCCGCCCGGCCGGGCGCACAGACGGCACCGTGCGGCGCGCAGGACACCATGACCACGCCCTGACCGGCGCCCCCGGTCGACCGGACGGTCGCACCGCCCTCCCGGTGGTCCGCTCCGAAGGTGTCGTCCCGCCACCCGAGCAGCGCCGACGCCACCACCACGATCAGCACCAGCACCGCGAAGAGCAGCAACGGCCGGGCCCGGGCCAGCCGGCGACGGACCCGCCGGGTGCGCGACCCGGCCCCGCGGTCCGCCCCGCGGGTCCCCGCGGCCGTCCCGCGGCCCGCCGTCGCGGGGCGGTGCCACCCCAGCGCCCGCGCGATCCGTCTCTTCCAATACACCAGCCGGTAGTAGTGCTTCAGCACCTCGCCGCCCCCTCGTGTGACTGCCCGGCAAAGTCCCGAGGGTACTGCCCGACGACGACAGCGGCCCCGTGCCAGTCGCGCGACGGGCGTCCGGACATTCCTGACTCCTCCCGATCCTCCGGGAGCGGCGCAACGGTAGCCCGCGCCGCATCCGCCACCGTATTCCCCGAAGTGACGAGTTTGCGACGGTGGCCCGGGGAGGCGCCCTCCCCCGGACACCACAAGGGCCCCGCTCCGACCCCCTGAGCAGGCGGGGGTGGAGCGGGGCCCTTGCGGCACCCGTACGACGCGGACGCCGACGGGTGACCGCCGTCAGCCCAGACCGGGCAGGCCCTGCACCGGCAGCTGGCCCGCGGCCGGCGCACCCTTCGTCGGCAGCGCGCCGGTCACCGCCTTCCCGGACAGCGCGTCCGTCAGCGCCGCGGTCGGCGCCGCGTCGGTCAGGCCCTTCCCGGCCCGCCCGTCGGCCGGCAGCCCACCGAGCAGCCCGCCGTCGGCGGTGGCCGCCTGCGCCGTCTCGCCCAGCAGCTCCCCGGCCGCACCGGAGGTCGCCCCGGCCGCCTGCGCCGCCGGCGGCGTCACCTTCGCCGCGGCCCGGCCGAGCGCCTGGGTCTCCGCGGGCACCACCTTGTTGACGACCTTGTCCTGGGCCCCGCCGGCGACCTGCGTCGCCTGCTGCGCGGCACCGCCCACCGTCGTCCCCAGGCTGCCGGGGTCCACGTTGCTCAGCCCGCCCAGGTCGGGGGTCTTCGGTCCGTCGGCGGCGTGGGCGCCGGCGGCCGACCCCAGCGTCATCGCGGCCGCGGCCATGCCCACTGCCGTCAGAACTCGTCGCATCAAGGCTCCTCGATGAATGGAGATGTGCTTGTGTGATGAGAACGATGAGCTACGCGGCCGGACACGCCCGACCGCCACCCACCCGGCGCGGAGAGCAACCAAGGGGCGGACACACCGCCCCGCACGCCGGCCCGCCCCAACACGCCCCGAAACGGCGGCAGTCGGCCCGACCGGACGCGAACTACCGTGCCAACGGGGGCTGTCGGGCACCAGGACGGTGACCCCCGACCACCTCGCGCTGCACCGCGAGCCGTTCGACATCCGCCACACGCACGCCACTTGGCTCGGCAACCACCGCGAAGGGCTCCCCACCCCAGGGGGTCGCAGCAGCCACGGCACCGAAGACCCGCTCCCCGTGCGCACGGCCCGGGCGGTGGCCCGGAGCGATTCGAGGGTGTCGAGGCGGACTCGTCGGCTACGGCGACGACCCGAGCTGACCGGCCTCTGCAGGGTCTCGACGTCCACCGGGCCGTTCGCCAAGAACCAGCAGCTGGGGACTCCACAGCCGCAGGCCGGCGGGACACCCCCTCCGACCAGGGCCGGAGTGAGTGTGACGGACGAGTCGGCCTGTACGCCGGGTTCTGTCTCCGGGCGACCTTGCGGTCGGCCGGGAGGCGGCCATCCATCTAGGGCTGCCGTTGCCGGCAGCCTCGTGCGGTCTACCCGCGGACTCGGGCGGGCAGCCCTCGATCGTCCGCGCAGGGCCATCAGCCGATGGCCCCTCTTGACCTTGCTCCGGGTGGGGTTTACCTAGCTGCCCAGGTCACCCTGGGCACTGGTGGTCTCTTACACCACCGTTTCACCCTTACCCGGGCCGTGCGGCCCGGGCGGTTTGCTTTCTGTGGCACTGTCCCGCGGGTCACCCCGGGTGGGCGTTACCCACCACCCTGCCCTGTGGAGCCCGGACGTTCCTCGGGAGGATCTTGCTGATCCCCACGCGACCGCCCGGCCGGCTCGTCCGCCGTGCCGACCATGCTACCTGGCGGATTCCGGCGGCTTGACCTTGCCGTTGCGGCAACGTTTCTACTGGGGCCATGCGCATCGGGGAACTCGCCGGGATCGCCGGCGTCAGCACGCGGACCGTTCGCCACTACCACCACCTGGGGCTCCTGCCCGAGCCGGAACGCCGGGCCAACGGGTACCGGGAGTACGGGCTGCGGGACGCGGTGGCGCTGGCCCGGGTGCGGCGGCTGACGGAGCTGGGGCTCGGGCTGGAGGAGGTTCGGGACGTGCTGGCCGACGACGCCGGCCGGGAGCTGCGGGAGGTGCTGGCGGAGCTGGACGAGGACCTGGCGCGGCAGGAGGCGGCGATCCGGGCCCGGCGGGCGCGGTTGGCGGAGGTGCTGCGGCGCAGCGAGGAGCCGGGTGGGCTGCCGGAGGAGGGTCCGGTGTCGGAGCAACTGGCCGAGTTGTTCGCGGAGATGGCACGGGCGTCGGCGGCGCTGCCGGGGCCGGAGCCGGCGATGGCGGCGCGGGAGCGGGAGGTACTGGCCCTGCTGGACGCGTCGGGCGACGGTCGGGCGCAGGGGGCGATGGCGGCGGCGCTGCGGGAGATGTTCGTGGCGCCGGGGTCGATGGAGCGGGCGTACGCGGCGTACGGGCTGCTGGACGAGTTGGCGGGGGCGGCGGTGGACGATCCGCGGGTGGAAGCGGCCGCGCGGGCGCTGGTGGGGTGCATTCCGGAAGAGGTCGTGGCGGCCATCGCCGCCGGTGCCGGGCCCGTGACGGGGGCGGCGCCGGGGGCGGAGGTCTGGGCGGACCTGATGTTGGCGGAGTTGGCGCCGGCGCAGGCGGCGGCGATGCGGCTGGCGATGCGGATGATCGGGGAGGGGAAGCGGTGAACTCGGTGGGCGGGCCCCGGTTCGGGGAGCGGTCGGGGCGGCTGCTGCGGCACGAGGGGCGGTGGCTGGCGAGCCTGGTGTGGTGGGTGGCGCGGCGCCGGGTGGGGGTGCCGGAGGGGGCGCGGGCCCTGCCGTACGCGGGGGCGCAGGCGGCGCTGATGTACGGGCTGACGTTCGTGTGCGTGGTGGAGACGGTCGGGGTGAGCCTGTTGCTGCGGGACCAACCGGGCCTGCACGCGGTGGCGCTGGTGGCCGACGTCTACACCGTGCTGATGGTGCTGGGGAGCCAGGCCGCGGCGGTGACCCGGCCGCATGTGCTGGGCGCGGAGGACCTGCTGGTGCGCGGCGGTGCGCGGATGGAGGTGCGGATTCCGCTGGCGTCGATCGCCTCGGTCCGCTACGACCTGCGATCCCGGCAGGACGCCAGGAGCGGTGCGGACGGCGGACGGGGGGACGGCGGGCCGCTGGAGTTGGCGATCGCCGGGCAGACCTCGGTGACGGTGGAGCTGGCCGAGCCGGTGGTTGTGGTGTGGCTGCTGGGGCGCCGGGAGACGGTGCGCACGGTCCGCTTCCATGCGGATGATGCGCGGGGCGCGGTGGGTGCGGTGCGGGGCGCGGTGGATGCCGTGCGGGCGGCGCGGTCCGTGGCGGAGCGCGGGGAGCCGGTCACGCCGGGGTGAAGAGGACCGGTTCGCGGCCCGGTTCGGCGCCGGCCAGGCGGACCCGGATGCGGTGGCCGAGGGGCAGTGCGGGACCGCCGGAGGTGGCTTCGACGGGGCCGATGACGGCCGGTTCGCAGAGGTGGACGGTGCCGCGGGTGGGGTCGTCGTCGTGCCGGTCGACGACCAGGGCGTCGAAGGTCTCGCCGACCCGGTCGCGCAGCAGGGCCGCCTCGACGAGGTCGACGCAGGCCCGCTCGACCTGGTTGGCGCGCTGGGTGCCGGTCTCCATCTCGTGCGGGAGGGCGGGGAGGGCGGCGCGGACCCAGCCGGGCGGGGCGTGGCCGGCCGCCGCGGCCAGGCACAGCTCGGAGGTGTAGCGGTCGACGAGCCGGCGCAGCGGCGCGGTGGCGTGCGCGTACGGGGCGGCGACCGCACCGTGCACGACGCTGCTGGTCGGCGGGGCGGTGCCGTCGAACACCGTGTAGCCGGCGCCGCGGAGCAGCGTGGTGCACTCCTGGAGGAACGCGGCGTGGCCGGCCCGGCGCGGGTCCAGGGTGCGGATCAGCGCCGCGTACGAGGTGTGGTGGGGCCAGTCGACGCCGAGGGCCTGGGCGGTGAGGCGGAGCCGGGCGACCGAGCCGTCCGGGGCGGCGGGCAGGGTGCGCAGGATGCCGGTGCCGGCGGCCAGCATCAGTTCGGCCGCGGCCATGCCGGTGAGCAGGGAGATCTGGGCGTTCCAGGCGGCGGCCGGGAGTGCGGCGCGGTAGGCGAGGGTGTAGGAGCCGTCGCGTTCGACGATCTCCTGCTCGGGGACGTTGAGGGAGATCGCGCCGCGGGCCGTCTCCCGTTCCTCGCGGAGCAGCCCGATCTCGCGGAGCAGGGCGAGCGGCTCCTCGGCGGTGCCGTCGTCGAGGACCCGTTGGACGCCGGCGTAGTCGAGTCGGGCGCAGGAGCGGACCAGGGCGCGGCGGACGGTGGTGCGGGCCAGTGCGCCGTCGGCGTCGAGGTCGAAGCGCCACAGGACGGCCGGGCGGTCCTGGTCGGGCAGCAGGCTGGCGGCGCCCTCGCTGAGGACGGTGGGGTGCAGCGGGACCCGTTCGTCGGGGAAGTAGAGGGTGGCCACCCGGTGGTGCGCCTCGGCGTCGAGGGCGCCGCCCGGGGTGACGAAGGAGGCGACGTCGGCGATGGCGTAGTGGACGCGGTAGCCGCCCTGGGGGCCGCGGGCGAGGAACATCGCCTGGTCCAGGTCCAGGGCGCCGGGCGGGTCGAGGGTGAACAGGGGCAGGTCGGTGGCGTCGTCCAGGGTGTGCTCGGTGACCACCTCGCCGTCGCCGGCCGGGATGCGCGGGGCCCGGGCGGCGCTCTCCGCCTCGGCCTGCGCGGTGGGCGGGAAGTGGTCGGGGACCTCCAGCCGCACCCGCAGTTCGTGCAGGGCGGCCCGGAGGGGGGCCTCCGCTGCGTCGGTCACACGGATATGGCGACGGGGCATGAAATCGAGCGTATGTCCGCCGGGAGCGGTTGGCGCGGCGTACGGGAGTCGGGCGGGCGCCGGCCCGGGGCGGCGGGGCTTCTAAGCTTTCGACGGGGCCGCACCCCCGCCCGTACCGCCGTGAAGGAGATACACCGTGCTCGTGCTGTTGCCGCCGTCCGAGGGGAAGGCCGCGGGAGGGAGCGGGAAGCCGCTGGATCTGGAGACGCTGTCGCTGCCGGGGCTGACCGCGGCGCGGGCGGAGGTCCTGGCGGAGCTCGTCGAGCTGTGCGCGGCCGACGCGGCCAAGGCCCAGGAGGTGCTGGGCCTGAGCGAGGGCCTGAAGGGCGAGGTCGCCAAGAACGCGGGGCTGCGCACCGCGGGCGCCCGGCCGGCCGGGGAGATCTACACCGGGGTGCTGTACGACGCCCTCGGGCTGGCCTCCCTGGACGCGGCGGCGCGCAAGCGGGCCGAGCGGTCGCTGCTGGTCTTCTCGGGGCTCTGGGGCGCCGTGCAGATCGGCGACCGGATCCCGTCGTACCGCTGCTCGATGGGGGTGAAGCTGCCGGGGCTGGGGGCGCTGGGGGCCTACTGGCGCGGGCCGATGGCGGAGGTGCTGCCGGCGGCCGCGGGGGACGGGCTGGTGCTGGACCTGCGGTCGGCGGCGTACGCCACGGCGTGGAAGCCCAAGGGCGAGGTGGCGGGGCGGACCGCGACGGTGCGGGTGCTCCAGTCGAAGATCGTGAACGGGGTCGAGAAGCGGTCGGTGGTCAGCCACTTCAACAAGGCGACCAAGGGACGGCTGGTGCGGGACCTGCTGGTGGCGGGGCACGAGCCGGCGGATCCGGCGGAGCTGGTGACGGCGCTCGGCGAGCTGGGGTACGTCGTGGAGGCCGAGGCCCCGGCGAAGGGCGGCAAGCCGTGGGGGCTGGACGTGATCGTCACGGAGCTGTGAGGAGGGCGGCGGGCCGTCTTCGGTACCCACCGCACGGCGCCGTTGCAGCATACGCAACGGTCATTGCAGAGAATGACGGCCCGACGCAGTATGGGCGGCGTGACTGACGCTGCCCCCGCTTCCGTGCCCTCCGCCGCACCGCCCTCCGTCCTCGGCCTCGCCCCGGTCCTCCCGGTCGTGGTCCTCGACGACGCCGCGGACGCCGTGCCGCTCGCCCGTGCGCTGGTGGCCGGCGGGCTGCCGGCGATCGAGGTGACCCTGCGCACGCCCGCCGCACTGGACGCGCTCCGCGCCGTCGCCGACGAGGTGCCCCAGGCGGTGGTCGGCGCCGGGACCGTGCTGGACCCGGGGCACGTCGCGGCGGCCCGGGCGGCCGGTGCGCGCTTCCTGGTGAGCCCCGGATGGTCGCCGCGGCTGCTGGGGGCGCTGCGGGACTCCGGGCTGCCGTTCCTGCCGGGCGTCTCGACGGCCTCGGAGGTGGTGACGCTGCTGGACGAGGGCGTCACCGAGATGAAGTTCTTCCCGGCGGAGGCGGCGGGCGGCACCAGCTACCTGAAGTCGCTGGCCGCCCCGCTGCCACGGGCCCGCTTCTGCCCGACCGGCGGGATCGGCCTGGCGTCCGCACCCTCGTACCTGGCGCTGCCCAACGTCGGCTGCGTCGGCGGCACATGGATGCTGCCGGCCGACGCACTGGCCGCCAAGGACTGGGCGCGGATCGAGGCGCTGGCCCGGCAGGCGGCGGCGCTGGGCGGCTGACGCCCCGCGGACCGCGACGCGACGACGCGATGGCACGGGGGCACCTTCGCGTCGTCGTCTCGTCGCGTCGGCTAACGCAGGTGCGAGGTGTCGTTCAGCAGGCGCACGGAGGCGTTGCCGTCGGAGTAGTACGCGACCGCGGAGAGCGAGGCGGCGGAGAGCTCCATGCGGAAGAGCGACTCCGGCGGGGCGCCCAGGGCCAGGCGGACCAGGGTCTTGATCGGGGTGACGTGGGTGACCAGCAGGACGGTCTTGCCGGCGTACCGGGCGATCAACTTGTCGCGGGTGACCGCGGTGCGGCGGGCGACCGCCGCGAAGGACTCGCCGCCGCCGGTGGGCGCCGCCTTGGCGGAACGGAGCCAGGCGTCCAGGTCCTCGGGGTGGCGCTCGCGGACCTCGGCGAAGGTCAGCCCCTCCCAGGCGCCGAAGTCGGTCTCGCGCAGTCCGTCCTCGATGCGGACGTCGAGGCCGAGCCGGGCGGCGATGGTGCCGGCGGTCTCCTGGCAGCGGCGCAGCGGGGAGCTGACCACGGCCTGGATGGTGCCGCGGGCGGCCAGCGCGGCGGCAGCCGCCTCGGCCTGCCGGCGGCCGGCCGCGGAGAGTTCGGGGTCGGTGCCGCCGCTGCCGGAGAAGCGCTTCTGGGGCGTGAGGGCGGTCTCGCCGTGCCGGAGCAGGACGAAGGTCGCCGGGGCGCCGAGGTCCGGCGCGCCCCAGCCGACCGGCGGGGCGGCGGGTGCGGCGTCCGCCGCTTCGGCGGCCGAGTCGGCGGCCCGGGCCGCGGCGCTGCGGGCGGGAGCCGCGTCGGCCGGGGCGGCGAGCGCCGCCCGGGAGTCGCGCGGCTCCCACTGCTTGCCGTTCTTGCCGGCGTCCATCGCCTCGTTGGCGAGCCGGTCGGCGTGCTTGTTGCGGGCGCGCGGGATCCACTCGTAGGTGACGCGGCCGGGCGGGAAGACCGCGGCGGCCTCGGCGGCGAGCGGCTTCATGTCCGGGTGCTTGATCTTCCAGCGGCCGGACATCTGCTCGACGACGAGCTTGGAGTCCATCCGGACGTGGACGGTGGCCTCCGGGTCGAGGTCCCGGGCGGCGCGCAGCCCGGCCAACAGGCCCTTGTACTCGGCGACGTTGTTGGTCGCCGTCCCGATGAACTCCGCGGCCTCGGCCAGTGCCTCGCCGCTCACCGGGTCGAGGACCACCGCGCCGTAGCCGGCCGGCCCCGGGTTGCCCCGGGACCCGCCGTCCGCCTCGACGAGCAGTTCGCGCGCCACGGCCTACAGCCCCGAGTCGGGCGTGCGGACCAGGATGCGGCTGCAGTTCTCGCACCGGACGACGGTGTCGGCGGCGGCGGTCCGGACGTCGTTCAGCTCGGTGATGTCCAGCTCCAGCCGGCAGCCCTCGCAGCGGCGCTGGTAGAGGCGGGCCGCGCCGATGCCGCCCTGCTTCGTGCGGATCCGGTCGTAGAGCGTGACCAGCGCCTCGGGGATGTCGGCGACGGTGAGTTCGCGCTCCTTGTTGACCGTGGCGACCTCGGCGTCGATCTCGGCGTGGGCGGCGTCCCGGCGGGCGGTGACGTCGTCGACCTTGGCCTGGAGGGCGTCGAGTCGTTCGGTCAGCTCGCGGACCCGCTCCTGGGTGGCCTCGCGGCGCTCCATGACCTCCAGGACGACGTCCTCCAGGTCGCCCTGGCGCTTGGCCAGCGAGGTCAGTTCGCGCTGGAGGCTCTCCAGGTCCTTGGGCGAGGTCACGGCGCCGGAGTCGAGGCGCTTCTGGTCGCGGGCGGCGCGCTGGCGGACCTGGTCGACGTCCTGCTCCGCCTTGGTCTGCTCGCGGCTGGTGTCGCTCTCCTCGGTCTGCGCGGCGACGAGCAGATCGCGCTGCTGGGTGAGGTCGGCCTCCAGGGTGGCCAGTTCGGCCAGTTCGGGGAGGTTCTTGCGCCGGTGCGCGAGCTGGGTGAGCCGGACGTCGAGGTTCTGGACGTCGAGGAGGCGGATCTGGTCGGCGGGCGCGGCGTTCAGCGGGGGGCTCCTGTGGTGTGGGAATTTTCCGGGGGGCGGGTGGACTGGGTGGACGCCGCGTGGGCGGTCCAGGGGTCGGTGACCGTGCGGGAGACGTGCGTGCGCAGTCCCCAGCCATGCCGGTCGGAGACCGCGTCGAGCTGGGCCGCGGCCTGCTCGCACCACGGCCATTCGGTGGCCCAGTGGGCGGCGTCCAGCAGGGCCAGCGGACGGTTCCGGCCGGTGGTCTGGGTGGCCTCGGAGGCCGGGTGGTGGCGCAGGTCGGCGGTGAGGAACGCGTCCACGCCGGCCGCCCGCACATCGTCGAAGAGGCTGTCGCCGGAGCCGCCGGAGACCGCCAGGGTGCGGATCTCGCGGTCCGGGTCGCCGGCCGCCCGGATGCCCTGCGCGGTGGCGGGCAGGTGGGCGGCGGCGTACGCGGTGAGCTCGGCCAGCGTCATCGGGTGCGGGAGTTCGCAGATCCGGCCCAGGCCGCGGCGGCCGGCCGGATCGCTCGGGTCCGGCACCAGGGGGCGCAGGATCCGCAGGTCCAGTGCGCCGGCCAGGGCGTCGGAGACGCCGGGGTCGGCGGTGTCGGCGTTGGTGTGCGCGACGTGCAGGGCGACGTCGTGCTTGATGAGGCTGTGCACCACCTTGCCCTTGAAGGTGTCGGCCGCGACCGTGGTCGTGCCGCGCAGGTAGAGCGGGTGGTGGGTGACGAGGAGGTCCGCACCGAGCCGCACGGCCTCGTCGGCGACCTCCTGGACCGGGTCGACGGCGAACAGCACCCGGCGGACCTCGGCGTCGGGGTCTCCGCAGACGGTGCCGACGGCGTCCCACCCTTCGGCCCGCTCGGGGGGCCACAGGGCGTCGAGCGCGGCGAGGACTTCAGACAGTGCGGGCACGGGGGGAAGGTTACCTCTCCCCCGTGCCCGCGCGCCGGGCCGCGGTCCGCGCGGGCGCCGCGGGCCCGTGCGGGCGGCAGGGTTCCGGCCATCCGCCCGCGCCGGGCCGCGGTCCGGGCCGGCTACTTCACGAGGAAGCCGCGCAGGTCGTCCAGGACGCTGTTGGCGGCGGTGACGCCGAGGCCGAGGTACCAGGTCTCGTCGTTGACGTTCTTGGCGTGGCCGTCCTTGACCGCCGTGAGGTTCTTCCACAGCGGGTTCTGCTCGGCGGTGTCGCGCTTGGTGGACTTGGGGTCGCCGTAGACGCCGGTGAAGATCCAGTCGGCGTCGGCCTGGTTGATGTTCTCCGGGCTGACCTCGGTGGCGAGGTCGTCGACCTGCTGGTTCTTGGGGCGGGGCAGGCCGACGTCCTTCAGGACGGTGCCGATGAAGGAGCGCTGGGCGTAGAGGCGGGTGAACTGCGGCATGTAGCGCAGCATCGTCACGGTCGGCTTCTTCGGGCCGATGTCCTCGCCGAGCTTCTCGGCCTTCGCCTCGTAGGCGGCCAGTTCGGTCTTGGCCTGCGCGGTCTTGTCCAGGGCGGCGGCGTTGAGCAGGTAGTTCTGCTTCCAGGTGAAGCCCGGGCGGATCGAGAAGACGGTCGGCGCGATCTTGCTGAGCTGCTGGTACTGCTTCTCGGCGCGCAGCTTGCTGCCCAGGATGAGGTCGGGCTTGAGGGCGTTGATGGCCTCCAGGTTGAGGCCGTTGATGGTGCCGACGCTCTTGGGGTGGCCGGCGTTCTTGGCGAGGTAGTCCGGGAGGGCGGCGTCGCCCTCGGTGGGCGCGTAGCCGACCGGCTTGATGCCGAGCGAGACGACGTTGTCGAGTTCGCCGACGTCGAGGACGACCACGCGCTTGGGTGCGGCCGGGATCGTGGTGGTGCCCATGGCGTGCTTGACGGTGCGCGGGAACTGGCCCGGCTTGGCGTCGGTGCCCATCTTCGCGGTCTCGTCGGCGGCCTTGCCGAAGTCCTTGGCGCCCTGGGCCACGGACTTCGAGCCGGCACCGCGGTCGTTGCCGCCGTCCGCGCCGGACGAACCGCAGCCGGCGAGCGCGAGGGCGCCGGCGGCGGCGAGGGCTGTGGCGGCGGCGCCGCGGCGGCGAAGGGGCATCAGGTCACTCCAGGTCGGATGCGGGCACGGTCGGGCGGGCACGGCGTGCCCGCCGCCCGTCGGCAACTTAGGTCCGCCTTACTTTAAGCATCCTTGAATTTCGAAGCACATCCACCCCTCCCGGTGCCGGCGAATCGGACAACCGCCACCCTTATGCGTGAAGACCGGCAACTGCCGTTGATCGGCCGGAAGTGCGAAAACTAACGTCCCTCCACTGGAGGTGGCCCGATGACGATCTGTGCCGGTGCGGACGCCGCGACGGCGGACGGTCCGCCCCGCGCGGCGCTGACCCTCGCCGCCGACGGCTCGTACGCGGCCCGTCTCACGCGGCACGACGACGCCGCCGCCGGGAACTGGTACCCGGAGCGCTGGACGATCGGCGGCCCGGAGCCGTACGCGGTCCCCCTGCCGGGCAGTCAGCCGGAGGAGCCGGACAGCGCCCTGCTGCCGCTCGCGGACGGCCGGGTGGTGATCGTCCGCCGGGTCGCCGACCGGTTCACCGTCTCCTTGCTCTCCCCGACCGGGCCGGGGACCCAGGAAGTGCTGGTCGGCGCGGTGGCGGCCCGGGCGCTGACGCTGCTGCCGCCCGCGCCCGGCGGGCTCGACGGCTACGCGCTGGTGCCGGCCGCCGACGGCACCGACGTGTGGCGGGTGCACGGCGGGGCGGGCGGGCCCGAGCGGGTCGCCGTGGTGCCGGGCGCGTGCACCGGCGGGGTGTGGCTGGATCACGAGGGACGACTGCTGGCGGTGGACCGGGAGTTGGCGGGTCGCACCAAGTCGGTGGTGGTCGACCTGGCGCGCGGCGGGGAGGTCAGTCCGCTGCTCCAGATCACCGCGGAGAGCGACGACCGGCTGGTGCTGGCCGATCCGGACAGCGGGCTGCTGCTGGTCCGGTCGGACGCCCCCGGCCACGACCGGCTGGGCTGGGGCGTGCTGGGCAGCGACCTGCCGGTGCGCTTCCCGGAGTGCCTGCGGGTGCCGGATGCGACGGTGACGCCGTTCGCAGTCCAGCCGGGCCGGACGTCACCGCCGGAGGGGTGTGCGGTGGCGTTCCGGCTCGACGGTCCGGCCGGGCCCCGGCTGGGCGTGTGGCGGCCCTCGGAGCGGCAGTTGCGGCAGTTCCCGGCCCCGGAGGGCTGGTTGGCGGGCAGCGGTCGGTGGGCGCCGGGCGGCGAGCTGCTGTTGCCGTACGCGACGGCGGCGGTGCCGTGCGGGGTGGCGCGGATGGCCATACCGCTGGGGCCGGTCGCCGGGGTCGGCGTGCGGGCGGACGCGCGGGGCGGGCCGGCGGTCGCGGCCGGGAAGTCCGTCGCGGCTGCCAAGGAAGCAGGGGACACGGGGGACGCGGCGGCGGGGCGGGGCTCGGAAGGTACGGAAGGTACGGAAGACACGGAGGGAGCGGGGGGCGCCGGGGGCGCGGAGGGCGCCGTTCCGTCGGGCGGCAGTGCGGAGGCAAAAGTTCCGGATGAGGCGGTTCCGCACGATCGGGGAACGACGGACGGCGAGGGGATTGTCCTGGATGCGGGTGAAAAGGACGCTGACTCCACGGCATCTCCACATCCGGAGTTCGCCGGCACGGAACCTCTCGACGGCCCTCCTCATCCCCGGATGTGCAGACCAGTTCCTCTGCAACAGGCACCTCTCGCGACCCAGGAGTCCCGGTGGAGCGCCGTTTCGGGCCCCGTTAGTATTCCGCCGGGGGCTGTGCAGCCGGTTGACCCGGCCACCGACGGCACCGCACGGGTCGCGTCCCGGCGGGAGCCGGGGGAGGTCCCGACGCGTACAGCCGTAAGCAATCCGACGGAGTGACTCTTCTCATGTCCGAAGCCCGAACCGACACGACCCAGGCGCGCCCGCAGGAGGCAGCCGCCCAGGCCGCCGAGGCCGCAGGCTCCGGTAGGCACCGCGGTCCGGCCGCCAGCGCGGAGGAGACGCAGGACGCCGCGCACGGGCGGCACCGCCGCGACTACCAGGTCCGGACCGCCTGAGCGGACCGGACAGCGCAGACGGCCGTGGCCGCCGCCCGACGCACGGGGCGGCGGCCACGGCCGTCTGCGCGCCCGCCCGGACATGCCGCCCTGACATGCCGCCCGGACGCGCTCAGTCGTGCTTGAGGCCCAGCACCTCCGCGGCCGCGAAGGTCTCGTGCGCCGGCCGCTCCGCGTAGTACGGGGTGAGCAGGCCGTCCAGTTCCTCGTAGCTGAAGACGTCCTTCGCGGTGTCGAACTTCGCCGCGATCCGGGGGCGTTCGGCGATCGCGACCATGCCGCCGTGCACGACCAGCAGTTGGCCGTTGATCCCGGCGGCGGCCGGCGAGGCGAGGTACCCGACGAGCGGTGCCACGTGTTCGGGCGCGAGCGGGTCGGGCCGGCCGTCGTCGGGGACCTCGAACCCGGCGAAGACGTCCTCGGTCATCCGGGTGCGGGCGCGCGGGCAGATGGCGTTGGTCCGCACGCCGTACTTGGCCAGCGCCAACGCGGTGGACGTGGTCAGGCCGACGACGCCGCCCTTGGCCGCGGCGTAGTTGGGCTGGCCCGCCGAGCCGGCCAGGAACGCCTCGGAGGAGGTGTTGACGATCCGTCCGAAGACCGGTCCGCCGGTCTCCTTGGAGCGGGCGCGCCAGTGGGCGGCGGCGAAATGGGTGGTGTTGAAATGGCCTTTGAGGTGGACCCGGATGACCGAGTCCCACTCGTCCTCGGTCATCGAGAACACCATCCGGTCGCGCAGGATGCCCGCGTTGTTGACGAGGACGTCCAGTTGGCCGTAGGTGTCGAGGGCCAGTTGGACGAGTGCGCCGGCCTGTTGGTGGTCGGCGACGTCGCCGGTGTGGGCGACGGCCTGGCCGCCGGCCGCGCGGATCTCCTCGGCGACCTGCTCGGCGGGGGCGGCCGAGGCGGTGCCCGACCCGTCCCGGCCGGGCTGGCCGAAGTCGTTGACGACGACCCGGGCGCCGAGCCGGGCGAGTTCCAGGGCCTCGGCCCGGCCCAGGCCGCGGCCGGCACCGGTGACGATCGCGGTCCGGCCCTCCAGTGGCTGTGCCATGCGTGTCCTCTCCTGTGCAGTCCGGGTGCGGTCCGCCTGCGGCCCGTCCCGGAGGTCTCCGCTCAGATCTCTATGCAGGTGCGCAGCGCGGCGCCCGAACGCATCTGGTCCAGGGCGTCGTTGATGCCGTCCAGCCGGACGCGGTGGGTGATCAGCCCTTCGAGGTCGATGCGGCCGGCCCGCCACAGGGCGATGGCCCGCTCGTAGGAGCGCAGCACGTCCGCGCCCCCGTAGAGCGACGGCAGGATGCGCTTCTCGTCGAAGAACAGCTCGAACATGTTGATCTGGAAGGTGTCGTCCATCGCGCCGGCGCCGACCACGCAGAGGGTGCCGCCGCGGCGGGTCGCCTCGTAGGCGGTGCGGGCGGTGGCGGACTTGCCGACGACCTCGAAGACGTAGTCGAAGCCCTCCCCCGCGGTGATCCGGCCCTTCGCGTCGGCGAGTTCCTCGGGGGCGACGGCTTCGGTGGCGCCGAACCGGAGGGCGGCCTCGCGGCGGGCCGCCACCGGGTCGACGGCGACGATCTGGGCCGCGCCGCAGGCCCGCGCCCCCTGGATGACGGAGATGCCCACGCCGCCGCAGCCGATCACCGCGACCGAGGAACCGGCCTCCACCTTCGCGGTGTTGAAGGACGCGCCCAGCCCGGTGGTGACCCCGCAGCCGATCAGGGCGGCGATCTCGTACGGGACGTCGTCCGGGATCGGGACGGCGCAGTTGGCGGCGACCACCACCTCCTCGGCGAAGGTGCCGGTCCCGGCGAAGCCGAAGACGTCACCGCCGGGGCGTTTGAAGTTGGGGGTGCCGGCGTTCATGAATCCGGCCAGGCACAGGTGCGTCTGGCCGCGCTTGCAGGACGGACAGCTGCCGCAGGCCGGCAGCCAGCACATCAGGACCCGGTCGCCCGCCTTCAGGCCGGTGACCCCGTCGCCGACGTCCAGGACCTCGCCGGCCCCCTCGTGCCCGGGGACGAAGGGTGCGGGCTGCGGCAGCACCCCGTTCATCGCGGAGAGGTCGGAGTGGCACAGTCCGGTGGCCCGGATCCTGATCCTGACCCGGCCGGGGCCGAACCCCACCGCCTCGACGTCGTCGAGCACCTCCAGCTTGTCCCGTCCGGTCTCGTGCTGTACGGCTGCGCGCATCCGAGCGGCTCCTCTCGTACGTACGACATTGCGGTGGGTCCGGCCGTGCTCCGCCGCGACCCGGTCCTAGCCGTGCTCGACCACCGTGTCCGCCAGCACCGGTGCGTCGTCCCGCTCGGGCGCGGTGACCGAGACCCGGATGCGGCCGCCGGTGCCGGACTCCGCCGGCTCCCGCCACAGGCGGATCCGCAGCGTCTCGCCCGGGAACACCACCCCGGCGAACCGCGTCGCGTACGACCGCACGCGCGCGACGTCGCCGTCCAGTGCGGTGTCCACGACGGCCTTCAGGGTCACGCCGTAGGTGCACAGGCCGTGCAGGATCGGCCGGTCGAACCCGGCGAGCGCGGCGAACTCCGGGTCGGCGTGCAGCGGGTTCCAGTCGCCGGAGAGGCGGTAGAGCAGCGCCTGGTCGGCGCGGACCAGGCGCTCGGTGGTCAGGTCGGGCGCCCGGTCGGGCAGTTCGCCGCGGACCGAGGGGCCGCGCTCGCCGCCGAAGCCGCCCTCGCCGCGGACGAAGATCTGGGTGTCGCAGGTCCACAACGGCCCGTCGTCGTCGGCCACTTCGGAGCGCAGCACGATGACCGCCGCCTTGCCCTTGTCGTAGACGGCCGGGACGGTGGAGGTCTGGGTGGCGCGGCCGCGCACGGGCAGGGCGCGGTGCACGGTGACGGTCTGGCCGCCGTGCAGGACGGCCGCCAGGTCGACCTCGATGCCGGGGGCGGAGAGCCCGCCGGCCAGCGCCATTCCGCCGCCGGCGACGGTGGCGAAGCTGGGGAGCACGTGCAGTGCGCTCTCCAGGGTGTAGCGGAGTTCGTCGGGGTCCGTGGCGGCGTGCGGTTTCTCCGCGGTGGCGGCGCCGGCGCCGATGCCGAGGTGGTAGAGCTGGACGTCCTTGTGGTCCCAGGCGAGTCCGGTGGTCCGCGGCTCGGCGGAGGTGGCCTTGGCGGCGTCGATGGGCATGGGGGTGCTGCTCTCCTTCACCACGGTGTGAGACCCCGGCCCGACCGTCCGCACCGTCGGCCGCGCCGGGGTCGTTTCGGATCGGCGGGCCCGCGCTCCCGCGTCCGGTGCGCCGGAGTCCGACGCACCCGCACTTCTAGAACGCGTTCTAGCCGATGGCAGTCATGTATAGCCGATGCGGGCCGCACCCGGAAGACCCCTGACGGCATGTCAGATGTCGGTGTCGCCGCGGCCCCGGCCACACCGCCCGGCCGCCCGGCCCGTGACATTTGTCAGCGCGCTTCCCACACCTTCGCACCTGCCGCGCGACCGGCCCCCTCCGTAATCTCAAGAACACGACCGGCGGCCCGGGAAACGGCACGGCGGAGCGCACGGCACGAGGCGAGGAACGACATGCGACTGAGACGACGACGGCAGGACGCCGGGGGCGAGGACCCCGACGGCGGAGCGCAGCAGCCCTCCTGCGGGCCGGCGCAACCCGCCGAACGGGAGGAGAAGGGCCCCGGCCGGTACGCCTTCCTGCCCTGGCTGCTGATGGGGCTGGGCGCGTTCTCCAACACCATCCAGGGCAAGTCCGGCGACCCCTGGCTGGCCGGCGTCGGCCTCCTCGCCTTCAACTCCCTCTACGTCACCGTCGTCTTCTCCGCCTTCAACCCCCGCCGGCGCGACACCCGCTTCCCGCTCGGCGCCCTGGCCGCCCTGACCGCCGTCACCTTCGCCATCGCGCTGGGCTTCGGCGGCGAGTGGTTCCTGTTCTTCCCGCTGCTGTCGCTGGCCTCGGGCACGGTGCGCGCGCTGCGCGGCAAGGCGCTCGGGATCTGGCTGATCGCGCTCAGCGGCACGGCCGGGGTCCTCTCCGGCTGGTGGGACGACGACCCCTGGAACTCGGTCAGCATCGGCTACGGCACGTTCCTGTCCGGGATGGTGACGGCCACCGTCCTCAGCCTCTTCGACACCATCCACGAACTGCGCGCCACCCGCCAGGAACTGGCCCGCAGCGCCGTGGAGAAGGAGCGGCTGCGGTTCTCCCGCGACCTGCACGACCTGCTGGGCCACACGCTGTCCGTCGTGGTGGTGAAGGCCGAGGCGGTCCGCCGGCTCGCGCCCCGCAACCTCGACGCGGCACTGGCCCAGGCCGCCGACATCGAAGCGGTGGGCCGGCAGGCGCTGACCGAGATCCGGGAGGCGGTCAGCGGCTACCGCGAGGGCAGCCTGGCGACCGAGCTGGACCGGGCCCGTTCGGCGCTGGACGGCGCCGGCATCGAGCCGGTGGTGCGACACGCCGGGCCGCCGCTGCCGCCGCAGGCCGAGGCGCTGCTGGGCTGGGTGGTCCGCGAGGGCGTCACCAACGCCGTCCGGCACAGCGGTGCCACCCGCTGCCAGATCGAGGTGCACGTGGACGACGACCGGGCGCGGCTGACGATCACGGACGACGGCCGCGGTCCCGTAAGCTCCGGTGCGTCCGACGCACCGCCCGGCACCGTGCCCGGACCGGTGGGCGGCACGGGCCTGAAGGGGCTGACCGAACGACTGGCCGCCGCGGGCGGCACACTGCGCAGCGGCCCCGACGGCCGGCGTGGATTCCGCGTGACCGCCGAACTTCCGGTGGGCGCGGCCGATCTGGCGGAGACGGAGGAGTGGGCCCGGTGATCAGGCTCCTGCTGGCCGAGGACCAGCGGATGATGATGGGCGCACTGGCGCTGCTGCTCGGTCTGGAGGACGACATGGAGGTGGTGGCCCAGGTACCGGCCGGCGACGAGATCGTCGCGGCGGCCCTGGAGACCCGTCCGGACGTCGCGCTCCTGGACATCGAACTCCCCGGCCGCAGCGGCCTGGACGCCGCCGCCGACCTGCGCGACCAACTGCCGTCGTGCAAGGTGCTGATCGTGACGACGTTCGGGCGGCCGGGCTACCTGCGCCGCGCCATGGAGGCCGGGGCGTCCGGCTTCCTGGTGAAGGACGGGCCGGTGGAGGACCTGGCGGCGGCGATCCGCCGGGTGCTGGCCGGTGAGCGGGTGATCGACCCGGGGTTGGCCGCCGCGGCGCTGAGCGCCGGCCCCAACCCGCTGACCCCGCGCGAACGCGACGTGCTGACCGCCGCGGTGGACGGCGCGACGGTCGCCGACATCGCCGCCAAGCTGCACCTGTCGCAGGCCACCGTCCGCAACTACCTCTCGGCCGCCATCGGCAAGACCGGCACCCGCAACCGCATCGAGGCGGTGCGGGCGGCCCGCCGCAACGGCTGGCTGTAGCGGCGGGCCGCCGTGGGCGGGGTCAGCCGTGGACGAGGTCCGTCCGGCGGCGCGGCAGGGCCAGCACCATCAGCGCGATGCTGACGGCCAGCACGACCGCGCCCACCAGGAAGGCCGTGCCGTAGCCGTCGGCCAGCGCCCCCCGGCCGTGCCCGGCGGCGACCTGGGAGGCCGCGACGGTGGAGAGCACCGACAGGCCCAGCGCGCCGCCCATCTGCCGCGAGGTGTTGATCAGGCCGGACACCAGGCCCTGGTCGGCCGGGTCGGCACCGGAGGTGGCGATGGCGGCGACCGGCGTCGCGGTCAGTCCCGCGCCCAGCGCCATCAGGACGCCGGGGCCCAGGATCGTCCCCAGGTAGGTGCCGTCCACCGTCAGCAGGCTCTGCCAGCCCATCCCGGCCAGCGAGACCACCGCGCCGCTGATCGCCAGCGTCTTGGCGCCGAGCCGGTTCATCAGCCGGGGCGCGAGCTTCGAGCCCAGCACGATGGACAGCGAGTGCGGCAGGAAGGACAGGCCGGCCTGGAGCGGCGTGTAGGACAGGACGTTCTGCATGTAGAGCGACAGGAAGTACCACATGGAGAACATCGCGGCGCCGGCCAGCACCATCGCGGCGTTGGCCGAGGAGACCGACCGCAGGCGGAACAGCGTCAGCGGCATCAGCGGGGCCTTGGCGCGCGCCTCCACGGCGACGAAGACCGCGAGCACCACCAGTCCGGCGGCCAGCGGCAGCAGCGCGGACGGCGCCCCCCAGCCGTGCGTCTCGGTCTGCACGATGCCGTACGCCACCAGCCCGAGCCCGCCGGTGACCAGCAGCGCGCCGGGCACGTCCAGCCGCCGGGCGGCGCCCTGCCGGCTCTCGGCGAGCCACAGCGCGGATCCGGTCAGCACCAGCGCACCCACCGGCACGTTGATCAGCAACACCCAGCGCCACGACAGGTATTCGGTGAGCACCCCGCCGACCAGGCCGCCCACCGCGCCGCCGCCCGCGCCCACCGCCGTCCAGGTCGCGATGGCCCGGGTGCGGGCCGGGCCGGCCGGGAACGACGTGGTCAAGATGGTGAGGGTGGCCGGGGAGAGCACCGCGGCGCCCACGCCCTGGATGGTGCGGGCGGCGATCAGTTGCCAGGGCTGCTGGGCGAGCCCGCCGGCGGCGCTCGCGACGGTGAACAGTGCCAGCCCGATGACGAAGATCCGCTTGCGGCCGAAGATGTCCGCGGCACGACCGCCGAGCAGCATGAAGCCGGCGAAGGTGATCACGTAGGCGTTGACGATCCACTGCAGGCCCAGTTCGGACAGGCCCAGCCCGGAGCGCATGGCGGGCAGCGCCACGTTCACGACGGAGACGTCCAGCACGACCAGGAACTGTCCGGCGCAGACCAGCAGCATCACCAGCCAGGCCGGCGCGGCCGTCCGGCGCGCGGACGCGGACAGCGTGGAGGGGGTGGCTATCGGGGGCATGCGGACCATGCTCGCATCGGACGCGCGTCCCCCGCATCGGGATATCGGTGCATCTAGCAACCGCTCGGGTCCTAGGACGAAGGACGTAGGACGGGGCGGGGCACGGAGGTGGACCGTAAGGGGTGGGGGCGGGGGTCCCCTAGGGGTCACGTGGGCCCCCGGGGAACCAACTACCCGCGGGGTGCGGAGAGTTAACGCGGACCCCGCCCCTCACTTCCGCAGCAGCGTCACCACCGCCGCGCCGCCCAGGCCGATGTTGTGGGCGAGGCCGACGCGGGCGCCGGGGACCTGGCGGTCACCGGCCGTGCCGCGGAGCTGCCAGACCAGCTCGGCCGCCTGAGCCAGGCCGGTGGCCCCGAGCGGGTGCCCCTTGGAGATCAGGCCGCCCGACGGGTTGACCACCCAGCGCCCGCCGTACGTCGTGGCGCCCTCCGCGATCAGCTTGCCCGACTCCCCCACCGGGCACATGCCCAGCGCCTCGTAGGTCAGCAACTCGTTGATCGAGAAGCAGTCGTGCAGTTCGATCACGTCGACGTCCTCGATGCCCAGGCCGCTCGCCTCGTAGACCTGGTGGGCCGCGGCCCGGCTCATCGGTGCGCCGACGACGTCGATGCAGGAGCCGGAGGCGAAGCTCTCCTCGGTGTCCGTGGTCATGGCCTGTCCGGCGATCTCCACGGCGCGGTCCGCCAGGCCGTGCTCGCGCACGAAGCGGGCGGAGACCACCACCGCCGCGGCGGCCCCGTCGGACGTCGGCGAGCACTGGAGCTTGGTCAGCGGACGGTGCACGGTGCGGGCGGCGAGGACCTCCTCGACCGTGTACACGTCCCGGAACTGGGCGTACGGATTGTGCGCGGAGTGCCGGTGGTTCTTGGCACCGACCAGGGCGAGCTGCTCGGCGGTGGTGCCGTGCCGCGCCATGTGCTCACGGGCCGCGTTGCCGAAGATCTGGGCGGTGGGCGGGGTCATCTCGAAGCCGTGCGCCGCGGCCATCACGCCGTAGTGGCGGGCGACCGGCGAGGACGCGAAGTCGCCGCCGTCCGCGCCGGCGCCCAGTGCGCCGCGCTTCATCTTCTCGAAGCCCAGCGCCAGGACGCAGTCGTTGAGGCCCGACGCGACGAACTGGCGGGCCATCATCAGCGCGGTGGAGCCGGTGGCGCAGTTGTTGTTGACGTTGTAGACGGGGACGCCGGTGAGGCCCAGTTCGTAGACGGCGCGCTGGCCGGCCGTGGACGCCTGGTAGCAGTAGCCGACCGGCACCTGCTCGACGGCGTCGTAGCCGATGCCGGCGTCGGCGAGGGCCGCGGCGCCCGCCTCCTTCGCCATGTCCCAGTACTGCCAGTCGCGGGTCTCCGGCTTTTCGAACCGGGTCATCCCGACGCCGATGATGTACGCCGTGCCGGCCATGCGGATCCTCCTGGGGCCAGGTGACGGGCGGATGCGGAGCGGGGTGGGAACGGGGGGACTGCGGGGGAACGGGGGTCAGATGAGGGGGCGGGGTTCCGGGTCGCGGGGCAGGCCGAGGAGCCGTTCCGCGACGACGTTCAGCTGCACCTGGGTGGTGCCGCCGGCGATGGTCAGGCAGCGCGACATCAAAAAGCCGTGCAGGGCCCGCTCCCCGGGGCCCTCGCGGACCGCGCCGGCCGGGCCCAGCAGTTCCAGGGCCAGATCGGCGAGCTTCTGTTGGTGCGCGGTCTGCACCAGCTTGCGGATGCTGGCGCCGGCGCCGGGCTCCTGGCCCGACACCTGCTGGAGCGTGGTGCGCAGGCCGATGCAGCCGAGCGCGTGCGCCTCGGCGAGCAGCGTGCCGACCCGGGCGCGGACCGCGCCGTCCAGTTCGGCGGAGCGGCCCAGCAGGGCCTCCAGGCCGGTGTCGAAGGTCATCTGGTCGGCCATGTGGACGCGTTCGTTGCCGAGGGTG
The DNA here is from genome assembly GCF_045799175.1 of Streptomyces sp. VTCC 41912. NCBI lineage: Bacteria > Bacillati > Actinomycetota > Actinomycetes > Kitasatosporales > Streptomycetaceae > Streptomyces > Streptomyces sp. VTCC 41912. The sequence goes on from NZ_JBJMAB010000018.1 coordinate 148,508, forward strand.
GTGCGGGCCACCCGCCAGCCGTCGTCGACCGCGCCGACCACCGCGTCCGCCGGGAGCAGCACGTCGTCGAGGTAGACCTCGTTGAAGAGCGCGTCGCCGGTGATCTCCTTCAGCGGGCGGACGTCGACGCCCGGAGTCGACATGTCGATGACGAAGAAGGTCAGGCCGCGGTGCTTGGGCGCGTCGGGGTCGGTGCGGGCCAGCAGGATGCCGTGGTCGGCCGTGCGGGCCGCGGACGTCCACACCTTCTGGCCGTTGATCCGCCAGCCGCCGTCCGCGGTCCGCTCGGCGCGGGTGCGCAGCGACGCCAGGTCCGAACCGGCCTCCGGTTCGGAGAACAGTTGGCACCAGGACAGGTCGCCGCGGAGGGTCGGCGGCAGGTACTGCTCCTGTTGGGCGGTCGTGCCGTGGGTGAGGAGCGCCGGCACCACCCAGGTGGCGATGCCCAGTTCGGCGGTCCGGACGCCGGCGGCGGCCATCTCCTGCTGGATGGCGAGCTGTTCGACGGGGCCCGCGCCCAGGCCGTAGGGGGCTGGCAGGTGGGGCGCGGCGTAGCCGGTGGGGGCCAGTGCGCGGCGGGCGGCGGCCGGGTCCAGGCCGCGTGCGGCGTCGACGGCGGTGCGCGCCCGGTCCCGGAACTCGGCGGCCTCGGCGGGGAGTTGGAGCTGGAGTTCGCGGCGGGCGCCGGCCGCGGCGTGCCGGGCGGCGCGCAGCCGGTGGGCGTCGCCGCCGCCGAGCAGTTGGCGGGCGGTGAGGGCGCGGCGCAGGTGGAGGTGGGCGTCGTGCTCCCAGGTGAACCCGATGCCGCCGAGGATCTGGATGCAGTCCTTGGCGCAGTCGGCGGCGGCGTCCAGGGCGGTGGCGGTGGCCAGCGCGGCGACCAGCCCGCGCACCTCGGGCGGTGCGTCGACGGCCCGGGCCGCGTCCCAGACCAGGGCGCGGGCCTGTTCGCAGCGCACGAGCATCGCGGCGCACAGGTGCTTGACGCCCTGGAACTGGCCGATCGGGCGGCCGAACTGTTCGCGGACCGCGGCGTGCGCGGCGGCGGTGTGCAGCGCCCAGGCGGCGGTGCCGCAGCCCTCCGCGGCGAGGAGCACCCCGGCGAGGTCGCGGACCAGGGCGCCGTCGACGGCCAGGCGCCGGTCGGCGGGGACGGTCGCGCCGTCCGCGCGGACCTCGGCGGTCGGCCGGGTCGGATCGGCGCTGTCCTGGACGCGGACGGTGAGCGCGGCGGCGTCCACCGCCAGCCACACCGTCCCGGTGGCCGCTTCCGCGGCGAGCACGATCAGGTCGGCGTCGCCGCCGGCCAGGACGGGCGGGGCCATGCCGTCGAGAAGGTAGCCGTCGGCGCCCTCCACCGCGCTGAGCGAACCGCTGCCGAGGGCGACGGCGGCGATCCGTTCGCCGGTGGCCAGCGCCCGGACCAGCGCGCGGGGGGCGCCGCCGCGGTGCAGCAGGGCGGCGGCGAGGGCGGTCGGCAGATAGGGGCCGGGGAGGGCGGCCCGGCCGAACTCCTCCAGCACGACGGCGAGGTCGAGCAGGTCGCCGTCGCCCCCGCCGGCGGTCTCCGGCAGGTGGAGGCCGAGCAGTCCCTGCTCGGCGAGCCCGTGCCAGTGGGCGGGGCGGCCGGCCCGGGTGGCCGGGGCGTCGAGCAGTTTGCGCACGTCTTCGGGCGGTACGGCGCGCGCGGCCCAGCCACCCGCCGCCTCCGCGAGGTCACGATGGTCCTGCGTGATTCCGATGCCCATGGCGGGCAGAGTAGAACACGTTCCAATCTGACGGAAGGTCAGGAGCGGTGGGAAACGGTCGCCCGCCGGCGGGAAACGATCGGCCCCGCGCCGGAAACGGCCCGGTGAATTCCGCGTGGGCGGGCGTTCGCCATTCCGGCCGCCGATCCGCCGGCCGTTTATCGACCGGCCTTTCCACGCGCATTCCGGACGGTTCGCAGCCGCGGCACGGGGCAGCGGGCGCCCCGCCCCGGTTCCACAGGAACGGAATCGACGAATTCCCGGATGCCGGGAACGGCCGTCCGGTAACCGGAAGGGGCACGGCGCGGGGGAGAGAAACGGAAGAAGGGGACGGCGGAGGGGCCGGGGAGAACGGCGGGAAGGAGAGGCCGACCCCCGTTCCGCTCCCGCACGCCCCGTACGGCACGATCCATAGCGCACGCCCCGTACACCCCGCGGGCCCGTCCGGCCCGCGCCCCGCCCCGACCCGACCGCCGCCGCAGCCCGGCCGCACCCACCAGGAGGAAGCCCATGACCGCCCCCACGGCCCCGACCCCGCTCCGGCCGGAGATCCTCGCCGCGTTCGAGGCGGCGAAGGGCTTCATGCCGGTGGACGAGGGGCTCGCCCTGTACGCGGCGGCCGGCGAGGCGGCCGCGCTCGGGCTGCCACTGGTGGAGATCGGCACGTACTGCGGCCGCTCCACACTGCTGCTCGCCGAGGCGGCCCGCGCCGCCGGGGTACTGGCCGTCACCGTGGACCACCACCGGGGCAGCGAGGAGCAGCAGCCCGGCTGGGAGTACCACGACCCGGAGGTCGTCGATCCGGTCGTCGGCCGGATGGACACCCTGCCGACCTTCCGCCGCACCCTGCACGCCGCGGGCCTGGAGGACCGGGTGATCGCCCTGGTGGGCCGCTCGCCGCAGGCCGCGGCGGTCTGGCAGGCACCGGCCGGCCTGGTCTTCATCGACGGCGGACACACCGACGAGCACGCCACCGCCGACTACGAGGGCTGGGCCCCGCACGTCGCGGACGGCGGACTGCTGGTGGTCCACGACGTCTTCCCGGACCCGGCGGACGGCGGCCAGGCCCCGTACCGGATCTACTGCCGCGCCCTCGCGTCCGGCGCGTTCACCGAGGTCGGCGCGCACCGATCGCTGCGCGTCCTGCGGCGCACCGGGGCCGGAATCTGAGCAGGCTACGATCGCGCAGGTGTCGAACGGCAGTACTTTCCCCCCGCCCCGCCGCTCGCGCGGCATCCTCCTGCTCCTGGTGGCCGTGGTGATGGCCGTCGGAGTCGGCGGCTGGCTGGTGTGGCGGTCGCCGGGCGGCGGCCCCTCCCCCGCCGGCACCACCGCGTCCGGTTCGCCGTCCGACCGCGACGACGCCCCCACGCACGGCACGGGCAGCCCGGCACCCACCGACGGCGCACACCGCCTCCAGGGCAGGACCGTGCTCCTCGACCCCGGTCACAACCCACACAACCGCGACCACACGGCACAGATCGCCCGGCTCGTGAACATCGGCAACGAGCGCAAGGAGTGCGACACCACCGGCACCGCCACCAACGGGGGCTACGCCGAGGCGGAGTTCACCCTGGACGTCGTCCGACGGGCCCGGGCGCTGCTCCAGGCGGAGGGCGCCAAGGTCGTGCTCACCCAGGACGGCGACCGACCGTACGGACCGTGCGTGGACGAGCGGGCCGCGGCGGGGAACACGGTGCACGCCGATGCCGCGCTCTCGGTCCACGCCGACGGGTCGGACCCCGGCAACCGCGGCTTCCACGTGATCCTGCCGGCGCCGGTCGGCGCCGGGGCGGCCGACACGTCGGCCATCGTCGGGCCGTCGCGGCAGCTGGGCGAGCGCCTGGCCGACCGTTTCGCGGCGGCGACCGGAAGCGCCCGTTCCAATTACATCGGCCACGGCACCGGGCTGGACGTCCGCTCCGATCTCGGCGGGCTGAACCTCTCCACGGTGCCGAAGGTGTTCATCGAGTGCGGCAATATGCGCGACCCGAAGGACGCCGCGCAATTGACCGACGCACAGTGGCGGGAAAAGGCGGCGCGCGGGATCACGGAGGGCATTACGGACTTCTTGGCACGGTGAACGGACTTTCGGACCCACCGAACGGACTTCCGATCACGGGCCGCACCGTTACCTGGAGCGGCCCACAGGATTCGACGATAGGTTCCCTTTACGATGGGGGCCCATCGCCGTGCCTCGCACCGCGCGCCAGCGACACCGTCGACGCCCGCACGAAGTCGACCAGGAACACGAAACCGACAAAGGACCTTTACGTGAACATCCGCTCCCTCAGTCGAGGCGACGGCGTGGTGATCGGAGCAGCGGTGCTGCTGTTGATCGCCTCGTTCCTCAACCTCTCCTCGTACGGCAGCGCAAACGCCTGGCAATCGCTGGCGCTGCTGATGAGCGTCTACCTGGCCGGCGTCATCGCGGCCGCGCTGATCGTCACGGCGCGGGCGCTGCCGCAGCCGCGCAAGGTCGCCGGACTGGAGCTCGGGCAGTTCGGCGTGGCGCTGTCCGTGTTCGCCGCCTGGACCGCGTTCTGGGCGATCCTCGGCAGCGGCGGTGCGGGCGTGGGCCTGATCATCGGTCTGATCGCCGCGCTGGCACAGGCCGGCGCCGCGGTGGCCACCCCGCTCGTCCCGGCGCTGAAGGTCGCCCTGATCGGCGAGGCGCGCCCGCAGGTCGCCCACCCGTACGGCACCGCCGGCGGCGGCACCCAGGGCTACGGCTACCCGGGCGCGCAGCAGCAGGGCGGCTACGGCTACCCGGGCGGCCAGCAGCAACCCGGCGGTGCGCAGCAGCCCGGCCAGGGCTACGGCGGCCAGCCGGCGCCGGCGGCGGACTCCGGTGCCACGGCCGGCGGGGCGGCGGGGGCCACCGCCGCGGCCGGCAGCCCGGCGGACTTCTCGCCGTTCTGGTTCGCGGTACCGGTGGCCCGCCCGCTGTACGCCGAGGAGGGCTCGCCGGCACCGATCGCCGAACTCGCGCCCGGCACCTGGTACCTCGCGGTGGAGCAGCGCGGCGCCGCGCTGATCGCGCAGACCCAGGACGGTCGGCGCGGCATCCTCCAGGACACCACCGGCATCCAGCGCGGCTGACGCCGCCGCCTGACACGGTCCCGCCGCGGCCCACCCGGCCACTCCGGCCCCTCGCCCTCCCGGGCGGGGGGCCGTTGCCATGTCCGCGACGGCACCGTACAGTGCGCGGACCAGCGACCTGACGATCAATCACACCGGACGGCAACCGGTCGTCGACGGAGGGGCGGAGCCATGCGACTCGGTCTGGCACTCGGCTACTGGGGCCGCGGCCCCGACCCCCGGCACCTCGAACTCGCCCGCGAGGCCGAGCGGCTGGGCTACGACTCGGTATGGACCGCGGAAGCCTGGGGCTCCGACGCGTTCACCGCACTCACCTGGATCGCGGCACACACCTCCCGGATCAAACTGGGCACCGGCATCGCCCAGATGGCCGCCCGCACCCCCACCGCCACCGCGATGCACGCCCTCACCCTCGACCACCTCTCCGGCGGCCGGATGCTGCTCGGCCTGGGACTGTCCGGGCCGCAGGTCGTCGAGGGCTGGTACGGCCGGCCGTTCCCCAAAAGCCCCCTGACGGCCACCCGCGAGTACGTGGCCGCCATCCGCCAAGTCCTGGCCCGCGAAGGCCCGGTGACCGTCGACGGCCGCTTCCACCCACTGCCCTACCAGGGGCCGGACGGCACCGGCCTCGGCAAGCCACTGAAGCCCATCACCCACCCCCTACGGGCCGACCTGCCCGTCCTGCTGGGCGCGGAAGGCCCCCGCAACATCGCCCAGACCACCCGCATCGCGGACGGCTGGCTCCCGCTGTACTGGTCGCCCACCCGCCCCGAGGTCTACCGCGAACCGCTCGCCGACGCCCCCGACGGCTTCCTGATCGCCCCCATGACACGCGCCGTGGTCTGCGACGACGTCGCCGAAGGACTCATGCCGGTCAAAGCGATGCTCGGCTTCTACATCGGGGGGATGGGCCACGCCGCGAAGAACTTCCACGCCGACCTGATGGCACGGATGGGATTCGAGGAAGAGGCCCGACGCGTACAGCGCCTCTTCCTCGAAGGCCGCAAAGAAGAGGCCGTACTGGCCGTCCCCGACGCCTTCGCCGACGAGATCTCCCTGGTCGGCCCCCGCGAACGGATCGCCGAACGCCTGGAGTTGTGGCGCGCCGGACCCGTCACCGACCTGCTGGTGACCGCACCCGACCCAGCAACGCTACGCGTCTTGGCGGACCTCAACACCTAGGCACTGCGTTGGGCTTCTCTTCCCACGTGGTCGGCCGTCCCGCCGTGCGGGTTGCGGTTTTGCGCCTGACGGCGCGGGGCCTTGTCCGCTGCGCGGGGCTTCTTCCCACGTGGTCGGCCGTCCCGCCGTGGGGCGTCTCGCCGTTGCGCCTGCGGCGCGGGCGTTGTCCGCTGCGCGGGGCTGTTGGGTGCGGTGACGGGCCTGCGGGGGTGGTGTGCAGGACTGCTGCGCTTTACG